>NZ_JBVIIT010000010.1:198342-293008 GCF_055569615.1 Streptomyces sp. NPDC031379 | reverse complement strand
CCCCCCCCCCCCCCCCCCCCCCCCCCCCCCCCCCCCCCCCCCCCCCCCCCCCCCCCCCCCCCCCCCCCCCCCCCCCCCCCCCCCCCCCCCCCGCGGCCGTGCTGCTCCGGCGCGGTGGGCTCAGCCCCAGCCGCGCGCGTCCTGCTTGAGGGCGGTGTCGACGGTCAGGGCCGTCGCCACCACGAGGCTCAGCAGCGGCTCGGGCAGTTGGTAGTGGATCTGCAGGACGTAGTTGTCCGCGGTCGTGAACAGGGTCTTGGCCAGGCCCTCCCAGGTCTTGGTGATCCGGGCGACCTCGTTGTCCGCGTGGTCGACGATCGCGAAGTTCCAGGCCCGCCAGTTCTCCGCCTTGATGGCGCCGACCTGCTGGCCGTTCGCCATCATCGCGAAGTTGATCTTCCCGATCATGTTCTTCTGGACGATCTCGCCGACCGGCGAGCCGTCCGGACGCGTCACGACCACCCGGGACTTGAAGATCTTCGCGGGCCGGGTCAGCAGCAGCTGCGGCTGGCCGTAGGCGTCACGGATCTCCAGCTTGTGGGTGAGGAACTGGTCGAGGCTGGAGACGAACCGCAAGATCTTCCGCAGCACGCCCTGCCCGACCTGGGTGACCGAGCCGATCTCCCGGCCGCCCTGGTCCATGACCTTGTACTCGTTGGTCAGCTCGATGAGCTTGGCCTTCTGGTTCACGACCAGGACGGGCTCGGTGAAGAGGGTGCCGCCGCCGGGGCCGCCGGCCGCGACGCCGGCCTGCTGCTGCACCTGACGCTGCACCTTGGCGTCGGGGGCCTGCTGCTGCGGAATGTGGGCGGCCGGCTGCTGGGGAGCCTGCCCGGCGGCCTGCTGCGCCGGGTTGGTGTGCTCGGTCCACTGCGCGCCGTCCCAGTAGCGGAGCGTCTGAGCCGCTCCGTGCGGATCCGGGTACCAGCCTGCAGGAGTGTTCGATTGCGTGGTCACCGGGGCACACTACCCTGATGTGACCGGTACCTGACCAGTCCGCACGGAACGGTGTTCAACGCCTGTTCACCCCGTGACGATCGCCGGGTCACTCACGCCGGGCAGCCCGTTCTCGACGTGCCCGGCGAAGCCGCGCAGGAAGGCCGGGTCGGCCTCCGAGGTGACGGTCAGGTCGTACCAGCGCTTGCTCGCCGAGAGGTCGACGGTCCGCCGCACCTCGGCCCCGGGCCGTACGCTCACCGCGAAGGGGCTGCCGCCGTAGCCGTTCACCACCTTCAGCCGCACCGTGCCGGAACCCTTGTTGGTGAAGGTCAGCTCCAGGCGGTCGCCGGCGTGCCGGGCGGTGACCTCGGGCCCGGCGGTCTTGCCCCGGCCCTTGAAGACGCGCAGGAAGCCGTTCGGGCCGTGCACGGCGAGGTCGTGGGAGCCGCCGGAGTAGGCCGAGTTCCAGGTGTCGGAGAGGGTCTTGCCGGCCTCCGTGGTGTAGGTCCAGGGGCCGTCGGTGCGGTTGTTCGAGGTGACGAGGAAGGCCGCGCCCGCCTGCGCCCCCGAGGCGAAGGTGAGCGTGAACTTCCCGGCGGCGGTGTCCGCCGAACCGTCCACCACGGGGGCGTACTTCAGCGGACGGGTGGGTCGGCTGCCCCGCTCCTGCCTGGGCAGGGCCGGGTTGGCGGGCGGGGTGGGCACGTAGTCGGGGTGGCGATCGTGGTCCGGCGGCTGGTAGCCGGCGGTCGACGGCAGCGCGACCGGCGCGGTGTCCTTGCGGGAGAAGTCGAACGCGCTGGTCAGGTCGCCGCAGACGGCGCGCCGCCAAGGCGAGACGTTCGGCTCGTGCACCCCGAAGCGGCGCTCGATGAACCGGATGATCGAGGTGTGGTCGAGGGTCTCGGAGCAGACGTAGCCGCCCTTGCTCCACGGCGAGACGACCAGCATCGGCACGCGCTGGCCGAGCCCGTAGGGGCCGGCGGCGTGCCCGGCGTCGCCCTTGAACAGGTCGAGCGCGGGGTCCACCGTCGACCTGCCCTGGGCGGCGGAGCCCGGCGGGAAGGGCGGGATGACGTGGTCGAAGAAACCGTCGTTCTCGTCGTAGGTGATGAACAGCGCGGTCCTGCCCCAGACGTCGGGGTCGGAGGTGAGCGCGTCCAGGACCTGGGAGACGTACCAGGCGCCGTAGTTGGCAGGCCAGTTGGGATGCTCGGTGAAGGCCTCCGGGGCGACGATCCAGGAGACCTGCGGCAGCCTGCCCGCCTTCACGTCGGCCTTCAGCTGATCGAAGAAGCCCTCGCCCTTGCGGGCGTCGGTGCCGGTGCGGGCCTTGTCGTACAGCGGGTCGCCGGGCCCCGCGTTCCGGTACTGGTTGAAGTAGAGCAGGGAGTTGTCGCCGTAGTTGCCGCGGTAGGCGTCGTCGATCCAGCCCCAGCCGCCGTTCGCGTCGAGGCCGTCGCCGACGTCCTGGTAGATCTTCCAGGAGACCCCGGCCTGCTCCAGGCGCTCGGGGTACGTCGTCCAGCCGTAGCCCGCCTCGTCGTTGCCGAGGACCGGGCCGCCGCCCTTGCCGTCGTTGCCGGTGTAGCCCGTCCACATGTAGTAGCGGTTGGGGTCGGTGGAGCCTATGAACGAGCAGTGGTAGGCGTCGCAGACGGTGAAGGCGTCGGCGAGCGCGTAGTGGAACGGGATGTCGTTGCGGGTCAGGTACGCCATCGTCGTCGAGGACTTGGCGGGCACCCACTTGTCGTACCGGCCCTGGTTGAAGGCGACATGCCCGTCGTTCCAGCCGTGCGGCAGGTCCTGGAGGAAGGCCAGACCCAGGTCGTCGGCGTCCGGGTGGAAGGGGAGGATGTCCTTCGTACCGTCGGACTGCTTCCAGACGGACCTGCCGTTCTGCGTGACCGGGCGCGGGTCGCCGAAGCCCCGGACTCCCCTGAGCGAGCCGAAGTAGTGGTCGAAGGAACGGTTCTCCTGCATCAGGACGACGATGTGCTCGACGTCGTCCACCGAACCCGTGCGGTAGTGGGCGGGCAGGGCGGCCGCACGCTGGATGCTGCTGGACAGCGCCGTGAACGCCGTGGTGGCGCCCGCGACCTGAAGGAATCGCCGCCGGTTGACTTCGGGCATGAGTGAGGATCCTCTCGTCCTGACGTGCGCGACGCCGTCAGATGACGGAATCTGCGCGGAGCGAGTGTTCCAAGAGCAACAAACGTCAGGGAAGGGTCTGGTGGCGTCCGTGTGAAACTCGGCGGTCCGTGCGGTGCCGAGCACCACGGGCGGCCGGCCGGGCACCGGTTCGCAGAAGTCCCGATATGGGGGGATCGAAGGGTCGAAGAGCAGTAATATCCCGCGCACATGACGCCCCGCCGGCCCCTTCCGGGCGGCGCGGGAGGGGGAGGGAACCATGATCCGAAAGTGTGCGCCGGAGTGTGCGCTGGTGCTCGGGGCGATGCTGCTGGCGAGCGGCTGCGGCGGCTCGCCGCAGGACCGGTCGGGTACGGCACAGTCCCCGTCGGCGGAAGTCTCCGAGTCCGCGCCCGACACCGCCTCGGCGACGACGCCGAGTGCCGCCGGCTCCTCGTCGGAGCCGACTCCCACGACCCGGGAACCCGTGGCGGAGACGCCCACCGAGGAGAGCACGGCCTCCGACGACCCGGAGGCGGAGAGCGAGGACGACACGGCCGCCGAGGAGGCACCGCCCACCGGGGAAGGGGACGGGGAACGGGACTGCGGCAGCCTCACCGGGAGCGGCACCTTCACCGATCCGCTGCAACTCGGCGTCCTGGACGGTCCCGTGACCGCCCGCGACTGCCCGGCACTGACCTCGGGTGCGCCGTTCAACGTCCGCTACTTCTCCTTCACCCTGTCCGCCGCGCCGGGCGCGAACGCCCATGCCGGGGCGTCCTTCACCCTCACACAGGACGCGCTCGGCCCGGTGTACCCCGCGATCGTCCAGCCGAACGGATGGGTCCTCAAACACAGCCTCGGGTCGGGGTACTGGACCGGCACGGAGCCCGACTTCACCGGCCGCTACCAGCCGATCGGGGATCTGACCGAGGGCACCTACATCCTGCGCACGGAGAAACTCGATTCCCCGCTGCACTCCCTGTCCACCCCGTCGTACGACGTCGTCGTGGACCCCGACACCACCGCGTACTGAGAGACCTCAGAGGGCCCAGGAATTCACTTCTGTTCTTTATTGACCGAATATGAAGTGACTGCTCTTTAAGGTGGATTATCCCTTAAACTCTCCGGCATCACGCCAGAGAGCGCGCCGGGGGGCGTGTCGGGGGGAGCTGGTGCTCGTGCGCCGTACAGCGTTGTGCGCGGCCCTCTTGAGCTGCGCGGCGTCATTCGTGGCGCTGGGCCTCTCCCCCACGCCGGCGTACGCCGCGGAACCGGCCGCTCCCTACGCCGAACTGACGCCGGGCTCCGGGCAGGTGGTGCCGGGCGGTGACGCGCTGGTCATCGACGCCACGTTCCACAACACGCTGGACACCGACATCACGGACAGCTTCATCGTGGCCGTCGGCATCCGGCTCGCGCCGCCTGCCGACCGGCTGACACCCGATCAGGTCACCGTGGAGTGGTTCGACGCCGGACCGTCCGTCTGGCGCCCGGTGCGGTTGACCCCGGGCGAGACCGCACTCAGCGGCTACCTCGGCACCGACGCGGGACCGCCGTCCGCCGGCTCGCTTCCGGCGGGTGACGCGGCCCGTGTCCCCCTGCGCGTCTCGCTGGCCTCCGACGTGCCGACGCCGGCCACCCTCCAGTTCGTCGCACAGGGCCTGATCCAGCCCACGACCTCGGTCGACCCGGTGACCCTCATGGACGGCAAGGCGTCCTACTCCGTGGTCGCCGGGGCGACCGCACCGACGCCGGGCACCACCCCGGTGACGGTGCCGGCGAACGGTCCGACGGAACCGGCGACACCGGCCGGCGCTCCTTCCGCCACCACGCCGACCGCGCCGTCCTCCTCTCCCCCGTCCTCTTCTCCCCCGTCGGCCGCCGCACCCGCGCCGTCGGCCCGGCCCGACGGCTCCGGAGGGGACGTGCTCGCGGGCCCCGGGACGACCGCAGCCGTCGTGGCGGTCGCCGTGGCCGCCCTCGTCTTCGCCACCACCGTCACCGTCGGCGTCACCCGGCGCCGTCGCGGCGGGCGCTCCTGAACCGCCTGGACGCCGGGGTCATCCCCGTCCGCACCAGTGCACCGCCGGTCCGTCCTCAGGGGAGGAACTGATGTACCACCGCACGGGTCAGGATGTTCTGCGCGACGTGGTCCGCCGCGTCGCTCCGGCCGAACTGGAGAAACTGGACGCGACCTGCCGTGCGTACGCCGCGCGGCCCCATCCCCCGCAGCCCCTGCACCGGCCCGCCGGGGACCCGCTGGGCATCGGCGTCGAATCGGCGGTGGTGCTGCCGGTTCTCGTGGCGGTGGTCTCACAGGTCCTCGCCGACCTCGCCTCCGGGCGCGTCCAGGCGGGCGGGACCCGGCTGAAGCGCTGGTGGGCACGGCGGCGCGGGGCCGGAGCCGAGGGCAGACGGGCGGCACTGACCGGGGCCGTCCCGCAACTGTCCGAGGTCACCCGCCAGGAACTCGCGGACTGGGCCGTGGCCCAGGGCCGTGCCGCCGGTCTGTCCGTGGCCCAGGCCGACACCTGCGCCCAGGTCATCGTCGTGGCCGTCGTACGGGCGAACACGGATCCGCCGAGCGGCGGGGCACCGGTGCCGGGCACTGACCCGGCACCGGAGGCCGGTGCGGAACCGGAGCCGGGGACGGGCGCACCGGAAGCCGGTGCGGAATCGGAGCCGGGGACGGCCCAGGAGCCGGGGACGGACCCGGGGACGGGGACGGACCCGGAACCAGGCCGGATTGCGGAGCCAGGGCCGGGCGGTGGACCGGAAACCGGACCGGAGCAAGGGCCTCGGACCGGGCCTGCGACACGGCCGGACGGGGGCCCGGAAACCCGACCGGAGCAAGGGCCTCGGACCGGGCCTGCGGCAGGATCGAGGACCGGGCCGGCACCGGTTGCGGGGGCGGGGCTCCGGACGGAGGCGGGTGGTGTTGCCGACGTCGTGCATCCGGCGCCGTCGTGAACGCCGTGCCCGGAGACCCCGTTCCGTCCCCGTCCCCGATACCGTCCGCCCCCGGCACCAGCACTGCCACCGGCACCGGCACCGGCACCGGCACCGGCACCGGCGTCACTGAACGGCGTGCTGTCGCCGGCGCGCTGGTTTCCAGTCCGCTTCCGTTGCCGACCACCACCCGGCTGGCTCTGCTGGTCCTCGTGGCCGGTGCCGGTGCCTCGTTCGCCGCCTGGTGGTGGCTGGTCCTGGGCCGGGACAACTGGCCGGAGGCCCAACTCGCCTGCCTGCCCGGCGCCGGTGCCGGTGCCGGTGCCGCGCCCGACGAGGTTCTCGCCCGGTTCACCGGCTGCGTGGACGACGTACGGCTCGCGCAGTCGGCGGTCGTGGTGTGCGGACCGCTCGCGCTGCTGGCCCTCGCGGTGCTCTGCCGAGCCGCCGGACACCGGCTCGGCCTGTGGCGGTGGCGGGCCGTGCCGGACCTCTCCTCCCCGCTCGCCGAGCGCCTGGCCGCCGTGCTGCCCGACGGATCAGGGCCCCGGCCGGTGCTGTGGGTGCGCGGCCGGCGCGTCGGGGTCCGGGCGCGTGCGTCGGGGACCGTCCGCCGGCCTCTGATCGTGGCCGACTCCCACGTCTTCGCGCTGGACGACCGGCGCGTGGACGCGCTGTTCCGCCACGAACTGGCCCATCTGCGGCTGCGGGACGTGGGCCGGGTACGGCTGGCCGTCGCGGCCTGGTGGCTCCTGCTGCTCGGCGTGACCCTGCCGATGGCCTTCGCGCTGGCCCGCGACTCCGGCCTGCTGGGGACCGGCCTGCTGGTGCGGATGGCGATCGTCCTGGCCGTGGTGCTGCTCACCCTGTGCGCCGTGCTGCGCGTCCGGGAGCACGACGCGGACCTGGCCGCGGCGGCGGATCCACGGGCGCCGAAGGGCGCGACCGCCGCGTACATCGGCTCGGCCCTCCCACCGCGCCGCGTCGAGCGCCTGGTGCGCGCCCTGGGCCTGGCCACACACCCCACACCCGCGACGCGGCTCGCCGTTCTCGGCCGGCCGGCGCGCTCCTGGGGCCTGTCGGTCCCGGAATGCCTCACCACGGGAGTCGCCGCGGGCCTCGTCTTCACCGACCTCGCCCTGCTGGTGGCGGCCCTGATGCCCGCGCACACCCGACTCGCCTACACGGTGACCGGGTTGCTCACCGGCTGGGCGGTGGCCGGGGTGGTGACCGTGGCGTGGTGGCGGGCCGTCGCCGTGGACCACCGGGACGCCTCCGGCCGGCGCTCGGCGCGGGCCGGAGCCGCGCTCGGTCTCGGTGTGCTCCTGGGCAGCCAGCTCGCCGGACGGGCCACCGGTGACTGGGTACGGGACACCCCCACGGTGGACGGGCTGGCCACGGCGCTCTCCCTGGCCCGTGTGCCGCACGCGCAGCTTCCGGCCCTGGTCCTGGCGCTCCTGGTCGGCGGGGCGCTGTTCGGCCTGTGGACCACGACCCTGGCCCGCGCCCTCGGGGCGTCGGTGGACGGTCCCCGTTCGGCACCCGCGTGTGCGGCGGCGGTCGGGCTGTCCGGGCTCCTCCTGGCCGTGCCGCTCGGCAGTTGGTTCCTGTTCGCCCGGTTGTCGGCGGCCGGGGCCGCCCCGGACATCCGCTGGGCCGTGATCGACGCGCCCTGGTGGGTGACGGGGGTGGTGACGACCGTCGTCGGGGCGCTGCTGCCCGTGGCCCCCGCGGGCTGGGCGAGGCTGCGGGGTCCGGAAGCCGAGGGCGGGTTGCGGCTCTGGGTACCGCTGGCCGCCGCCACGCTGGTGATCGCGTCCGGGGCCGGCTGGGCGGCCTTCGGCGGCGGCCCGGCCGAGGCCTCGCCTGCCGTGTCCGCCACCGGTCCCCCGGCGGAACCGGGCCTGCCGGGGCCCTCCGGGGACGCGGACACGTCCGTGTCCCCGTCGCGCCCCGCGGTCTCCGGCGGTGGTGACCGGATCGTCCCCTTGGAGCAGCTGCCGCTGCTGCCGCCCGAGGAGTCGCGGACGGCCGCCCTGCGCGCGGACACCGCCCTCGTCTGCCGGGCGCTGTCCCTGGGCGGGACAGCCCTGTGGAGCAACCCGCAAAGCCGTTCGGCCACGGCCGAGTTGCTCGGCGGTCCCGACGATCCCGTACTGCGGGCCGCCTCCGCCGTGCTGCTGCAAAACCCGTCGGGGCCCGTCGACGGACACGCTCTGGCCGCCTCCGCCCTGCGCTGCGACCTGTACTTCCGTTACGGCCGCTGACCGGCCGCGCTCCACCGTCCGCCCACGCCCAGGAGGCACACATGAGCCGGAGATCCGCCGCGCCGACCGCCCGCCCCCGGCCACGGCGGCGGCCCTCCGCCGTGGCGGTCGTGACGGCGGTGCTGGCCGGTACCGCCCTCACCGGCTGTGACACGGACCACCGTCAGGACGCCGCGCCGCCGACGCAGCCGTTCCCGACCGCCGTGCCGTCCGCTCCCGGCGCCGCCGCGCTGTCCGCGGCCCTGCTCACCACGGCCCAGTTGCCGACCGGCTATGCGAGGACCGTGCTGCGCGACGAGCCTCCGACTCGCTCCGACCGCCCCGGATGCCTCACGGCGCTCAACGCACTGGAGTCCTACGGCAGTGACCGCCCCGGCGCGGTCGAGGCCAGAGCCACCTTCGCGCAGAGCCGGAGCGGACCGTTCCTCCAGCAGGTGCTACGCGGGCTGCCGGGGACCGGGGCGCGTCAGGAGCTGCGGCGGGCGGTGCGCACGCTGGCCGGCTGCGTCGAGTTCTCCATCGGCTGGAGCGACGGAACCACCGGGACGGAGCGGGTGGTGCCGCGGGGCACGGCGCGGATCGGCGACGCGTCGTGGCACGCCACGGTCACCGCGACCACCGGGACCTTCACCGTCCAGGAGAACCTGGTCCTGGTGGTCGTGGGACGGACCCTGATCGTGCTCGGTGACGCGGGCAGCCCTACGGCACCGGACCGCTCCCGGACGCTGGCCCTGGCCAGGACCGCCGCGTCCCGGATCCACTGATCCGGGACGCGGCGGCGACCGGTGCGGGTCGGGGCGGGGGCCGCTCAGGGCGTCAGGTACGCCTCCACCTCGCTGAGCTGCCCGGCCGGCCAGCCCGTGTTGCCGCTGACGCTCAGGCGGAGATGGCGCAGACCGGTGCCGGCGGGCAGGGAGACGGTGGCCGCGTTGCCGGTGGCCGGGTCGAAGCGGTAGCCCTGGGAGCCGACGACGGTGGAGTAGTTCGAGCCGTCGGTGCTGCCGAGCACGGTGACGGTCTGGGTACGGGCGCCCCAGGCCGCGGACGGCGGCAGCTTCAGCACCAGGCGGCGCACGGCGTAGGAGGAGCCGAGATCGACCGTCCAGGACTGCGGGAAGGCGTTGTTCGCCGACTCCCAGTAGGTGTTCGCGTCGCCGTCGACCGCCCTGCCCGGCGTGTAGACGTCCTGGGAGCCGGTGGCGGTGGCCGGGCGGCCCTTGGCGAGGTTGCGGCCCGGGTCGGGCTCGGGGTCGCCCTGGCCGGGCCGGGGCCAGGTGGAGCAGTCCGTCCAGGTGCTGGACCAGCCGGAGTTGCCGCCGCCGTCGGTGAGGGCGAAGGAGCCGGCGTTCGCCGGATACGGGCAGTTGTAGACCCCGGCGGCGCCGAGCTGGGTGGCGGTGACGTTCTTGAAGGTGGCCGCGCCCGGCGTCTCGGCCTGGACCACGACCGTGCCGGTGTTGCGCACGGTCGCGCCGGCCACGTTGACGTTGCGCACCGGGTGGCCCTGCCCGCCGCCGGAGACGAACTCGAAGGCGCTGTACGGGCTGTCGATGATCGTCGTGTTGGTGATGTTCACGGTCGCGTCGATCGCGCTGTCGTAGGAGTCGACGCGCAACGCACCCATCGGATGGTCCCAGTTGGGGTTGATCGCTCCGGTGCGCACCAGCGTGTTGCCGTCGACCGTGATGGTGCCGGACAGCGGGTGGAAGGGGTCGAGGAACTTCTGGTTGGAGATCGCGATACCGCTGCCGAGGGCGTTGGTGTCGGAGATCAGGTTGTTCTTCACGGCGATGTCGGTACCGCCGTAGATGGCGATGCCGTTGGCGAGGTTGGGCTGCGAGATGGTGTTGTTCTCGAAGCTGGAGTTCGTGTCCGGTGAGTTCAGCGACCACATGGCGAGGGAGTCGTCGCCCTGGTTGCGCAGGAAGTTGTTGCGGACGCGGACGCCCTTGGCCGTGCCGTTGAGGTTGAGGCCGTCGGCGGTGGTGTCGAGGATGCGGCTGTTCTCCACCACCAGGTTGTCGTTGTTGCCGGTGAGCCACAGGCCGACCTTGAGGTGCTGGATCCACATGCCGGAGACGGACGAGTTCGGGCCGAGGGAGCCGTTGACGAAGTTGTCCGGGCTGGAGTCGACGCGCTCGGTGACCTCGCCGATGACCGCGAAGTCCTTGATGCGGACGTTCCCGGAGGAGCTGGACTGGTCGATGAAGCGGGAGGCGTGCACGACCGAGTACCAGCTGCCCGCGCCCTGGAGGGTCACGTTCTGCACACCGCTGAGGGAGGACGTGATGCGGTAGTCGCCCGGCGGGATCCAGACCGTGCCGCCCCGGGCGGCGGCGATGGCGTCCCGGAAGGCCTGGGTGGAGTCGCCGTTGCCGCTGGGGTCGGCGCCCTTGGAGACGACGGAGACCGAGCCGGCGGGCTGGGCGGCGGCTGCGGCGACCTGCTCGAAGTCGGCGACGTCGACCGTGATCTGGGTGCCGGTCGACTCGACGGCGATCCTGTCGCCGGCCTGGACGTTCTGTCCCAGCAGCAGCCGGGCGTCGTCGAAGAAGTGGTGCGTCTTGGCGCCGGCGATCCAGCCGGTGTCGACGTACGAGTACTTCGAGGTCACCGGGATGGTCCTGGCCAGCCTGGTGCCGTTGACGTACACGTTCAGCGAGCCGGACTGGCCGTCCGGGACGCTGTAGGCGAGGTTCACGGCGTTGGAGGCGCGCGGCACGGTGAACTCCACGCGCTGTCCGGACGTCAGCCGCACGGCCTGCCGGCCGGAGGCCTCGGAGGCGAGCGTGCCCTGGGTGTGGTCGGGGCCGATCCTCGTGCCGTTCGTCGTCGCCGACTCGGCCTCCACGGAGGTGAAGGGGAGCGTGGCGCCCGAGGCCGCGTGCGCGGCGGGGGCGACGGTGACGAGCATGCCGGCGGCGAGGGCGACGACCGCCCCGACGGCCGGCATGCTCCTGACGTGTCTGGCGGTGCTGCTGTGCATGTGCTGATCCCTTCGTGGTGGGGGTGCGTGGGGACAGCGGTGCGCGGTCGGCTCAGGCGCGCAGCCAGGCCGCCGTGTCCTGGGGCAGCCGGCCCGCGTCGTCCAGCGGGCCGCTGCTCAGCAGGAGCCGGGAGTGCGCGGGCAGTTCGGCGGAGGCGGCGGCGAGGTTCACCACGCACAGCACGCCGTCCGCGCGGGAGAAGGCGAGGACGCCGTCGGGGGCGGGCAGCCAGGTCAGGGGGTCGTCGCCGAACACCGGGCGGGTGGCGATGGCCTCGCGGTAGAGCGAGAGCATGGAGTGCGGGTCGTCCTGCTGCCGGTCCACGGCGTACGAGGGCCAGTCGGCCGGCTGCGGCAGCCACGGCTCCCCGGGGGAACCGAAGCCCGCATGCGGCATACCGGCGGCCCAGGGCAGCGGCACCCGGCAGCCGTCGCGGCCGGGGTCGGCGCCCTGCGAGCGGAAGTACATCGGATCCTGGATGCGCTCGCGCGGGATCGCTGCCTCCGGCAGCCCCAGCTCCTCCCCCTGGTAGACGTACACCGAGCCGGGCAGCGCCAGCGACAGCAGGGCGGCCGCGCGGGCCCTGCGGGTGCCGAGCACCAGGTCCGTCGGGGTGCCGAAGGCCTTGGTGGCGAAGTCGAAGGCGGTGTCCTCACGGCCGTACCGGGTGACCGTGCGGGTGACGTCGTGGTTGCACAGCACCCAGGTGGCCGGGGCCCCGACGGGGGCGTGCTCGGCGAGGGTGGTGTCGATCGAGGCGCGCAGCCGCTCGGCGTCCCAGGGACAGGAGAGGAAGGAGAAGTTGAAGGCGGTGTGGAGTTCGTCGGGGCGCAGGTAGCGGGCGAAGCGCTCGGGGTCGGGCAGCCAGACCTCGCCGACGAACACGCCGTCGTAGGCGTCGGCCACGGCGCGCCAGGAGCGGTAGACGTCGTGGAGGTCGTCGCGGTCGACGAACGGGTGCGGCTCGGGGTGCGAAGCGAGGTCGGGCAGGTCCGGGTCCTTGGCGAGCAGGGCCGCCGAGTCGATGCGGACGCCCGCGACGCCCCGCTCGAACCAGAACCGCAGGATGTCCTCGTGTTCCTGGCGGACCGCCGGGTGCGCCCAGTTGAGGTCCGGCTGCTCGGGGGTGAACAGGTGCAGGTACCAGTCGCCGTCGGGCAGCCGTGTCCACACCGGTTCGGTGGAGCCGACGAACTGCGACGGCCAGTCGTTGGGAGGGAGTTCGCCGTCGGGTCCGCGGCCGGGCCGGAAGTGGAACAGTTCGCGCTCCGGGCTGCCGGGCCCGGCGGCCAGCGCGGCCCGGAACCAGGGGTGCTGGTCGGAGACGTGGTTGGGCACGATGTCGACGATGGTCCGGATGCCCAGCTCCCGCGCCTCGGCGATGAGTTTCTCCGCCTCGGCGAGGGTGCCGAAGGCCGGGTCGATGGTCCGGTAGTCGGCGACGTCGTAGCCGCCGTCCTTCAGCGGTGACAGGTACCAGGGGGTGAACCACAGGGCGTCCACGCCGAGTTCGGCGAGGTACGGCAGCCGTGCGCGGACGCCCGCGAGGTCGCCGGTGCCGTCGCCGTCGCCGTCCGCGAAGCTGCGGACGTACACCTGGTAGATGACGGCGGAGCGCCACCAGTCGGAGTTGCGGGCAGGGGTGGGCTGTCCCACGGTGCGTGCCTTTCTGTCTCGGGGTTCTCAGGGCGGTTCAGCCCTTGGTGCTGCCCGCGCTGATCCCGGCGATGATGTGCCGCTGGAAGACGAGGAACAGCGCCACCATCGGGATGCTGGCGATCACCATCGCGGCGATGAGCACGGTGAGCTGGATGTTCTGCGACAGCTGGACGAGGGCCACGCTGATCGGCTGTTTGCCGGTGTCGGAGAAGACCATCAGCGGCCACAGGAAGTCCTGCCAGACGGCGACCAGCGCGAAGATGGACACCACGCCGAGGACCGGCCGGGACATGGGCAGGACGACCGACCACAGGATGCGCAGCTTGCCGGCGCCGTCCATCTCGGCGGCCTCCAGCACATCGCGCGGCAGCTGGTCGAAGAACCGTTTGAGCAGATACAGGTTGAAGGCGTTGGCGACCGCCGGCAGCCAGATGGCGAGGGGGTCGTTGAGCAGGCTGGTGTGGATGAGCGGCAGGTCGGCGACGGTGAGGTACTTGGGGACGACGAGCGCCTGCGCCGGGACCATGAGGGTGGCGAGGATGCCGCCGAGGATCACGTTGCCGAAGGCCGGTCTCAGCTTGGACAGGGCGTAGGCGGCGGCCGTGCAGAACACCAGCTGGAAGGCCCAGGCGCCGGCCGCCTGGACGAGCGTGTTCAGCAGGTGCTGCGGGAGTTCCATCAGGTCCCAGGCGTCGGTGTAGCCGCCGAGGCTCCAGTGGCGCGGCACGAGGGTCGGCGGGGTCTGGGCCACCTCGTCGGGGGACTTCAGCGCTCCGGTCGCCATCCAGTAGACCGGGAAGAGGAAGGCCAGCGCGAAGAGGATCACGACGGCGGTGAACACCGTCCAGTAGAGGGCCTTTCCGCGCGGGCGGGCGAGGGTGGCCGGGGAGATCAGGGTGCGGGTGGTGCTGCTCATGCGTCCCCCTCGGAGCGGGTGAGCCGCAGATAGAGCGCGGAGAAGGCGCCGAGCAGGAGCAGGAGCATCACGCTGAGGGCGCAGGCGCCGCCGAAGTCGTTGTAGAGGAAGGCGTACTTGTAGATGAGGTAGAGGACGGTGACGGTCGCGTCCTCCGGGCCACCGCCGGTGATGACGAAGGGTTCGGTGAACACCTGCATGGTGGCGATGATCTGCAGGAGCATCAGCATCAGGATCACGAACCGGGTCTGCGGGATCGTGACGTGCCGGATGCGCTGGAGCAGGTTCGCGCCGTCCAGCTCGGCGGCCTCGTACAGCTCGCCGGGGACGGACTGCAGGGCGGCCAGGTAGATGAGGACGGTGCCGCCCATGTTGGCCCAGGTCGCCACGATGACGAGGGAGACGAGCGCGGTGTCGGCGCCGTTGGACCAGTTGGACGTGGGCAGGTGCAGGAACCGCAGGGCCTCGTTGGCGAGGCCGGCTCCGGGGTCGTAGAACCACTTCCACAGCAGGGCGCTGACCACCGGCGGGATCATCACGGGCAGGTAGACCACGACCCGGAAGAAGGCCTTGGCGTGCCGCAGCTCGTTGAGGACGAGGGCGAGCACGAAGGGGACCGCGAAGCCGAGGAGCAGGGCGAGCAGGGTGAAGGTGAGGGTGTTGCGCCAGGCCGCGGTGAATTCGGGGTCGTGCAGGACGCGGGTGAAGTTGGCGGTGCCGACCCATTCGGGCGACGAGCCCGGCGTGTACTTCTGGAAGGCGATCACGACGGCGCGGATCGCCGGGTACCAGGAGAACAGGGCGAAGCAGATCAGGCCGCCGAGGAGGAAGGCGTAGGCACGGGCCTGGTCGATGAGGCGGCGCCGCCTCAGGTCCCCTGCCGGGGGCGGCGCCGGGACCGGGTGGGCGGCGGCCCCTGCCAGGGGGCGCCGCTCGGCCGTCTTGGTCATGGCGGTCAGCTCCGGGCCAGGATGCTGTCGATCTTGCCGGACGCCTCCTCGAGGAGCTGGTCGATGTCGGCGTCCTTCTTGGTGAGGACGGCGGAGACGGTGCCGTCGAGGACGGAGTAGATCTGCTGGGCGTTCGGCGGCTCGATCTTCATCCGGAGGTTCTGGTTGCCGTCGAGGAAGGCCTGGTAGTTCTCCACCGGGACGTTGGCGTTGGCCTTCTTGATCTCCTGGTCCTTGGCGTCGGCGGCGCCGCTGAACAGGCGCGGCTCTGGCAGGCCGACGGGGGCGTCGTGCTTCTTGGCGCGGGCGTAGTCGCCGAGGAAACCCGATCCCGGGGTGAGGAACATGTGGTCGAGCCACTTGAGGCCGGCGCGGATCTGGGCGGGCGTGTCCTTCTTGTTGAACATGTAGCCGTCGCCGCCGATGAGGGTGCCCTTGCCGCCGGGCATGGGGGCCAGGGCGAGGTCCTTGAAGTTGCCGCCCTTCTCCTTGACCAGGATCGGGAGGTTGTCGGGGGCGGAGAGGTACATGCCGAGCTTGCCCGAACCCATCATCTGCTGCACGTCGTTGATGACGAGGAGCTGTTTGCTGCCCATCGAGTTGTCGGTCCACCGCATGTCGTGCAGGTTCTGCAGGACGGCGTGGCCCTCGGGGGTGTCGACGGTCGCCTTCTTGCCGTCGGCGCTGACGACGTCCCCGCCCTGCGCGTACATCTCGGCGGTGAAGTGCCAGCCACCCTGGTTCTGGGCGCTGTAGTCGGCGTATCCGACGGTGCCGTTGCCGAGGGCGGCGATCTTCTTGGCGGCGGCGCGGACCTCGTCCCAGGTGGCCGGGGGCTTGTCGGGGTCGAGGCCGGCCTTCTCGAAGAGCTTGCGGTTGTAGATCAGGCCCATCGAGTAGCCGGTGCGCGGGATGCCGTAGACCTTGCCGTCGACGGTGTAGATGTCCCGCAGCTGCTTCTGGATGCTGTCGTAGCTCTTCAGCTCCTTGAGGTACGGGGTGAGGTCCGCGGCCTGGCGGATGTCGACGACGTGCCTGGCGTCGGTGAAGTACGTGTAGAAGACGTCCTCCATCTGGCCGCCGGCGAGCTTGGCGTCGAAGGTCTTCGGGTCCTGGCAGGGGAAGGCGTCGTGCGCGACGACGTCGATGTCCGGGTTCTGCTTCGCGAAGGAGGCGAGGTCCTCCTCGAAGAACGACCGGTCGACCTTGGCGCTCTTGGGCGGCTCGCAGTTGACGGTGATGCGGGTCTTGCCGCTCGCCGAGTCGTCGTCGCCCGAACCGCAGGCGGTGGCGGCGAGGGCGAGGGACGAACAGACGCCGATCGCGACAAAAGTACGGCGGAACCCGGTGCTTCTCATCGGTGGACCCCTCGTGGCAGGAGCAGTGGGCGCCGCACACTCAAGCACCGCCGACACCGGATCGCAAGATGTCGCGCAGAATCTGTAATTATTTGACAGGCGGATGGAAAGAGTCCGCTCGGTCTCCCGTCTCAGTCGCGCGGCGCTTGCGCGGTGGATCCGCGCACCACCAGCTCCGGCTCGAACAGCAGCTCTTCCGCGGGTACGGCGGTGCCGCCGATCTGCGCGTTCAGCAGCTCGACGGCCGCACGGCCCATGGCCTCGATGGGCTGGCGGACCGTGGTGAGCGGGGGTTCGGTGCAGTTCATGAAGGCGGAGTCGTCGTAGCCGACGACGGAGATCCGGCCGGGGACGTCGTACCCCTTGCGGCGGGCCGCCCGGACGGCGCCGAGCGCGAGGGGGTCGCTGGCGCAGATGATGCCGGTGACGCCGCGGTCGATGAGCCGGGAGGCGGCGGCGTGACCGCCCTCGATGGAGAAGATGGCGCGGGCCACGTACTCCTCCGGCAGGTCGCCGGCGACGGCCCGGGCCGCGGCCAGTTTGCGGGCCGAGGGCACATGGTCGCCGGGGCCGAGGACCAGGCCGATGCGCTCATGGCCGAGGGAGGCCAGGTGCCGCCAGGCCTGCTCCACCGCGACGGCGTCGTCGCAGGACACGCTCGGGAAACCGAGGTGCTCGATGGCCGCGTTGACCAGCACGACGGGGATGTTGCGGTCGGCGAGCAGGCGGTAGTGGTCGTGCGGCGCCTCGGCCTGGGCGTACAGGCCGCCGGCGAAGACGACGCCGGAGACCTGCTGCTGCAGCAACAGCTCGACGTAGTCCGCCTCCGAGACGCCGCCCTTGGTCTGCGTGCACAGCACCGGGGTGAGTCCGAGCTGGGCGAGCGCGCCGCCGATGACCTCGGCGAACGCCGGGAAGATGGGGTTCTGCAGCTCCGGCAGGACCAGGCCGACGAGCCGGGCGCGCTCGCCGCGCAGCTGGGTGGGCCGCTCGTAGCCGAGGACGTCGAGGGCGGACAGCACCGCCTGCCGGGTGACTTCGGAGACTCCGGGTTTGCCGTTGAGCACCCGGCTGACCGTGGCCTCGCTGACCCCGACCTTCTTCGCCACTTCCGCAAGTCGTCGCGTCATGAACGCAAGCGTAGCGCAATTTACGCAAGCTGTTTGCGTAACCTGGGGTGCGAGCCGCCCGCGTCAGGGGAGCGGGCACTCTTGACCCGGCGCCGCCGGTGACCTGAACACCGGCGGTGCCGGGTCAGTCCTCGGGCGACGGGACGACCGTCAGATGCGTGGCCGTGCCACGGGGCCGGCGCGGGCGGCGCACCGCCGAGGCCGTCCGGCGGGGGTCGCGCAGGACCATCGTCAGGCGCCGGTGGCCGAGGTCCCGCAGGGTCTGGGGGGTCTCCTCCACGATCCGGCACTCGACGGGGCCCCGGCGCGGATCGGGGTGGAGCAGCAGCCGCACCGCCCCGTCGAGCCGCGTCGCGGCCTCGCCGACAGCCCGGATCCAGTGCGGCAGCCCCTGCCGGTAGGCGGCCTCCATGAGCGGGTCCTGGGCGATGTCCCGGCGGACCGCCTGGAGTTCGTGATCGTGGCCGCACGTCTCCAGCGCGGTGCGCAGGTGGGCCAGCATCGGCAGGCACCAGCCCGGCTCGTGGTCGCCGAGGACGTCGGCCGCGTCGGGGTGGAACAGGACGAACCTCAGGAAGTTGTCACCGGGCATGGCCGTCGGATGAGGGCGCACGCCACGGAAGAGTGCCTCGAACGCCCCGTTGGCCGTCACCACGTTCCAGCGGTGGTCGACGACCAGGGACGGGAAGGGCAGGGCCTCCAGCAGCATGGCGTAGTCCGCAAGGTACGCCTGGGTCTCGCAGGTCTCGGGGACGGGCCCTCCTGCCTGATGTGCCATCGGGAGGTCACCCCTCTTGCCTCTGCGGCCTTCACGCGGCGATGTGATCCTGCTGCCCCGCCCCAAGCGATGTCAACTATCGTGGCATTTCATGCCGGTTGACGGCTGAAATTCGCCACAGTTGTGGCGAGACCTGGATGTGAGTTCGAGGCACCCGCTAATCTCCGGGAAGTTCACGGCGACCGCTTGCGAGAACACGCACGCGTCTGAAGCCCTCGAGAGACGTAGGAGTTCTGTCGGTGACGGATGGCTACGAGGATCCGGGCGCCGCGGCGACCGCCCAGCTGCCGGCCGTCGTCGCCCGCGTCACCGCGCTCGCCGACCGGCTCGGTGTACCGCACGCCGAGGTCTTCGACGTCGGGCGCCTGTGCACCGGCTGTGGGGTGCCCGAGCCGGTGGTCAAGGCCCTGCTCAGCGGGCGGCCCGCGGGCGAACCGGACGTCCAGGCCCGTTTTCTGCAGCGCCTGGACCTGCTGCGCCGCACCCGGCTGAAGCCCAACGGCCGCAAGTACACCCAGCAGGAGATCGCCGACGGGGCGGGCATGTCCCGGCAGCAGGCCGGCGCCCTCATCAACGGCGACCGGCGGCCCACGATGGAGCACTGCGACGCGCTCCAGCGCTTCTTCCGGGTGCACGCCGGTTTCCTCACCGCGGAGGATCCCGAGGCGCTGGCCGGCGCACTGCAGCGCACCGAGCAGGAGCTGCTGCAGAAGCTCGCCGACCGGGAGCGGGCCGCGGTCGAGGCCGCCGAGGACCCGCTGGAACGGCTGTTGCAGGACCACGGGGTGCGCGGGATCGCCTGGCGGGCCGCGCAGTTGCCCACCGACCAGCACCGGGACAAGGTCGCGGAGTGGCTCGACATGCTTCTGGAGAGCGTCAAACGACCCGAGGCGTGAGGCCGGGCAGGACCGCGGGCACCGCCAGGGACGTGCTCCGGCCGTCGCCGAAGACGTACTCCGGCCGTGCGGCCTTCGGCCTGCCGCCGGACGCCAAGTGCCGTACACGGGCCGCCGGTTGGGCGCTGTGCTACGCGACGGCCCGGCCGGCCGCATCGAGGCGTCCCCGGGACACCCCGGTCCGCACCGCCGACCGGGGCCCCGCGCGCCGGCGCGCGGCACGGTGCGGGAGCGCCGCCCGGCAGGAGAGCGCTGGAGGTCTCCGTCGTCCGCCCCGCCCGGCGCGGCCGTGCCGTGCGCGCCGGCCGCGTCCAGGGGGCGCGGGCACGGTTCCTCCTCCGCTGAGCGGGCGAACCGACACGGAGCCGGACGGCGTTGTCAGTGGTGGACGGCAAGCTGGGAGCGTGCGCCGTACGACACGGCGCGCGGCGCCGCAGGGCGCGTGACCGTGACGCCTACCCGGAGAGAGCCGACCGATGCCCACCGCCGTACTGACCGACCGTGAGCGCACCGCAGTACAGGCCTACCTGCGGCTGCTGCACACGGTGCGCGCCGCCTTCGACGGGCCACCGGACGGCGACCGGCCCGCCGTCGTCCCGCCCGCCGTGCTGGCCGAGGCGGAGGCGGCTCTCGCACGGGCGGGACTCGCGGGCAACGAGGAGGAGTTCTTCCGGCTGCTGCGCGCATGGTGCCCGACCGCCTGACCGGCCGGGCGGGTGCCCGCCGTCACGCACGCGCCGCGACGCGGGCGACGGTGGCCGCCGTCAGAAGTGCGGTACGACGACGGTGGTGGCCACCACTCCGTCGCGTACGGCCCAGCGGCCGTCGAAAGACCGCAGCCGGCGGCCGCCGACCAGGGGGCCGGGGACGAGGAGTTCGGCGCGCAGGGTGCCGGCCGACGCGCCGTCGGCCCCCGGCAGGAGGGTGATGTCGGCCTCGGAGAAGTCCAGCCACTTGCGGGTCAGGGGGTACCACGCCTTGTAGACGGACTCCTTGGCGCTGAACAGCAGCCGGTCCCAGTGCACGGTGGGCCGCTGCCCGGCGAGCAGGGCGAGCCGCTCCGCCTCGGCGGGCAGGAAGACGGAGGAGCCCACGCCCTCCGGGAGCGGCCCGTGCGGTTCGGCGTCGATCCCCAGGGAGGCCAGGTCGGTGGCGCGGACCAGGGCGGCGGCGCAGTAGCCGTCGCAGTGGGTCATGCTGCCGGCGAGACCCTCCGGCCAGCGCGGGGCGCCCCGCTCGCCACTGACGACGGCCTGCGCCGGCACACCGAGCTTCTCCATGGCGCGCCGGGCGCAGCCGCGCACGGCCGCGAACTCACGGCGGCGCTTGGCCACGGCGCGCGCGACGAGCACCTCCTCCTCCGGGTGCAGCGGGGCGTCCCACAGCGGGTCGTCACGGTGTGCCTCCACGGCCACGACCGACTCCGGGAGCAGCTCCTCGATCACCGGCGTCCACCTCCATCGGCAGGATGCGGCGCAGCTTTCCCGGGCGCCCGGGGCGCTTGCGCCATTCACGGGGATATCCCACGGAGACCTCTTCGAACCGGACTCCGTCGTGCCAGGTGGTACGGGGGATGTGCAGATGGCCGTACACCATTGTGGCCACGCGGTACCGGCGATGCCAGTCCGCGGTCAGCTCGGTGCCGCACCACATGGCGAACTCGGGGTGCCACAGGACCTCGGTGGGATGCCGGTCCAGGGGGTAGTGGTTGGCGAGCACGGTCGGCAGGTCCGCGGGCAGCTCGGCGAGCCGGCGCTCCGTCTCCGCGACCCGGGCCCGGCACCAGTCCTCACGGGTCGGATAGGGGTCGGGGTGCAGCAGGTACTCGTCGTTGCAGACGATGCCCGTGCTCTCCGCGTAGGCCAGCCCCTGGGCCTTGGTGGCGCAGCCGGCCGGCAGGAACGAGTAGTCGTACAGGAGGAACAGCGGGGCGACGGCCACCGGGCCGCCGGCGCCGTGCCACACCGGGTAGGGATCCTCGGGGGTGACCACGCCCAGTTCCCGGCACACCTCGACCAGGTGCTCGTAGCGGGCGACGCCACGCAGGGTGACGGAGTCGCTCGGATGGGTCCACAGCTCGTGGTTGCCGGGCGCCCACAGCACCTTGCGGAAGCGGCCCGCGAGCGTGCCGAGGGCCCAGCGGACGTCGGCGACGGTCTCCGCGACGTCACCGGCGACGATCAGCCAGTCGTCGTCGCCGCCGGGGCGCATCCGCTCCACCAGGGCGCGGTTCTCCGGATAGCTGATGTGCAGGTCGCTGATGGCCAGCAGCTGTCCGGCCCCGGCCGTCGACTCCACCCTGCGCCCCTTTCGATCACCGGCTCGCCCACACCACCAGAACACATTCCCGGACGACGGACAAGAGGCCCTGGTCCACCCAACGGCTCCCGGGGATCCGTAACATCGGCGTTGCACGCGGGGGCTCTTGATAGCCGTATGATCGCCCCAACACCAACGCCCCTCTCTTCCCTTTCCGCAGGGCCGTTTGGTGTCCCTTCCTCTCTCCTGCCCGGGCACGGGTCGCTCAGCCCTGCCCGCACACCCCCGAAAGGCGGCCTGCATGCTCTCTCGCGTACGCGTCTGGCTCAACCGCACGTACGCGGAGAACGTGTTCTTCATGGATCAGCTGCGGAGAAATCCCAGCGACCGCGCGGTGGAGATCCACGCCACGCACGGGGATCCCGACTCGCCCGTGCTGGCCGCCGCCGACACCGCCGACCTGGAGCCGGAGGGGCTGTCCCCGGCCGCCTACGTCGAGTACGCGCTCGACCAGTGCACCCGGCGGGGCATCGACGTCTTCGTGCCCCGGCTGCACCAGGCGGCGATCGTGGCGCACCGCGCCGAGTTCGCGGCGGCGGGTACGGCACTGCTGGCGCCGACACCCGAGGCGGTGGCCGTGTTCGAGGACAAGGGCACCGCGTACGAGGCGGTCCGCTCCGTCGGCGTCCCGGTGCCGCCCTGGTGGCGGGTGCGCACGGCGGACGAACTCCTTGCTGCCGTGGGCGAGTTGGAGGCGGCCGGGCACAAGGCCTGCTTCAAACCGGCGTCGGGGGCGGGCGGGGTCGGCTTCCGGGTGATCACGCGCGCCCCCTTCTCGCTGGCCGGTCTCGCCGGCTTCCCCGGCCCGTATGTGCAGCTGGACCTGGTCGTCGAGGCGCTGGAGCGGGCCGGGGAGCCGGTGGACTGGCTGGTGATGCCGCGCCTGGAGCAGCCCGAGGTGTCCGTCGACTGCCTGACCGGAGCGGACAACCGGGTGCGGCTCGCGGTGGGCCGTACCAAGAACGGCCGCCGGCGGGGCTTCACCCTGGACGAGCGGTGGCTGGGACCGGCCCGGCTGATCGCCGAGGGCTTCGGCCTGCACCACCTGTCCAACATCCAGTTCCGCATGCTCGGCGACCGCCCGGTGCTGCTCGACGTCAACACACGGCCGGCCGGCGGACTGCACCAGCTGTCACTCTGCGGGGTGAACGTGCCCTGGGCGGCCGTGCGGCTCGCGCTGGGTGAGGACCCGGGGTTCATCGAGCCGCCTTTCCTCGGGCAGGACTACACGGTGGTGTCCGGGCCGCGCCCGCTGGTGCCGGCGGCGCTTCCGCGGCAGCGGGTGGACTCGGCCGACATGCTGCTGTCGGCCGTGCCCTCGCCCGTGCAGGCGGCTTCCGCTGCCGAGACGCTGCCCCTGTAGGCCGCAGGCCGGTTGCGGGTTCCGCCGGGGCTCGCCACGCGTTTTCCCGCGCCTCTTCGGGGGCGCCTCACCTCACCGGTATGGACCAATTCCGTCGTTCTCCTTGACAGGCAGATTGGTCCATACCAAATTCGTTGGCGCAACGCTTCCGCACTCCCCTGCACTCCCGAACACCCCCATCCCCACAGGGAGATCGCGTGCGCCACATATTCGGGCGTCCCAGACGCCGGCTTCTCGCTCTGCTCGGTTCCGCGGCCCTCGCGCTCGGCGGGGCCGTCGCCCTCCCCGGTACGGCCCAGGCGGCCAACCTCCTCACCAACCCCGGCTTCGAGTCCGGCGGCCTCTCCCCCTGGACCTGCACCGGCAACCTCGGCTCGATCGTCTCCTCGCCCGTGCACGGCGGCTCCAAGGCACTGCAGGGCGCGGTGACCGCGAGCGACAACGCCCGGTGCAGCCAGACGGTCACCGTGCAGCCCAACACGACGTACACCCTGAGCGGTTGGGTGCGCGGCAGCTATGTGTACCTCGGCGTCGACGGCGGCGCCTCCACCTGGACCTCGTCCCCGTCCGCGTACAGCCGGCTCAGCGTCCCCTTCACCACCGGTGCCTCACAGACCAGCGCCACCATCTATGTGAACGGCTGGTACGCCCAGGGCACCTACTACGCCGACGACATCAGCCTCGACGGCCCGGGCGGCGGGGGCGGTGGTGACACCCAGGCGCCGACCGCGCCCAGCGGGCTCACCTCCACCGGCAAGACCTCCTCGAGCGTGTCGCTGAAGTGGAACGCGGCCACCGACAACGTGGGCGTGACGGCGTACGACATCTACAGCGGCGGCAGCCCGGTGCTCAGCGTCTCGGGCACGTCCGCCACGGTCAGCGGGCTGTCCCCGAGCACGGGTTACACGTTCACCGTGCGGGCGCGGGACGCGGCCGGGAACGCCTCGCCCGCATCCGGCTCCGTGACGGTGACGACCGACGCGGGCAGCGGCGGCGGTACCGGGTTCAAGCAGGCGGCCCCGTACCTGTACGAGGGCTGGGGCGATCCGCCGAACCCGACGACGGTGATGAGCGCGACCGGCGTCAAGTGGTTCACGATGGCGTTCGTGCTGGACTCCGGTGGCTGCACGCCGGCCTGGGACGGCAGCCGGGCACTGACCGGCGGCGTGGACCAGACGGCGATCAACCAGATCCGTTCCGCGGGCGGTGACATCGTCCCGTCGTTCGGCGGCTGGTCGGGCAGCAAGCTCGGCGCCAACTGCTCCTCGGCGAGCGCGCTCGCCGGGGCCGTCCAGAAAGTGGTCGACGCCTACGGCCTGAAGGCCGTCGACTTCGACATCGAGAACACCGACGAGTTCGAGAACGAGGCCGTACAGGCGAAGATCCTCACCGCGCTGAAGACGGTCAAGGCCAACAACCCCGGCCTGAAGACCATCGTCACCTTCGGCACGTCCACCACCGGGCCGACGTACTACGGCAACCGGCTCATCGAGCAGGCGCAGGCGCTCGGCGCGAACATCGACGTGTTCACCATCATGCCGTTCGACTTCGGCGGCGGCTCGGACATGTACGGCAACACCGTGAACGCCACCGAAGGACTGAAGAACAAGCTGAAGTCCGCCTTCGGCTGGGACGACACGACCGCCTACGCCCACATCGGCATCTCCGGCATGAACGGTCTGTCCGACCAGCAGGAGACGACCACTCCGGCGGTCTGGACCCAGATCCGCGACTGGGCGAACTCCCACCACATCGCCCGGCTCGCCTTCTGGTCGGTCAACCGGGACCGGCCGTGCGCGGGCGGCGGCGTGGTGAGCAACTGCTCCGGCATCAGCCAGAGCAACTGGCAGTTCACCTCGATCACGGCCGGTTTCACCGGCTGACGGCCGGGGCCTGACGGCGGAGGGCCGCTCGGCGGAGCGGCCCTCCCTGCCTTCGGCGGGCCTCGGCCGTGAACGAAACGGCTATGTGAGGTACGCCAGGCCGGGATGGACCTCGGTGTAACCCTCGACCAGCCTGCGGGCCACGGTGACCGAGTCGACCAGCGGGTGCAGCGCGAAGGCCTTCACGGCCGTCGCACGGGAACCGGACCCGGCCGCGGCGAGCACCTCGCGCTCGACGGCCTTGACCGAGCAGACCAGTCCGGCGGCGTGGCCGGGCAGCGGGCCGGCGGCCAGCGGATGGGCGCCGTTCGCGTCGACCAGACAGGGGACCTCGATCACCGCGTCGGCGTCGAGGACGGACAGGGTGGACCGGTTGCGGACGTTGAGGATGAGGGTGGTGCGTTCGTCGCGGGCGATGGCCCGCATCAGGGCCAGGGCGACCTTCTCGTAGCCGCCGGAGAGATCGTCGGCCTCGCGCTCGCCCGCCCCGGCGCTCTCCCGGTTCTCCGCCATGTAGGTCGCCTCGCGCTCGGCGCGGGTGCGGTCCCAGGCGGGCAGCGCGGCGACGCCCGGGTCGACCGCCTCCTCGTAGAACCTGGCCTGCTGGTCGCGCAGGAAGGCGCCGCGGGTCTTCCCGGCCTCCTGGTAGGCGCGCACCGTCTCCCGGTTGAAGTAGTAGTAGTGCAGGTACTCGTTGGGGATCGCGCCGAGCGACCGCAGCCAGTCGGTGCCGAAGAGCCTGCCCTCCTCGAAGGAGCCGAGCAGCTCGGGGTCGCCGAGCAGGCGCGGGAGCAGGTCCCGTCCGGCGACGTGCAGCCCGCGCACCCAGCCGAGGTGGTTGAGGCCGACGTAGTCGACGAAGGCCTCCTTCGGGTCGGCGCCGAGAACACGGGCGATGCGGCGGCCGAGGCCGACCGGTGAGTCGCAGATACCGATGACGCGGTCGCCGAGGTGGTGGGACATGGCCTCGGTGACCAGGCCTGCCGGGTTGGTGAAGTTGATGACCCAGGCATCGGGGGCGAGACGGGCCACGCGCCGGGCGATGTCGACGGCGACGGGAACGGTGCGCAGACCGTAGGCGATCCCGCCCGCGCCGACGGTCTCCTGGCCGAGCACGCCTTCCGCCAGCGCGACCCGTTCGTCGTTCGCCCGGCCTTCCAGGCCGCCGACGCGGATCGCGGAGAAGACGAAGTCGGCGCCGCGCAGGGCCTCGTCGAGGTCGGTGCAGGCGGTCACCTCGGGTGCGTCCGGGATGCCGGCGGCCTGCTCGGCCAGCACCCGGGTCACGGCCAACAGCCGGCGGTCGTCCAGGTCGTGCAGGACGACCTCGGTGACCCGTCCCTCGGCACGGTCGGCCAGCAGTGCGCCGTACACCAGCGGCACCCGGAACCCGCCGCCGCCCAGAATCGTCAGCTTCACGCCCGCACCCTTCCCGGGATTCCCGCCCGGACCGCCTCGACACCCTGCCTCGCCCGGGGCGGACCGGGTCGCCGGTCCCACCGGCGTGATCAGGGCCGCCGCACGCGCCAGCAACACTACTCGTCGCCGTCACCCACTGCCGTGCTCACCTCCGCTCGGCCATGGCCGCCGCCGGCCCCACGGCCGCCGGCACCCGGTTCACTCCTTGCCGCCGAAGAAGACCCGCACCTCCCGGAGGAGGCCGTCGCGCACGGTGACCGCCTCGACGTTGCGGTACCGCTCGCCGCCGGTCAGCTCGTACGCGTACTCGACGAGGACCAGCTCCTCGTCCACGGCGACGAGGTGCAGGATCCGCTGCTCGGTGAACCGCTCGGCGGTGGGGAAGCAGCGCTCGAAGAACGCCGCCTTGTCGATGTGGTCGTCCTGGGGGCTGGTGAAGGTGAAGTCGTCGGCGTAGAGAGGAAGGGCCGCCTCGCGGTCCTGTGACCGGTAGAGGCGGAACGCCGCCTCGACGACGCCGGCCGGAGAACCGTTCATGCGCTGTCCTCGGTCGGATGGGTGACCGTACTCGCGCCACGATAGGTCCGGGTCCGCGGGTTCCGGCGGACGGCGCCCCCGCGCGTCACCCTCGCGTGTCCGCGCGGAGCCGGCTCAGGGCGGGCGTGGGCAGGACCGGCTTCAGCCGGTGAACTCCCGTGCACGGATGCGACTTTCCTTGTTTCAAGTCTTGACGGCCGACGGGGCGGGGAGCACATTGTCGGCAGCTTGAGAGCGCTCTCAGTTGTGGACGTGGGAGCGCTTCCATACGGCTTTCCTCACATCCCCGCACCCGAGAGGCTCCCCCATGAGCGCATCCTCCGGCATATCCAGACCCCGTCCGCTGCGGCGCGCACTCGTCGCCGTCGCCGCCACCCTCGGCCTGGCCGCGGCCGTCGCCACGGCCGCCACCGCACCCGCAGACGCCTCCGCGCCCACGCCCCCCTCGGGCTGGACGCAGGTCTTCGCGGACGACTTCAACGGCGCGGCCGGCTCCGGCGTCAACACCGCCGACTGGCAGTACGACACCGGTACTTCCTATCCCGGCGGCGCCGCCAACTGGGGCACCGGCGAGGTCGAGACGATGACGTCGAGCACCAGCAACGTCGCTCTGGACGGCAACGGGAACCTGCTCATCACCCCGCGCCGCGACGCCTCCGGCAACTGGACCTCCGGCCGGATCGAGACCACCCGCACCGACTTCCAGCCCCCGGCCGGCGGCAAGCTGCGCGTCCAGGCCCGGATCCAGATGCCCAATGTCACCGGCGCCGCCGCGAAGGGCTACTGGCCGGCGTTCTGGATGCTCGGGTCGCCGTTCCGCGGCAACTACTGGAACTGGCCGAGCGTCGGCGAGCTGGACATCATGGAGAACGTCCAGGGCCTGAACACCGAATGGGCCACGATGCACTGCGGCACGAACCCCGGCGGCCCGTGCAACGAGACCTCGGGCATCGGCAACTCCACCTCCTGCACCGGCACCACCTGCCAGGCCGGCTTCCACACCTACGCGATGGAGTGGGACCGCTCGACGAGCCCCGAGGAGATCCGCTTCTCCCTCGACGGCGCCACCTTCCACACCGTGCGGGCCAACCAGGTCGACGCGACGACCTGGGCCAACGCCACCAACCACGGCTACTTCCTCATCCTCAACGTGGCGATGGGCGGCGGCTTCCCGGCCGCGTTCGGCGGCGGCCCGGACAGCGGGACCGAGCCGGGCCACCCGATGGTCGTGGACTACGTGCAGGTCCTGCAGTCCTCGGGCGGGGGCGGCACCACTCCCCCGCCCTCCGGCAACCGGGACGCCTACAGCGCCATCCAGGCCGAGTCCTACGACAGCCAGTCCGGCGTCGGGACCGAGACGACCACGGACACGGGCGGCGGCCAGAACATCGCCTCGCTCGCGAACGGCGACTGGGCGCTGTACAAGGGCGTCGACTTCGGTTCGACGGCGGCGAGGCAGTTCTACGCCAGGGTCGCGAGCGGCGCCGCGGGCGGAGTCAGCGGTCTGGTGGAAGTACGCCTGGACAGCCGCGGCAACGCGCCCATCGGCAGTTTCGCCCTGGCCGGCACGGGCGGGTGGCAGTCCTGGCGGACGGTCCCGGCGAACATCGGCGCGGTGACCGGGACCCATGACGTCTATCTCACCTTCACCAGCGGCCAGCCGGCCGACTTCGTGAACGTGAACTGGTTCGACTTCGGCCACTGACCCGCCGCCCGCGGACGGCGGCAGTGCGAGGGGGCGGGCCCGACGGCCCGCCCCCTCAGCGCCTTCCGGCCCGTCCCTTCAGCGCAGCTCGGCCCGGAACGCCACCGGCGTCTGACCGGTGTGCAGGTGGAAGAACTTGGAGAAGTTCGCCGCGTCGGGGAAGCCCACGGCCACGCCGACGCGGCCGATCGGCAGGTCCGTGTGGGCGAGGAGGCGCTTGGCCTCCAGGACGACGCGTTTGTCGATGAAGCCCTTCGGGGTCTCGCCGGTGGCCGCGCGGACGGCGCGGACGAGGGTGCGGCGGGAGTAGCCGAGGGCGTCCGCGTAGGCGCTGACGCTGTGGTTGGCGGGGAAGCCCTGCTCGACGGCGTCCCGGAAGCGGGTGAACGTGGTGTCCGCCCGCCGCCGGGACGCCTCGGCCGAACTGGCCGCGAGATGGGCGAGGCGCAGCAGGAACGCGGTCAGGCTGTGCCGGAGGACGGCCGTGTGCAGGCTGAGCGGGAGCGTCGCGGTGTCCTCGTACTCGCGGCGCAGCTGGTCGAGGGCCGTTTGGAGTGCTCCCAGCTGGGCCGGATCGGGGTGCAGCAGCGGTGGCAGGTCGTAGCGGTAGAGGCCGGTGGCCTCGACGGTGGCCCGTGGCAGAAAGCCGGGCTGCATGGTGAGGACGGTTCCGCGGTACACGGACTCGCGGGAGAACCGGTGGACCTGTCCGGGGCGGATCCACAGCAGGTCGCCGGCCGTCGCCTCGTACTCGGCGAAGTCGATCATGTGCCGTACGGGGCCGTCGGTGAAGAGCATGACCACGTGGAAGTCGATGCGGTGGACGCGGTGCAGGGGGGCGTCGGCGTGCCAGGTGCGGTCGGTCCCCATGGGGCCGACCTGCATGCCGACGCCACCGACGGCCAGGTCGACCGGGAAGGGGAAGGTTCTGATCCCGTCACCGTCAGCTTGGTCTCTTATGGCTGCCATGTCCTTTTCGTGCCGCCCCTGTCGCGCGATCGCTGTCCCAGATTCACCACAGGCTGACACACCCCGCCCTTCCTTCGAAAAAGTCAGACTTTTAAGTTTGAACGCGTCCGGCCAGCCCTTCCGCACTGAACGAGGACTTCTTGAAGATGACCACGCAGACTTCCGACAGCTTCGAGTGGACCGACCTCGACCGGCGAGCCGTGGACACTGCCCGTCTTCTGGCGGCCGACGCGGTGCAGAAGGTCGGCAACGGCCACCCGGGCACGGCGATGAGCCTGGCGCCCGCCGCGTACACGATCTTTCAGAAGGTGATGCGACACGACCCGGCCGACCCCGAGTGGACAGGCCGTGACCGCTTCGTGCTCTCCCCCGGCCACACCTCGCTGACCCTCTACACCCAGCTGTTCCTCGCCGGCTACGAGCTGGAGCTGGAGGACCTGAAGGCGTTCCGCACGCACGGCTCGAAGACGCCGGGTCACCCCGAGTACGGGCACACCGCCGGTGTGGAGACCACCACCGGCCCGCTCGGCCAGGGCGTCGCGAACGCCGTCGGCATGGCGATGGCCGCCCGCTACGAGCGCGGCCTGTTCGACCCGGAGGCCCCGCAGGGCGAGTCCCCCTTCGACCACACCGTCTGGGCGATCGTCTCCGACGGCGACCTGGAGGAGGGCGTCTCCGCCGAGGCCTCCTCGCTCGCCGGCCACCAGAAGCTCGGCAACCTGGTCTTCCTCTACGACGACAACCACATCTCCATCGAGGGCGACACCGCGACCGCCTTCTCCGAGGACGTGCTGAAGCGGTACGAGGCCTACGGCTGGCACACCCAGCGCATCGAGCCGGCCGCCGGCGGCGACATCGACGTACCCGCCCTGCACGCGGCGCTGACGGCCGCCCGGGCGGAGACCGAACGACCCTCGATCATCGCGATGCGCACGATCATCGCCTGGCCCGCCCCGAACGCGCAGAACACCGAGGCCTCCCACGGCTCGGCGCTCGGCGCGGACGAGATCGCCGCCACCAAGCGCGTCCTCGGCTTCGACCCCGAGCAGAGCTTCGAGGTCACCGACGAGGTCCTGAAGCACACCCGCCAAGCCCTGGACCGGGGTGCCGAGGCGCACGCGGCCTGGGACAAGCGGATCGCCGAGTGGCGTGCCGCCCAGCCCGGGCGGGCCGAGCTGTTCGACCGCGTCAGCAAGGGCGAGCTGCCCGAGGGCTGGCAGGACACCCTGCCGGTGTTCGAGGAGGGCAAGGCCGTCGCGACGCGTGCCGCCTCCGGCAAGGTGCTGCAGGCGCTCGGCCCGGTGCTGCCGGAGCTGTGGGGCGGCTCCGCCGACCTGGCCGGCTCCAACAACACCACCATCGACAAGGCCAGCTCCTTCCTGCCGAAGGGCAACCCGCTGCCCGAGGCCGACCCGTACGGCCGTACCGTGCACTTCGGCATCCGCGAGTTCTCCATGGCCGCGGAGATGAACGGCATCGCCCTGCACGGCAACACCCGCGTCTACGGCGGCACCTTCCTCGTCTTCTCCGACTACATGCGCAACGCCGTCCGGATGTCGGCGCTGATGCAGCTGCCGGTGACGTACGTGTGGACGCACGACTCCATCGGCCTCGGCGAGGACGGCCCCACCCACCAGCCGGTCGAGCACCTGGCCTCGCTGCGCGCCATCCCGGGCCTGAACGTCGTCCGCCCGGCGGACGCCAACGAGACCACGATCGCCTGGGCCGAGATCCTGAAGAGGCACGCCACGAACCCCGCCCCGCACGGGCTCGCGCTCACCCGCCAGGGCGTGCCGACGTACGCGCCGAACGAGGACACGGCCAAGGGCGGCTACGTACTGCGCGAGTCCTCGACCGAGGTCCCGGAGGTGGTCATCATCGCGACGGGCTCCGAGGTGCAGCTGGCCGTGGCCGCGCGGGAGCGGCTGGAGGCCGAGGGGACCGGCACCCGCGTGGTCTCGATGCCGTGCGTGGAGTGGTTCGAGGAGCAGCCGCGCGAGTACCGCGAGCGGGTGCTGCCGCCGGCCGTGAAGGCCCGGGTCGCCGTCGAGGCCGGCATCGGCCTGACCTGGTACCGGTTCGTCGGCGACGCCGGACGCATCGTCTCGCTCGAGCACTTCGGTGCCTCCGCGGACGCCGGGACCCTGTTCGCCGAGTTCGGCTTCACCCCTGAGAACGTCGCCGCCGCAGCCCGCGAGTCGCTCGCTGCCGCGCGCGCCTGATACCGACGCGAAAGAAAGATGATCACTGTGACTGAAGCAATCGCCACCCCGGGAGCCCTCAAGCGCCTCGCCGACGAGGGCGTGTCGATCTGGCTGGACGACCTGTCCCGCAAGCGGATCACCTCGGGCAGCCTCGCCGAACTGGTGGCGAGCGGCAGTGCCGTCGGTGTCACGACGAACCCGTCGATCTTCCAGGCCGCCATCGGCTCCGGGGAGGGCTACGAGGAGCAGCTGACCGACCTCGCCGTACGGGGTGTCACGGTCGACGAGGCCGTGCGGATGATGACGACCGCCGACGTGCGGGCCGCCGCCGACGTGCTGGACTCCGTGTACACCGCCTCCGGCGGCCGTGACGGCCGGGTCTCCATCGAGGTCGACCCCCGCCTCGCCCACGACACGGTGGCCACCGTCGCCGAGGCCAAGCAGCTGGCCTGGCTGGTCGACCGGCCCAACGTGATGATCAAGATCCCGGCGACCGAGGCGGGTCTCCCGGCGATCACCGAGGTCATCGGCCTGGGCATCAGCGTCAACGTGACGCTGATCTTCTCCCTGGAGCGCTACCGCCAGGTCATGGCCGCCTACCTGGCCGGCCTGGAGAAGGCACGTGAGCGCGGTATAGACCTGTCGACCGTCCACTCGGTGGCGTCCTTCTTCGTCTCCCGCGTGGACAGCGAGATCGACAAGCGGCTGACCGCCCTCGGCACCGACGAGGCCCTCGCGCTCAAGGGCCGCGCGGCCCTCGCCAACGCCCGCCTCGCCTACGAGGCCTACGAGGATGTCTTCTCGTCCGACCGCTGGTCGGCCCTCGCCGGGGACAAGGCGAACAAGCAGCGTCCGCTGTGGGCGTCCACCGGTGTGAAGGACCCCGCCTACAAGGACACGCTGTACGTGGACGAGCTGGTCGCGCCGGGCACGGTCAACACGATGCCGGAGGGCACCCTGAACGCGGTCGCCGACCACGGCGAGATCACCGGTGACACGGTGACCGGCGGCTACGCGCAGGCCCGCGCCGACCTGGCCGCCGTCGAGCGGCTCGGCATCTCCTACGACGAGGTCGTCCAGCAGCTGGAGGACGAGGGCGTCGCCAAGTTCGAGGCGGCCTGGCAGGACCTGCTGGACGCCGTCTCCACGTCCCTGGAGAACAAGGGAGTTGACGCGTGATGACGAACCAGGCTCCTGAGGCCCCGGCCGCGCAGCAAGAGGTGCGCGTGCCGGTGGCCCCGGCCGCCGACTGGGTGAACCCGCTCCGGGACGCCCGCGACCGCCGGCTCCCCCGCATCGCGGGCCCCTCCGGTCTGGTCATCTTCGGTGTGACCGGTGACCTGTCCCGCAAGAAGCTGATGCCGGCCGTGTACGACCTGGCCAACCGCGGCCTGCTGCCGCCGGGCTTCTCCCTCGTCGGGTTCGCCCGCCGGGACTGGGAGGACCAGGACTTCGCGCAGGTCGTGCACGACGCGGTGCGCGAGCACTCCCGCACCCCGTTCCGCGAGGAGGTCTGGCAGCAGCTCTCCGAGGGCATGCGGTTCATCCCCGGCGACTTCGACGACGACACCGCCTTCAAGCAGCTGAAGGGCGCCGTCGACGAACTCGACGCCTCCCGCGGCACCGGCGGCAACTTCGCGTTCTACCTCTCGGTGCCGCCGAAGTTCTTCCCGAAGGTCGTGCAGCAGCTGAAGAAGCACGGCCTGGCGAGCCCGCCGCAGGGCTCCTGGCGGCGCGCGGTCATCGAGAAGCCGTTCGGCCACGACCTGGGCAGCGCCCGCGACCTGAACGCGATCGTGCACGAGGTGTTCGAGCCGGACCAGGTGTTCCGGATCGACCACTACCTCGGCAAGGAGACCGTCCAGAACATCCTGGCGCTGCGCTTCGCCAACCAGATGTACGAGCCGATCTGGAACCGGTCGTACGTCGACCACGTGCAGATCACCATGGCCGAGGACATCGGGATCGGCGGCCGGGCCGGCTACTACGACGGCATCGGCGCCGCCCGTGACGTCATCCAGAACCACCTGCTGCAGCTGATGGCGCTGACCGCCATGGAGGAGCCGATCGCGTTCGACGCGGAGGCGCTGCTCACCGAGAAGCTGAAGGTGCTGAAGTCGGTGCGGCTGCCGGAGGACCTGGGCAGGCACACCGTGCGCGCCCAGTACGCGGCCGGCTGGCAGGGCGGCGAGAAGGTCGTCGGCTACCTCCAGGAGGAGGGCATCGACCCCAAGTCGAAGACCGACACCTTCGCCGCGATCAAGCTGGGCGTCGACAACCGCCGCTGGGCGGGCGTCCCCTTCTACCTGCGCGCCGGAAAGCGGCTCGGCCGCCGGGTCACCGAGATCGCGGTGGTCTTCAAGCGGGCCCCGCACTCCCCGTTCGACTCCACCGCCACCGAGGAGCTGGGCCAGAACGCGATCGTCATCCGCGTCCAGCCGGACGAGGGCATGACCGTGCGGTTCGGCTCGAAGGTGCCGGGCACGTCGATGGAGATCCGGGACGTGTCGATGGACTTCGCCTACGGCGAGTCGTTCACCGAGTCGAGCCCGGAGGCGTACGAGCGGCTCATCCTGGACGTGCTGCTCGGCGACGCCAACCTGTTCCCCCGTCACCAGGAAGTGGAAGAGTCCTGGAAGATCCTCGACCCGATCGAGGAGTACTGGACGGCGCACGGCAGGCCGGCGAGTTACGCGTCGGGCAGCTGGGGACCGAGGGAAGCGGACGAGATGCTCGCACGAGACGGACGGAGCTGGCGCAGGCCATGAAGATCGATCTGACCGACACCACGGCAAGCAAGATCAACAAGGCGCTGGTGCGAGGCCGCCGCGCCATCGGCACCCCGGCCGTGGGGATGGTCCTGACGATGGTCATCGTCACGGACGAGGAGAACGCCTACGACTCGCTGAAGGCGGCCGAGGAGGCCTCGCACGAGCACCCCTCGCGCACCCTGGTCGTCATCAAGCGGCACGCCCGCACGCTGCGCGACCGCACCGCCTCCCGCCTGGACGCCGAGGTCCGGGTCGGCTCGGAGGCGGGCACCGGCGAGACGGTCGTGCTGCGCACCTACGGCGAGGTGTCCGACCACGCCGACTCGGTGGTCCTGCCGCTGCTGCTGCCGGACGCCCCGGTGGTGGTGTGGTGGCCCGTGGACGCGCCCGACACCCCCTCCAAGGACCCGCTCGGCGCCCTCGCCCAGCGCCGGATCACCGACCTGTACGCCGTCGAGCGCCCGCTCGAGGTGCTGGAGACCCGGATGCGCAACTACGCGCCCGGCGACACCGATCTCGCCTGGACCCGGCTCACCCCGTGGCGGTCCATGCTGGCCGCCGCCCTGGACCAGGCGCGGGTGAAGGTGACGTCGGCGGCCGTCGAGGCCGAGGCGGACAACCCCAGCGCCGAGCTGCTGGCCCGCTGGCTGGAGGCCCGCCTGGGCGTCTCCGTGGACCGCGTGGTCACCGCGGGTCCTGTCGTCACCGCCGTGCGCCTGGGCACCCCGAACGGCGAGATCGTCATCGACCGCCCCGAGGGCCCGCTCGCGCAGCTGTCCCTGCCCGGGCAGCCGCCGCGCACCCTCGCCCTGAAGGTCCGCCTCACCTCCGAACTCATCGCCGAGGAGCTGCGCCGCCTCGACGCCGACGAGATGTACGCCATCGCCCTCCAGGGCGAGGCCACCAAGGAGAACGCCTGACATGTCCGACGCACCGTCAGACACCCCCAAGCTCACCCGCAGGCCCGAGTGGACGGCCCTCGCCGATCACCGCGCCGAGGGGCAGCCGCACCTGCGCGAGCTGTTCGCGACGGACCCCGGCCGCGCCGAGCGGTACGTCGTGCGGGTGGGCGATCTGCACATCGACTACAGCAAGCACCTGATCACCGACGAGACCCTGGCGCTGCTCCAGGAACTCGCGACCGCCACCGGCGTGTTCGCGCTGCGGGACGCCATGTTCCGCGGTGACAGGATCAATGTCACCGAGGACCGGGCCGTGCTGCACACCGCGCTGCGGGCCCCGCGGGACGCCGTGATCGAGGTCGACGGCGAGAACGTCGTGCCGAAGGTCCACGCGGTCCTCGACAAGATGGCCGGCTTCGCCGACCGGGTCCGCTCGGGCGAGTGGACCGGCCACACCGGCAAGCGCATCAAGAACGTGGTCAACATCGGCATCGGCGGCTCCGACCTCGGTCCCGCGATGGCCTACGAGGCACTGCGCCCGTACACCGCACGGGAGTCGACGTTCCGGTTCGTGTCGAACGTGGACGGCTCGGACCTGCACGAGGCCGTCCGCGACCTGGACCCGGCGGAGACGCTGTTCATCGTCGCGTCCAAGACCTTCACCACGATCGAGACGATCACGAACGCGACCTCGGCCCGCTCCTGGCTGCTGAAGGCGTTCGACGGCGAGGAGAAGGCCGTCGCCCGGCACTTCGTGGCCCTGTCCACGAACGCGGAGAAGGTGACCGCGTTCGGCATCGACCCGGACAACATGTTCGAGTTCTGGGACTGGGTCGGCGGCCGCTACTCGTACGACTCGGCCATCGGCCTGTCCCTGATGATCGCCATCGGCCCGGACCGGTTCCGGGAGATGCTCGACGGTTTCCGGATCGTCGACGACCACTTCCGCACCGCACCCGCGGAGGCCAACGCGCCGCTGCTGCTGGGCCTGCTGGGCGTCTGGTACAACAACTTCTTCGACGCCCAGTCGCACGCGGTGCTGCCGTACAGCCACTACCTGTCCAAGTTCACCGCGTACCTGCAGCAGCTGGACATGGAGTCCAACGGCAAGTCGGTGCAGCGTGCGGGCGACCCGGTGGAGTGGCAGACCGGACCGGTCGTGTGGGGCACGCCCGGCACCAACGGGCAGCACGCCTACTACCAGCTGATCCACCAGGGCACCAAGCTGATCCCGGCCGACTTCATCGGCTTCGCCCGCCCCGTCGACGAGCTGAGCGGTGAACTCAAGGCCCAGCACGACCTGCTGATGGCCAACTTCTTCGCCCAGACCCAGGCCCTCGCCTTCGGCAAGACCGCCGAGGAGGTCCGCGCGGAGGGCGTGCCCGAGGAGCAGGTGACGCACCGCACGTTCAAGGGCGACCACCCCACGACCACGGTCCTCGCCACCGAACTGACCCCGTCCGTGCTCGGGCAGCTGATCGCCCTCTACGAGCACAAGGTGTTCGTGCAGGGCGCGGTGTGGAACATCGACTCCTTCGACCAGTGGGGCGTGGAACTCGGCAAGGTCCTCGCCAAGCGCGTCGAGCCCGCCCTCACCGAGGGCGCGGACGTGCCCGGTCTCGACCCGTCCACCAAGGCCCTCGTCGCCGCCTACCGCACTCTCAAGAACGCTCAGGAAGTGAACTGACATGCAGCTTGGTCTGATCGGCCTCGGCAAGATGGGCGGCAACATGCGCGAGCGGATCCGCCGCGCCGGCCACACCGTCATCGGCTACGACCGCAACCCCGAGGTCTCCGACGTCAAGAGCCTCGCCGAACTGGTCGAGAAGCTGGACGCGCCCCGCCAGGTGTGGGTGATGGTGCCGGCGGGCACCGCCACCCAGACCGTCGTCGACGAACTCGGCGACCTGCTGGAGCCCGGCGACACGGTGATCGACGGCGGCAACTCGCGCTGGACGGACGACGAGAAGCACGCCGCCGCGCTGGGCATCAAGGGCATCGGCTTCGTCGACGCCGGTGTCTCCGGTGGCGTGTGGGGCCTGCAGAACGGCTACGCGCTCATGGTCGGCGGTGACAAGGAGCACGTGGACCGGCTGCAGCCGATCTTCGACGCGCTCAAGCCGGAGGGCCCCTACGGGTACGTCCACGCCGGCCGGGTCGGCGCGGGGCACTTCTCGAAGATGGTCCACAACGGCATCGAGTACGCCATGATGCAGGCCTACGCCGAGGGCTGGGAGCTGCTGGAGAAGGTGCACTCGGTGGAGAACGTCCGCGAGGTGTTCCGCTCCTGGCAGGAGGGCACCGTCATCCGCTCCTGGCTGCTGGACCTCGCGGTCAACGCCCTGGACGAGGACGAGCACCTGCAGAAGCTGCGCGGCTACGCGGAGGACTCCGGCGAGGGCCGCTGGACCGTGGAGGCGGCCATCGACAACGCGGTGCCGCTCCCCGCGATCACCGCTTCCCTGTTCGCCCGGTTCGCCTCCCGCCAGGACGACTCACCGCAGATGAAGATGATCGCGGCGCTGCGCAACCAGTTCGGCGGCCACGCGGTCGAGAAGAAGGACTGACCCGCCGTGGGGGACCTTCTGCTGGTCCGCCACGGTGAGACGGAGTGGAGCCTGTCGGGACAGCACACCAGCTGGACCGACCTGCCCCTCACGGAGCGCGGCGAGGAACAGGCCAAGTCCCTCGCCCCGCTCCTCACCGGCCGGACCTACGCCCTCGCGCTGGCCAGCCCGCTGGGCCGCGCGCTGCGCACCGCCGAACTGGCGGGTCTCATCGGGGTCGTGCCCGACCCCGACCTGCACGAATGGGACTACGGCGGCTACGAGGGCATCACCACCGCCGACATCCACCGCACCCGGCCCGACTGGGATCTGTGGACCGACGGCGTGCCGCCCGGCCCGGAGGGACACCCGGGCGAGTCGCCCGAGGAGATCGGCGCCCGCGCGGACCGGGTCCTGGCCCGCGTCACCGCCGCCCTGGCCGAGGACGCGGGCGACGTGATCCTCGTCGCGCACGCCCACTTCCTGCGGGTGCTCACCGCCCGCCGGCTGAGCCTGCCGCCCGCCGAGGGCCGCCTGTTCCAGCTGGCGACCGGCACGGTCGGCCGCCTCTCCACGGAGCACGGGCGGCCCGTGATCGCGGAGTGGAACAGACGCCCGTAACCGCCCTGCCGACGGCCCGGGTCACCTCGTGTGACCCGGGCCGCGGTCGTGCAGCGGGCCCCCGGCCTCACCGGCCGCCGCCCCGCGTGACAGCCGTGCGGGATGTGAGGAAGTCCTCCGCGGGGATCCGCGGCCCTGCTTCTACAATCACCGGCACGCGAACGCGCGTGCCGCCCAGGCGTCCCACGGCCCGAAGGAAACCGATGACGAGCGTCGAAGAACCGCTGCGACCCGCGGCGCGTGTGCGCGACGCGGCCCGGACCAAGGGCGAGATCCTCGATGTGGCCACCCAGGAGTTCGCGCGGGCCGGCTACGACGGCGCCCGGGTCGACGAGATCGCGGCCCGCACCCGCACCACGAAGCGGATGATCTACTACTACTTCGGCGGCAAGGAGCAGCTCTTCACGGCCGTGCTGGAGCGGGCGTACGGGGAGATCCGGGAGGCCGAGCGGCAGCTGGACGTGGAACACCTGGACCCGGTCGCGGCGATCCGGCGCCTCGCCGAGCTGGCCTTCGACCACCATGAGCGGCACCCGGACTTCATCCGTCTGGTCAGCATCGAGAACATCCACGGCGCCGAGCACATCGCCGCCTCCGAGAAGCTCGGCAGGATCGGCTCCCCGGCGCTGGAGGTGATCCGCCGGATCCTGGCCGCCGGGCGGGAGTCCGGGCTCTTCACGGCCGACGTGGACGCGGTCGACCTGCACGCGATGATCAGCTCGTTCTGCTTCTTCCGGGTCGCCAACCGGCACACTTTCGGCGCCCTGTTCGGCCGGGACCTGGTGGATCCCGCCCAGCGGGAGCGGTACCGGACCATGCTCGGGGACATGGTGATCGCCTACCTCACGGCGGAGCGGTCCGCGGTCTGACGGTCTCCCGCTCGGAGGGGGTCCCGGTCACGCACGTCCGCGGTCATTCCGCCGGGGCCACCGCCGCGTCGAGCAGAGGCCCGAGTTCCCGTACGACGGTCGTCAGGGGCCGTACGTCCCGTTCGGCGCGGGCGAGGATGATCGCTCCCTCCAGGGTGCTGATCATCAGCGTGGCCAGGGACCCGGCACGGGCCCCGGGGACGCCCATGCCGGTGAGGGCCTCGGCGAGCGGGGCCCGCCAGGTCGCGAACGCGGCGGCCACCGCCTCGCGGGTCGAGGTGCCGGCCGCGGCGCAGTCGATGGTGGCGGCGGCGACCGGGCAGCCGGCGGCGAATCCGTCCGCGGCGTACTCGTCGCTCCACTGCGCGACCATCGCCGCGAACAGCCCGCCGGGGCTCGGCTCGTCCAGCCCGGCCAGGAAGCGCGCGATCCGCCGGCCCGCGTACCGCCCGGCCCAGTCGACGGCCTCGTTGACCAGTTGCTCCTTGCCGCCCGGGAAGTAGTGCTGGAGGGAGCCCCGCGGTGCCCCGGCATGCGCCGCGACCTCGCGCATACCGGTCGCGGCGACCCCGTCACGGCGGATGAGCTGCGCCGCGCTGAACACCATCCGCTCCCGCGGTCCCCGCCGTACGTCGCCCATCGCCGACCTCCGATCCTCGCCCCACTCTATGACCGGCGTCATAACACCCGCTACTATGACCGCTGTCATAGTCGGCCCGTGGAGCGAAGGGCGGTCCCCGTGAACGTCGGTTTCATCGGCCTCGGAGTGATGGGCCGGCCCATGGCGCTGCGGCTGGCCCGCGCCGGAACGCCCCTCGTGGTGTGGAACCGGACCCCGGAACGCGCCGGACCACTGCGGGCGGCCGGGGCCACGGTCGCCGCCGACGCCGGCGAGGTGTTCGCGCGGGCGGACGTGGTGCTGCTGATGCTCGCCGACGAGGCCGCGACGGACGCCGTCCTGGGCCGCGGCACCCCCGCCCTGGCCGCACGCGTCGCGGGACGCACGGTCGTCCACATGGGCACGACCTCCCCCGAGTACTCCCGCGCCCTGGAGAGCGACGTCCGCGCCGCCGGCGGCCGGTACGTCGAGGCACCCGTCTCCGGATCACGGGTCCCGGCGGAACAGGGGCGGCTGGTGGCCATGCTCGCCGGCGAGGAGGCCGTCGTGGACGCCGTACGGCCGCTGCTCACCCCGATGTGCCGGGAGTCGTTCGCGTGCGGCCCGGTGCCCGGCGCCCTGCTGATGAAGCTGTCCGTGAACCTCTTCCTGATCACCCTGGTGACCGGACTGACGGAAGCGTTCCACTTCGCCGAGCGACAGGGCCTGGACCGGCGGCTCTTCCTGGACGTCCTCGAGGCGGGACCCATGGCCAGCGGGGTCTCCCGGATGAAGGCACCCAAGCTGCGCGAGCGGGACTTCGCGGTGCAGGCTGCCGCGCTGGACGTGCTGAAGAACAACCGGCTCATCGCCGAGGCGGCCCGCAAGGCCCGTCTCGCCTCACCACTGCTCGACGTCTGCCACGCCCTGTTCGAGGAGACGGTGGCACAGGGCCACGGCGGCGAGGACATGGTCGCCGTGCTGCGGGCGATCGAGGCGCGGACCGCCGAGGCACCGTGAACCCGCCGCCGCCCGGAGGTCAGCGCTTCGGGGCCCCGTAGACCCGCTCCACGCGCAGGCGCACCACGAGGCGGCGGTCGCGGACCATCGCGGCCCGGTAGTCGTCCCAGTCCGGGTGCTCGCCGAGCACGTCCCGGTAGAGCCGGATCAGCTCCTCGACGGTCTCGTCGTGCGGGTCCCGGGCCACCGGGGACAGCTCGGCCGTGCCCTCGGCGACGGCGTACGCCCAGCGGTCGCTGCTGGTGACGTGGTACGAGGCACGCGGATCGCGGCGCAGGTTGCGGGTCTTGGCGCGGTCGTCGGTGACCGAGATCCGGATGACCCGCTCGTCGGGGTAGTAGGCGTGGCTGACGTTGGACAGCTGGGGGCGGCCGTCGCGCTTGAGGGTGACCAGCACCCCGCCGTGGCCGTCGGAGAGCAGATCGAACAGTGCGTCCTGCGCGGAGTCCTGGGTCATGACTGGGTCAACCCGCCGCACCGGGCCGCGCATTCCCGTACGCGCAAGCAGCGGTAGACACTGTCTACGCGAGGCTGGTAGACAGTGTCTATGACTGAGTCCGACACCGGCCTGCGGGCCCGCCTGGTCGACGTGGGCGTGGAGCTGCTCGCCACCGAGGGGCTGCAGGCGCTCACCCTGCGGGAGATCGCCCGGCGTGCGGGGGTCTCGCACGGGGCGCCGCGCCGCTACTTCCCCACCCATCTGGAACTGCTGTCGGCCATCGCCCGGCGGGGCTTCGCCGACCTGGCCGACCGGGCGCGCGCGGCGCTCGGGCACGGCCCCGACGCTCCCCGGGCCCAAGTGGCCGCACTGGCACGGACGTACGTGGAGTTCGCACTGGACAACCCCGGCATGTACGAGCTGATGTTCCGTCACGACCTGCTGGAGAGCGGGCACCTGGGGCTGCGGGGGACCAGCTTGCCGTTGTTCTCCCTGCTCGCGGACCTGGTCGGCCGGGTCCGCCCCGAGGCCGACGCCCGGCAGGTGGCCGGCGCGCTGTGGGCGAACCTGCACGGCATCGCCCAGCTGTGGCGCTGGCGCAGCCTCCAACTCGCCCTCGGCGAGGAGGACTTCGGGCCGCTCCTCGACACGGTCCTGATCGCACACCTCGGCCCCGGGGACGGCCGGTGAACCAGCGGTGGACCCTGGCGAGCAGCGTCGCGGGCGCGGTGATCGTCGCGCTCGACGGTACGGTCCTCACGGTCGCGCAGCCCAGCCTGCAACGGGACATGCACGCGACCTTCGCCGAGGTGCAGTGGACCAGCACCGCCTATCTGATCGCGGTGGCGAGCCTGCTGGTGTTCGCGGGGCGGCTCGGCGACCGGTACGGACAGCGGCGGGTGTTCGCGCTCGGCATGCTGGGGTTCGGGGCGGCCTCGGCGGCCCTCGGCCTCGCCCCCGGGGTGGGCTGGGTGATCGGACTGCGGGCGGTGCAGGGCGTGTTCGGGGCGCTGCTGCAGCCGGCCACGCTCGGCATGCTGCGGGCCGCGTACCCGGCGGACGGGCTCGCGACACCCCTCGCCGTGCGGACCGGCGCGATCGGGCTGGCCGCGGCAGCGGGCCCGCTGGTGGGCGGGGCGCTGGTGTCGGGCCTGGGATGGCGGGCGGTGTTCTTCGTCAACGTGCTGCCCGCACTCGCCTTCGGCCTGCCGGCCCTGCTACGGCCGGACCGCGGCCCGGCGGGCTCCCGGACCCCGCTGGACCTGCCGGGCGCGGTGCTGCTCGCGGTGACGCTGGCCTGTCTGGTGCACACCCTGGCCGTCCGGCCCGCCTCCCCGGTCGGAGCCGTCGTCGCCCTGGTCGCGGCCGTCGCCCTGGTCCGGCACGAGCGGCGGACGGCAAGCCCTCTGCTGCCGCCCCGGGTGATCGGCTCGCGGGCGGTCGGGGCGGCCCTCGGCGTCCTGGTCGCCGTGTCCGCGTCCCTGTTCGGCACCCTGTTCGTCGCCACCTACGTGCTGCAGCGCCGCCTCGGCCTCGACCCGTTCCACAGCGCGCTGCGCAGCCTGCCGCTGGCGGTGCTGATGATCGTCGCCGCGGCCCTGTGTCCCGTGCTGCTGCGCCGGTTCGGGGCGCGCACCACCACGGGAGCCGCGACGGCCGTGCTCGCGCTCGGCGTCCTCCTGCTGTCCCGGGCCGCCGCCACGCCCGCCCTGGCGTGCGGGTTCGCCCTGCTGGGTGCCGGTTTCGGCACGGTGATGGTGGCGGCCACCCACGTGGTCGTACGACGGGCGGACGTGGCGGTGGCGGGGGTGGCCGGCGGGCTGCAGCAGACCGCGCTGAACATCGGCCCCGCCATGGGTGTGGCCGCGGCCACCGCGCTGCTGGGCGCGGGCACCGGCCCGGCGCTGCTCGTCCTGGCGGCCGTGGCCGCGCTCGGTGTGCCCCTGGCCGGGGCGCTGCCCGGGCCCGCGAGCGTCGCGTCGATCACACACTCCGCTGATGAGCGGGTCCCCGGCGGTGATCCTGCGCGACGATGAGAGAGGAGTGCGCAGCCGGCGGAGTGGCCGGAGCGCACCGCGTACGACGCGGGCGGAGGAGAGCAATGGGACAGCTGCGGCGGGAAGTCGACCCGGACGAGGCGGGGCTGGACGTCAGGGCGCTGGACCGTCTGGACCGGCACTTCGCCCGCCACGTCGACGAGGGAAGGCTGCCCGGCTACCTGGTGGCCCTGGCCCGCGGCGGCCGGGTCGCCCACCTCACCACGTACGGCCGGCGCGACGTCGCGGCGGGGCTGCCGGTCGAACCGGACACGCTGTGGCGGATCTACTCGATGACCAAGCCGGTGACCGCGGTCGCGGTGCTGACCCTGGTGGAGGAGGGCACGCTGTCCCTGGACGACCCGCTCGACCGCCATCTGCCCGCGTTCGCCGAACCCCGTGTGTACGAAGGCGGTTCGGGCGCCGACGTGCGCACGCGCCCGGCCTCGGGCCCCATCCTGATCCGGCATCTGCTCACCCACACCGCGGGCCTGACCTTCGGCTTCTACTACAGGCACCCGGTCGACGCCCTCTACCGCGAGGCGGGTCTGGAGTACTCGGTGCCGCCGGGTGCCGCTCTGGCCGAGACCGTCGAACTGTACGCGCGCATGCCGCTCCAGTTCGACCCGGGTACCCAGTGGAACTACTCGGTCGCCTCGAACGTGCTGGGCCGGGTCGTCGAGGTGGTCTCCGGGCAGCCGCTGGACGCGTTCTTCGCCGAGCGGATCCTCGGCCCGCTCGGGATGACCGACACCGGCTTCCACATCGCGCCCGAACAGGCCGGCCGCCTCGCCGAGTTGTACGGCGAGACCGAGGAGGGCGGGACGGAACCGGTGCCGGGGCTGCCGGTGCACGGCAGGCCACGGTTCCTGTCCGGCAGCGGCGGCCTGGTCTCCTCGGCCCACGACTACCACCGGTTCATGGAGATGCTCCGCCGGGGCGGCGAGCTGGACGGCACCCGGCTGCTGTCCGCGGACACCGTCGCCCTGATGACCCGCAACCAGCTGCCCGGCGACGCGGTCCTGCGGGACTTCGGCGCCCCCGTCCACCGGGACCCCGGCAACGACGGCCTCGGCTTCGGCTTCAACGTCTCCGTGGTGGTGGACCCGTCCCGCACCCTGGCCCCGTCGAGCCTGGGCACCTACGGCTGGACCGGTGTGGCCACCACCGCGTTCTGGGTCGACCCGCGCCACGACCTCACCGTGCAGTTCATGACCCAGGTCCGCCCGAAGACCCTGAAGGTCTTCCCGGAGCTACGGCGGCTGGTGCGCGAGGCACTGGCGGACTGACCCCGCCACCGGGCGGAACCGATGTCCCGCGCGGCGCGTTCGGCCGGCCACCGGTCGGAGCGGCCGGGGTCCCGGCCGCCCGGTGCAGGCCTGCCGGCAGGCTGCCGTCGACGACGTGACGGACACCCGGGCCGAGCGGCGGCGGACGCAACGGCCAATCACCGACTCGTCCGGACCACCGGCCAGGACCGCAGGAGAGCGCGCTGCCGCATCGCCTGGGCGAGCCCCGGGGGGGGCCGGCGGTCGTGGGTGCCGGTGGCGAGATCCGGCCGGTCGTCCGGGTCGGCCGTGCCGAGCAGCGGGCCGGGTCCTCGCGGGGCCGGAGAACTGCGCCCGCGCCCCGCCGGCCGCCTCGGAGGTCGAGCCGGCGGCGACGACATCGCGCAGCGCGCCCGGGCCGGAACCGCGCAACGGGGGCCGGCGGGTCAGGAGCCGTGGGCCACGGCGTCCAGGTGGGGCAGGATGTGGTCCATCCGCTCCCGCTTGGTCCGCAGGTAGGTGATGTTGCTCTCGCACGGCTCGATCAGCAGCGGCACCTGCTCGGCGACCTGGATGCCGTGCCGGACCAGGGCCTCCCGCTTGCGCGGGTTGTTGGACATCAGCCGTACCGAGCGCACCCCGAGGTCGTGCAGGATCTGGGCGGCGACGCCGTAGTCGCGGGCGTCGACGGGCAGCCCGAGCGCCAGGTTCGCCTCGACCGTGTCCAGGCCCTCCGCCTGCAGGGCCATCGCGCGCAGCTTGGCGAGCAGTCCGATACCGCGGCCCTCGTGGCCCCTCAAGTAGACGACGACGCCGCTGCCTTCGGCGACCACCGCCCGCATCGCCGAGGCCAGCTGGTCACCGCACTCGCAGTGCTGCGAGCCGAACGCGTCCCCGGTCAGGCACTCCGAGTGCAACCGGACCAGGACGTTCTCGGTGCCGATCTCGCCGTGGACGAGGGCGACCTGCTCGTCACCGCGGTCGTGGTCCAGGTAGCCGATCGCCTGGAATTTCCCGTACACGGTGGGCAACGGCGTATTCACGACGCGTTCCGCGCCCGAACGCCGCGGGGACTTCTTGCCGAGTACGCCGATGTTTTCTGTCATGATCTGATTCCTAAGCAGAGACGAAAGGCCGTGAAGAGATGAGTGATTCGGGCGCGCGAACGGCGGCATACGGAGTGGTGCCGACGGACACCACGGAAGAGGTACGGACGCGGGGGGCGGACGTTTCAGCACAGGTCGCCGTCCTTCCCGTCGGAAGCTTCGAACAGCACGGTCCGTTCCTTCCGCTCGCGACCGACACGCTGATCGCCTGTGCCGTGGCCCGGGAGATCGCCGCGGCGTATCCCGTGCACCTCCTTCCTCCGGTGACGATCTCCTGCTCGCACGAGCACGCGAACTGGCCGGGGACCGTCAGCATCTCCGCCGTGACCCTGCACGCGGTGGTCCGGGACATCGCCGAATCGCTGCGCCGCTCGGGCGTGCGGGCGCTCGTCGTGGTCAACGGGCACGGCGGAAACTACGTACTGGGCAACGTCGTTCAGGAGGCCTCCGCGCGTGGGGAGCGGATGGCACTGTTCCCGGCGGCCGAGGACTGGGAGACGGCGCGGGAACGGGCCGGAGTGCTGACCTCGCTGCTCACCGACATGCACGCGGGAGAAATCGAGACCTCGATTCTGCTGCACGCTCACCCCGAATTCGTCCGCCCTGGTTACGAGTCCGCCGATTTCACCGCCGACGACCGGCGGCAGCTGCTCACCGTGGGAATGTCCGCCTATACCGAATCGGGCGTCATCGGCCGTCCTTCCCTGGGTTCCGCGGAAAAGGGGAAGGCACTGCTGGCGAGCCTCGTCGAATCCTTCGAGCCGTACCTCGCGTTGCTCACCTCGCCCGGGGGGCGCGGGTAGTCCGGCACGGGAGCGTGGCCGGGGTCCGTCGCGGGCGCGCGATCGGGGGCCGTCGCGGGCGGGCCCCCGAGGGCCGTCGCGGCGGCTTTGGGCCGCGGGCCCGCCTGGCGGCGGGAGACGAGAACGACGGCGCCGGGCAGGCTCGCCACGAAGCTGAGCACGCCGTACACGACGCCGACGGCGACCCCGGTGCTCGCGCCGAGGCCCGCGGCGCCGAACGCCCAGGCGGTGACGCCCTCGCGGGGGCCGAAGCCGCCGACGTTCAGCGGCAGGCCCATCGCGACCAGGGCGAGGACCGCGAGGGGGATCAGCACCGCGACCGGAGCGGCGCAGCCGGACACCCGAGCGGCGACCACGAACATCGCGAGGTGGCCGGCGAGGACGACGGCGGAGGAGAACGCGATGCCCGGACCGCCCTGCCGGGACAGCAGGCTCTGCCGTGTCTCCCGCAGGACGGAGCGCAGAGCGCCCTCGCCACGCGCGGGGGCGCGGTTCATGCGGACGGCGAGGACGACGGCGAGCGCGCCGGCGGCCGCGAGGGCCACCAGCGGGGCGAAGCCGCGAGCCTGCGCACGCACCGGGGACGGCAGGGTCAGCAACGCCGCCGCACCGACGACGGTCAGCGCGAGCTGTCCCGCGACCCGCTCCAGTACGACCGCCTTCACGCCGCGCCGGAGGTCGCCGGCGCTCTGTCCGTGCCGCACCGCCCGGTGCACATCGCCCAGGATCCCGCCGGGCAGCGCCGCGTTCAGGAACAGCGCCCGGTAGTAGTCGGCGACGGCGGGCCCCAGCGGCAGCCGGATGCGCAGCCCCCGGGCCACCAACTGCCAGCGCCACGCGCTGAACACGGTGGTGACCACGCCGATGCCCAGCGCGGCCAGGACCGTCACGGTGTCGATACGCCGAAGCCCGTCGAGCAGCACCCCGGTGCCGAGCCGCCACAGCAGCGCGGCGAGGATGACCACACCCACGGCGGTGCCGAAGTGGGTGCGCAGGGCACGGGAGTCGAGGCGGCGGGGGGCACGGGCCTGCGCCGGACCGGACACGTCCGCCTGCACGGCCTCGGACGACGGCGGCTCCAGGAGCGCGGTGCCGGCATCGGGGGCACGGCGGCTACGAGCGGGGTCCGCCTCGGAGGCACGACCGGTACCGGCCGGAGGTGCCTGGGGCGTACGACGCGGACCGGCGGCGGCCGCCTCGGGCAAACGCCCCGAACCGGCAGCGGCTGACCCCGCGATACGGCCCGCGCCGGCGGCGGCTGACCCCTCGACACGACCCGTACCGACAGCGGCTGACCCCTCGACACGACCCGTACCGGTGGCAGCCGCCTCGCAGGCGTGGTCCGTTCCGGCGATCGCGGTGTCGGGCGCGGGGGCGGTGGCAGCGCATTTCGCGCGCGTGCCGGGCACGGCGGAGTTGCGCGCCCCGGTCCCCGCCCTCGTTGCCACCGCCCGCGCGCTCATGACGTGCCCCCGCTCGGCCGGGGCAGCGCCAGCAGGTCGCTGTGGTGGACGACGACCCGCAGCTCGCCGGCCGCGCAGGCGGCGAGCCGGTCGCGCAGGTAGCGGTCGGCGCGGTCGCGCAGGTCAGGCCGCTGTTCCACGGCCGCGCCCACCCAGCCGCGCAGCCACTGCTCGGTGAGCGCCGCCTCGTCCGGGCCGAGCCGCCACGGGCTCGGGGACACCCGTACCGTCGCCCCGCGCTCGGAGAACACCTCGCAGGTCACGGTGACCGCGTCCGGGCCGAGCAGTCCCGTGCGCCGCTGATGGGCGTTGAACGCCTCCGCGATCTCGGCGTCCAGCGGGTCGGCCGGGGCGAGTTCGACGCGTCCGGCGACGGACAGCGTGAGCAGCGCGGGGCAGCCGGCTCCGGTACAGGCGTCGGCGAGGGTGACGACCTCCTCGTGGGTGAGTACGTCGAGCAGCGCGGACGCGGTCACCAGCGAGGCCCCGGCGAGCGCGTCGGGGGTCAGGCGGGCCACGTCGCCGCGGCGGGTCTCGACCGTGATGCGGCTGCCGTCGGCGGCGGAGCGCGGGGAGGCCACGGCGGCGAAGTGCAGCAGGTACGGGTCGCGGTCGTGGAGGATCCAGTGCTGCGCACCGTCCAGGCGGGGCGCCAGCCAACGGCCCATCGACCCGGTGCCGCAGCCCAGGTCGTGCACGACCAGGCCGCCGGTCCGGGCAACCAGGTCGGCCAGCCGGATCCGCAAGGGGTCCAGCAGCTCCTCCGCCCGGCCGGCCGCGTCGGCGCCCTCCCGCAGCTGCAGCCACTCGGGCGCGTACCGCGGCGGTTCCTCGGCGTCACCGTCCCGCAGCCGTACGGTGGCCCGCTCGCCGGGCCGGGCGACGGGACCGGCGCCGGCGATGACGGGAGCCGGGGTGGAGTCGTCGGCACCGGCGGCCCCGGCGGGAGCGGTCTCGGCCCCCCGCACCGCCTCGGATTCCTTGCCGTCCGCTGTCACGGACTCCTCCTCGGCCGGGCCGGGACGGGACGGGATCGGCCCCCTCGGTCCCGGCTGGGCCGGAATCGCTGCGGTCGACGCGGTAGCTGCGGTCGATGCGGTCTTCGGGGTGCTCATGCCGCCCTCCTCGGTGCTTCGGGGAGTCGCTGCAGGACTCCGGCCAGGCTGCGGGCGGTGGTCGCCCAGCCGTCGAGCGCGGCGCGACGGCCGCGGGCGGCGGCCTTGAGCCGGCGGCGTACGTCGGGCTCGCCGAACCAGCCGCGCAGTTCGGATGCGAGCGCCGCGGGGTCCTCCGGCGGGACGAGGATGCCGGGCACCCCTCCGTCGGGGGCGCGGCCGACCGCCTCGGGCAGGCCGCCGACGTCGGTGGCGAGGACGGGAATGCCGCGGGCGAGGGCTTCGGTGACCGCCATGCCGTAGGTCTCGGCGTAGGAGGTGAGGACCATCAGATCGGCGGCCGCGTAGGCGGCGTCGAGGTCGGCGCCGGAGCGCGGCCCGGCCAGCCGCAGCCGGTCGGCGAGGCCGTACCGGTCGATGAGGGTGCGCAGATGGGTGACGTACTCGGGGTCGTGGCCGAGGCCGCCGACGCACTCGCAGGTCCACGGCAGGTCCCGTACCGCCGCGAGCGCCTCCACGAGCCGGTGCTGCCCCTTGCGGGGGGTCACCGCGGCCACGCACAGCAGGCGGGAGACGCCGTCGGTGCCTGCCGCCAGGGGTGCGATGTCGGCGCCCGGCGCCGCCACGTGCACCCGGTCGGGGGCGAGCCCGTGGTGGGAGACGAGCCGGCGCACCGCCCAGTCACTGGTCGCGATCACCGCCGGCACGGCCCGCAGCACCGTCCGCTCACGGGTGTCGAGATCGGCCGCGACGGTCGCGTCGAGGCCGGTCTCGTCACCGAGCGGCAGATGGACGAGCACCGCGAGCCGCAGGCGTTCCGCCGCGGGCGCGATGATGTCCGGGACGCCGCAGGCGACGAGTCCGTCGAGCAGGACGACCGCGTCGTCCGGCAGGTCACGAAGGGTGCGGGCGAGCCCGTCCCGGGCGGCCCGGTCGGGGCGCGGCCAGGTGCCGTGCGCGGCGTGCCGGGTGACCTGCCAGCCGAAGCCGGGCAGGTCCAGGCAGACGCGGCGGTCGTAGGCGTTGCCGCCGCTGGGCGCGGCCGGGTCGTCGACGCCGCCCGGCATGACGAAGTGGACGGTGCGCAGGGACATGGGGATGATTCCGGCGTTCTCGGCGGCGGTGGACTGCGCGGGCACGTAGGCGAGGCGTGCCCTCTCCACGGTGCCCTGCGCGGACTCCACGGTCAGGTCGGTCACAGGCCACGCTCGTAACTCGCCCAGGCGATGTGCGACTCGTGCAGGGTGACCGTGATCCCCGCCAGGCCCTTGGCTCCCTCGCCGAGGGCGCCCTTGTGGACGCGTTCGGCGAGCCGGTCGGCGATGACCTTGGCGAGGAACTCGGTGGAGGTGTTGATGCCCGCGAAGTCGGGTTCGTCGTCGAGGTTGCGGTAGTTCAGCTCGGCGACGACGGCGCGCAGTTCCTGCGTGGCCAGGCCGATGTCGACCACGATGTTGTCCTCGTCCAGCTGCTCGCGGCGGAACGTCGCGTCCACGAGGAACGTGGCGCCGTGCAGTCGCTGCGCGGGCCCGAACACCTCGCCGTGGAAGCTGTGGGCGATCATGATGTGATCGCGGACGGTGATGCTGAACAACGGACGACCCTCCAGGTGCGGCGCGTCTGGTCCCCCCTGCCCTTGCCTGCCGGGGGATGCCGTGTAGTACGGCTCTTCGCTTCCCCGTGTTCAGCCCTCTCTCACTCTTTTCTCAGGTCAGGCCCGTCTCGGCGTACCGCACCCGGTGGCACAGGGCGGGGACCTCGCCGGAGGCGAGCTTCGGCATGACGTCGGGGAGTTCCTCGAAAGCGCTCTCCCCCGTGATGAGCGCGTCCAGCGCCGGGTCGGCGAGCAGGTCGAGGGCGAGGGCCATACGGTCGCCGTAGCCACGGCCGGCGCGGGCAGCCGGGGAGACGGTGCCGACCTGGCTGCTGCGCAGGCTGAGCCGGCGGGAGTGGAAAGCCTCGCCGAGCGGCAGGCTGACCCGCCGGTCGCCGTACCAGCTCAGTTCCACCACCGTGCCCTCGGGGGCGAGGAGTTGGAGGGCCCCGGTGAGGCCGGCCTCGGTGGCGCTGGCGTGCACGACGAGGTCGCAGTCGCCGAGGGCGTCGGCGGGTGCGGCGAAGTCGACGCCGAGCGCCTCGGCTGTCCTGGCGCGGGCCGGATCGGCGTCGACGAGCTGCAGCCGGACGCCGGGGAAGCGGGCGAGCAGCGCGGCCACCGAGCAGCCGACCATGCCGCCGCCGACCACCGCGATCCGGTCGCCGATCAGTGGCGCCGCGTCCCACAGGGCGTTCACGGCGGTCTCCACGGTCCCGGCGAGCACGGCCCGCGCGGCGGGCACCCGCTCGGGCACCACGGTCACGGCGCTCACCGGAACGACGTAACGGCTCTGGTGCGGGTACAGGCAGAAGACCGTTCGACCGATCAGCTCAGCCGGGCCCTCCTCGACGATGCCGACGCTCAGGTAGCCGTACTTCACCGGGCCCGGGAAGTCGCCCTCCTGGAACGGAGCCCGCATCGCGGCGTGTTGGCTCTCGGGAACCCCTCCGCGGAACACGAGCGTCTCCGTGCCCCGGCTGACCCCGGAGTACAGCGCGCGCACCACGACCTCGTCCGCGGCGGGCTCCGGGAGGGTGACGTCGCGAAGCTCGCCGTGGCCCGGTGAGCGCAGCCAGAACGAGCGGGCCGAGCGGTTCATCGGCATCCTCCTGAACGATCGGGAAGTTGTTCACGTACCGAGAAGTGCACAGGCCGCGCACAGTACGCGGCGTTGATCGACTCTGTCACTCGGCCGGAGGGTGTGCGGTGGCCCTGAACAACACGTATGACGCGAGGCTCCAGCAGGAGACCGCTGTGGGAGCGGGCGTGCAGATCCTGCTGCTGGCCCTGCTCGGCTCGGCGATCGGCCTGGGGCCGGTCGGCTGGCTGACCGGGCTCGCCTTCGCGTTCGCCACCTGGGCGGTTCTCGCCCGGGCGCTGCACCGCTCCCGGCTCAGCTCCTTCGGGCCCGCGAACCGGGTCACGCTCGGCCGGGCGACCCTGGTCGGCGGGGTGACCGCGCTGGTCGCGGACTCCTTCCAGAGCGCGCCGCCGGTGACGCTGCTGGTCGGCCTGACCGCCGTGGCCCTGCTCCTGGACGGTGTGGACGGCAAGGTGGCCCGCCGGACCGGCACCTCGAGCGCGCTGGGCGCCCGCTTCGACATGGAGGTCGACGCGTTCCTGATCCTGGTGCTGAGTGTGTATGTGTCCATGCAGCTCGGCCCGTGGGTGCTGCTGATCGGCGGCATGCGGTACGCGTTCGTCGCCGCCGCCCGCCTCGCCCCCTGGCTGAACGCCCCGCTGCCGCCGTCCTTCGCCCGCAAGACCGTCGCCGCCGTCCAGGGCATCTGCCTGCTGGTGGCGGGCTCCGAGCTGCTGCCGCACCTGGCGAGTCTCGGGGTGGTCCTGCTGTCTCTCGGCTCATTGATGTGGTCCTTCGGCCGGGACGTGCTGTGGCTGTGGCGCACCTTCCGCACACCGGCCGTGGCGCCGGTCACCGAGCCGAAGCTGCTGGAGCTGGCCGCGCGCTGAGCGGCCACAGGGAAGGGCCCGGACCGCCGCCGATCGGTCCGGGCCCTTCCGCCTGTCTGCCGTACCGCGTCGGCGGTTACGAGCGTGCGCCCCTGCTCCGTACGATCGCGAAGGCGGCGGCCGCGAGACCGAGGACGCCGGCGACCAGGCCGGCGACGCCGAGCCCGCGGGCCGTGGTGTCGCTCGCGCCGGCCGCCCTGGTGGTGGCGGTGGCAGGGGCCGGGGCGGTGGCCGGGTCGCCGGCCGTCAGCTTCAGCACGGGCGCCGGGTTCTCCGGTTCGTCGCCGCCCGAGGGCTCCTCGATCCAGCGGACGACCTTGCCGTCGGAGTAGGTCTGCAGGGTCTTGAACGTCAGCTCGCCGATGCCTTCGGGCAGTTGCCCGAAGGCGACGTCGAAGTCCTCGTACCGACCGGCGCCGATCCTCCCTCCGGTGAAGGTGATCTCGGAGGCCGCCTCGGTGATCGTGCCGTCGTCGGTCTTCACCGGCGTCCTGAGCCTGGTGGTGGTGACCTTGGCGGTCCAGCCGTCCTGCGGATGGACCAGGACGCCGAGGACGGGATGGTCGGTGGGCAGGAAGACCTGGACCTTGGTGGTGGAGGCGGCGTCCTCCTCGTTCGGGACCCGGAAGGTCAGCACGCCGTCGGTGGCACCCGCGGCGTAGCTCTCCGGGTGGACGGTGACGTGCGCGGAGGCGGCGCCGGCGGCGAGGAGGACCGAGGCGGCGGCGACGGCCGTGACGGCGACGGCGCGGCGCGTGGGGCTGCATGACGTGGACATGCGTGAGTCGATCTCCGTACGGGTGACGTGTGAAGAACGGTCAGCTGGAGTACGGGACCGGGGCCGGCGGTCCGCGCCGGTTCACCGCGTGCCGCAGCAGGGCGCGGCGGGGCGGCTCGGGGTCGGCCGTGACGCTCGTGGCGTGACCGGCGGGCGCGGGCAGCGGGGAGCCCCGCCACCAGGCGACGAGACCGGGCACCAGCGCGGCAGCCCGGCGCAGCAGCGACCACAGCGCGGCCTCGCCCCGCCACAGCCACCAGGAGGCGGCCAGCGCGGCGAGCAGGTGGGCGACGGTGGCGTGGGCGGTGGCCGGGTGTGCCACGGCGTGCGCGTGCATCGCGTGCGCGTGGGTCATGGGGGCGTGGGTCGTGTACGCGTGCGCCGTGTGCGCGTATGCCGAGTGGGCGTGAACCGGCTGCGCGTGAACCGGCTGCGTGCGCGTCGCCGCCATGGTGTGCCCCGATGTGGCCGATCTGCGCGGCATGGCCGCCCCGCGCCGCATGACCGCCCGGGCGGAATCCGGGCCGCGCCGGTGCGCCGCGCCGAAGGCCAGGTGCAGTCCCGCCTGGGTGGGCAGCATGGCCGCGCCGATGCCGGGCAACGACCGCTCGCGTCCGCCGAGTGCCCAGCCGGACGCGAACACAGCGAGGAAGCCGGCCGCGTCGGCCCGCGGCGACGGCATGCCGCCGACGGCCAGGGCGTGCCCGGCGGCGGCGAGCAGCACGCACACCGCGGCGAACACCGCGGCCCGCAGGCTTCGCACCGCCGGGGACGCGCTCATGGTGAGGGATCCTGCCACGCTCGGGCGCCTCACGGAGGCGACTGTGCCGTAGGGCGGCTTGCCGCCTTCGGGACGCCACGACCATCACCATCACCATCACCTGTGGGCGCGGACGGAGATCGGCCCGGCCGGGTTCTCCTCCGCAAGTCTCTTTCTCTGTCCGCCTGGAGTAGCAGCAGGACCGATCCGCAGGTGGATTCGCCTTGATGAGCAGATGCGAAATCGTCGTTCCCTCCGACAAGTTGATCGAAAGGAACGGCAATCGTGCGGATAGGACGCATGGCGCCCTTGCTCGCGGTGGGGATCATGTCGACGCTGGTCCCCGCTCTCGCTCCGGCGCAGGCATCCGCGGCAGAGCCGATGAAGAGATTCGAGCACCAGAAGCCCGCGTGGCACCGGTGCGACACGTCCCTGCCCGCCACCTACCAGTGCGCCACGATCAAGGTCCCGCTCGACTACAGCCGCCCCGCCGCCAAGACGATCGAGCTGGCCGTCTCACGCATGAAGACCAGCACTCCCGGCAAGCGGCACGGCGTGCTCCTCTTCAACCCCGGCGGCCCGGGCGGCGAAGGCCTCGACATGCCGGTCATGATGCGGGACGTGCTGCCCGCCAAGGTCCGCGAACAGTACGACCTCGTCGGATTCGACCCACGCGGCGTAGGGCGCAGCAGCCCGGTCAGCTGCGGGCTGACGACCGGCGAGCAGAACATCGAACATCCCTACCGGGCGCAGAAGTTCAACCATGTCGTCAAGTGGGCCAGGACCGTCGCCGAGAAGTGCCGCGCCAAGAACGGCGACAAGCTCGCGCACATCACCACCCGCAACACCGCCCGGGACATGGACGTCATCCGCGCCGTGCTGGGCGAGAAGAAGATCTCCTACCTGGGCTACTCGTACGGCACCTACCTGGGCGCCGTCTACACGCAGATGTTCCCCGCACGGGCCGATCGCTTCGTGCTGGACAGCGCGGTCGATCCCGCCCGGGTCTGGCGCGGCATGATCCAGGTATGGGCGGAGGGCACCGAACCGGCCTTCACCCGCTGGACGAAGTGGACCGCCCAGCGCCACCGCACCTACAAGCTCGGCGACACACCGGCCGAGGTGAAGACCACGTTCTGGGACCTGATCGCCCGGGCCGACCGCAAGCCGATCACGTACGACGGCGGGAAGCTCACCGGGGACGACATCCGTGCCGCGCTGCGCCCCGAGTTCTTCAGCCCCGAGAGCGCGGCGGACACCGTCGTCGAGTTGAAGAAGGCCGCTGACGGCAGGCGACCGGCCTCGCCGCGCTCGGCCGCCCCGGATTCCGGGCAGCGACAGCGCCGCTCCGCGGCTCCCGGCGCACGAGTGCCGGCGGACAACGGCTCCGCCGCCTTCTGGAGCGTGGTCTGCGGCGACACGGCGGCCTGGCCGCGCGACCCGGAGCAGTACCGGAGGGAGGCGATCCGGGACAAGGCCACGTACCCGGTGTACGGCGACTTCGGCTCCAACATCACGCCCTGCGCGTTCTGGTCCGAGGCGGTCGAGCCCGTCACGACGGTGGACAACAAGGTCGGACTGCTCACCGTCCAGAACCAGTGGGATTCGCAGACACCGCTGACCAGCGGCCTCGGCATGCATCACGCTCTGAAGGGCTCCCGCATGGTCTATGTCGCGGGCGGCGAGGGCCACGGCGTCTACTCCGGCGACCCGCGCTCGTGCGCCGATCGCACGGTCAACGCCTACCTGGGCACTGGAAGGCTTCCGGCCAAGGACGTCACCTGCAGGACATCCGGCCGCCGGAACCCGAGCGTGACCCACCCCGCCATCCCCACGCCGCAGCCGGTACCGGGAGCGCCTCGCTTCTGATTCCACCACGGGCTCCGGGCCCGCCTCGCCCGGAGCCCGTGCACCACCCATCTCGGTGCCGGTGCGCACGACCCGCCGTTTGGAGCGGTCGAGCCCGGCGCCGGTGAAGTCGTCGAAGAACTCAGCCCTCACCCCAGCGCTCACCGACACAGCGGCCGGGACCCGCCTGCCGGTGACCCGCAGCCCACGCGCAGGAAGGCCCCGGATTCCACGCCGCCCCGCACTCGGTGGGGCCGGTGATACCTGCCGGCCCCTCTCGCCTTGTCCGCTCAGCCGAGCTGCGGAGTGCCGTCAGGCAGGCTGTCCGCGCCGTCGCAATCCCACAGTTTCCGGGCCTCCAGTCGCAGGGTGTCGGCGGCGAGCGAAGCCATCCTCTGGATCACCGCTCGGTCGGACGTCTTCTGATACGTGACATCGACCTCCACCACTGCCTTGCCTTGCTCCTGCCCGGGGGAACAGTCGGCGAAGAGGGAGGTGGTGTCCCCCTTGTGGAATCCCTCGGCCGCACCGAGCGTGATCCGAGTGGCGCCTGCCGCACGCGCATCGCGAGCTACGTCCTTCATGGTGTAATCCGCGCCGGAGTAGAGGCTGTGTTCGATCCTCACCGCCTTGCCGCCGCCGTACACCTTGCAGGTACCGGGCGCCTTCCTGGTGTACGGCTCCTCCGGGTTGAAGACACCGGTGCGCCACTGCGAGAACTGCTTTCCCTTTTCCGGCAGGAGAGCCTTCACATCAGCGCCGGGAAGGGCGTTGTCGCAGACACGCGCCGGTACTGCGACATCGGAGTCTTCGGACGGCCACACCTGCCATGCCACCACACCGACCACGGCGAGGACTCCGACGGCGGCCAGAGCGATCCACAGGCCGAACCGGCGGCTCCGTACTTCAGTCGCATTCATGAGCGGCTATTTCCCTGCTCTCTGTCGTCCCAGGCCATAGGAGTCCAAGATCTCCCGCCTGGCCGCCGTGGCCTGACTCTGCGCATTGACGTCGTCGTAGCCGGCTTCCTTGGCCGCGGTGTACGTGGCGTCGTAGATGGCCTGCGCCGAGCTGGTCTGCTGCTGTTCGAGGAACGCATCCCGGTCCTTCAGGGCTTCTTCGCTCGAATCCCGGGTGAAGTTCTCGACGACCGATTCCTGGATGTCCTCCACGACCCAGCCGGCCACTTCGCCGCCCACCGGAATCTTGCCGATGCCCATTCCGATGATACGTCCGGCCCATTTGTCTGCCGTCGCGACGCCTTCGTTGAACTTGGCGTCGTCGGCGAGCTTCTCGTCAACGACCGCCTGTGTACGAGATTCCGCCATGATGCCGGCGATCTCGCCGCCTGGGTTGACACGGTTGGCGATCTCCGGAGCCAGCTCTTTGTACTTGTCCGCGTTGTGGAACGCGTCGTTGACGAGGTCCGTCGTCACTGATTCCTGGGAGGTGACGATGGCACCGTAGGCGTCCGGATCCTTCCCGACCGCGCCGAGGAAGTTTTTGAGTGCACCGGGCGAGAGTCCCTCAGGATTGTCCGCGACATCGAAGTCCCCCAGATGTGCGCTGGCCCCGTGAGTCCCCACCACGGTCCCCCCGTCCCCCATGAACGCCCCCTGAACATCGCGCATATAGTCCGCGGTGATGTTTCCAAGGCTGTCCCGCAGGGGCGAATCGTCCAGGTCCTTGGGGTCGGCGCCGTAGCGCTCGACGAGTTGGTGGAAGATGTCAGCCGCCTCCTTGGAGTGCGGCGGCGACACGGCGTCGCTTCCATAAGGCAGACTGGTGGTCGCCGCCTCCAAGGCGTGGCCGAGGGCGTCAGGGCCGTAGCCCATGATCGTCTTGGTCTTGTCCTCGTCAGCCAGAATGTTCGCGCTGTTCGTATCCGCCGTCCACTCGAAGTCCTTGTCGGTGAACAGGTCGACGTACGAGTCGAAGCCCAGCTTGCCGTCCTTCTTGACCGTGCCGTCCTCGTTGTACGCGGTAGGCGGCTGGCTGAAGAACTTCTCCGCCGCCTCGGGGCTGTGCCCCAGCGCCTCGAGAACGCTGTTGAGCGGTTCGTTGCCTGTGCCGAGCCGGCCGGAGGGGTTGAAACCGTACGTGTCCGGATTACCCGTCGGCTTGTTCGACAGGAAGAAATAAGGGTCCTTCTTGTGGAGCTGGGTGATGTGCTCCGCGATGGGGTTGAGAAACCGGGAGTCGTAGTTGCCATAGCGCAGCAGACCGCCGAGTACCTGGTAGCCGTACGGCTTGTTCCACTGCCCCCGTTCCCACCCGATCTGCTGGGTGCCCAGATGCCGGAACTGCGCGCCCCAGTCGTTGGACAGATGGTGCTTGTGGTCCGGATCCGTGGCGTTGGCGAGCGTGTACCCCATGTACTTCTGCAGGTCCTGCACTGCGTCGAGCCGGGTGTTGCTCGCGTCACCGCCGGTGCCGTCGATCGACATCGCGGCGTAGAACTGGAGGGTCTTCTCCGGCCCGCCGAGTCCCTGATAGAACTCGGTCGCGAACTCCCCGTCCTTCTCAGCGGAGTTGAATCGCAGGAGTTCGTTGAGTTCGCGCAGCTCCGCGTCGGACATCTTGTCGCCCCGCCGTGCCAGTTCGACGGCGCGCTCGACCTCGGCGTCGTTGAGGGATTCGTACTTGCTGTGGCCCGCGTTGTAGGGATCGTTGCCATGGCTCTTGGCGAGTGCGCGAGCGACCGAGGCATCAATCTCGGCGGCATGGGCGAGGATCCGGTTGATCCGGTCCTCCAACTCCTGCCTCTTGTGCAGCTGATCCTGCGTGCGCTCGTCGGTGTCCCCGCGCACGTGGGGGAAGAAGCACCGGACCCTGCCGCCGCCGATGTCCTCGACACGAATGCCGAGATTCGCGGCATCGTCGTGGACGGCGGTCTTCATCTGCTTCTGCGGCAACTCGAGTTCGGCGTGTCCGTCCTCGAGAACCTGGAAGATGCTGTTGGCCTCGGTGTGGAGGTCGGAGATCTCCTTGGCCGTCTTTGCCACGAACTCCCTTGTCACCGTGGCGTTCACGCCGGTCCACCGCGCGGAGTCCGACTTGGCCTGTAATCCCGTACGAGCACTCTCCGCCGACTTCTTCAGGCCGTCGACGGCCTTCTTCCAGTCCGACACGGCGTTCGCGAGCTTGCCGAGGTCGACCTCGACCAGGTCCGTGAAAGTGAGAGCCATCAGCGGTTCTCCTACTTGAAGTACTCGTTGAGCTGCGACACGGACGTGGCTGAGCCGTCACGGCCACGGAGCACGGCACCGATCTTGGCGTCGTCCTCCGCGTGCCGCTTCTGGGTGTAGTCCAGATGGTCGGAGATGTGCGCACATGCCTGAAGGACGGCTTTGACCTGCAAGGTCCACGTGTCGACGGTCGTCTCCAAAGCGCTGCCGGTCTGAAAGCCGTGTGACTTCAAAGTAGCGGCGGCCTGCATGGTCGAGCCGGTCGAACCGTTGCCGGACCCGGCAGCGGCGATGTCGGCCTGGCTCTTCACATCGTCGTAGATGATGTGGGCCTCGTGGCCCACGGCGCCCAGATCGTCCTGGTGCACCACCAGGTCCCCGGAACCTCCGCCGCCCCCGCCGTCCGGCGGCACGTGGTTGAGGCGCATGCGGGTCTCCCCCCGCCCGGCCGCCTGGGCCTTGAGCTGTTCCCACTCGTCCCATGCCATGGCAGGATCCCTTCCCCCGCGCGGATGATCCGGTGCTTCGCCAAGGTAGCAACCCGCTGACGGAAAACTTATACCGCTTCCGTTGTGCACCGCTTACCTGCTGTGAAGATTCAGGGAAAGGCGCATGGCCATGTGACGGGCACGCAGTGCGCCGTCCTCCGGGGTACGGCCCGAACGGGAGGGCTACTCATGAGGTGCCGGTCCGTTCGGGCCTCGCGGGAGGTCGGGTCAGCCCTTCTGTTCCACCCGCACCCAGTCCACCTCCGCCTGCACTCCCCCGCCCGCGATCCGGTCGACGCTGGACTGCGGCAGGCCCCAGTAGGGGCTCGTGACCTTGTTCCAGCCGGCCGGGTAGGCACCACCGAGGGCGAGGTTGAGGATGACGTACTGGTTGTGGTCGTAGACCCACTGGCCACGGGTCGATTCCAGCTTGTTGCGGGTCGTCTCCTGGACCAGGCGGTCGTCGACGTAGAAGCGCATGGCCGTCGGGGTCCACTCGACCGCGTAGGTGTGCCATTGGTCGGCCGTGCCGCCGCCCGCGTACGTCTGGCGTGCGCCGATGTTGCCGTCCGCCGAGTAGCCGGGGCCGTGCAGGGCCGAGCTGGTCCAGTCGCCGTAGCCGATGTTCTCCATGATGTCGGTCTCGCCGGAGGCCGGCCAGGACACGGAGGGGTCGTCGACGTTGCTGCCCAGCAGCCAGAAGGCGGGCCAGAAGCCGTCGCCCACCGGCAGCTTCATGCGGGCACTGACCTTGCCGTACGTGAAGTCGAACTTCGTGTTCGTGTCGATGCGGCCCGACGTGAAGTCGTAGGTTCCGCCGCCCGCCCGGGTGCAGCTTTTGCAGTACTTCGCCTTCAGGACCAGGCTGCCGTTCTGCGTGCGGATGTTGTCCGTGGAGTCGACGTACGCCTGCGATTCGCCGTTGACCGGTCCCATCTCGGTGCCGGTGCGCACGACGCGCCACTTGGAGCGGTCGAGCCCGGCGCCGGTGAAGTCGTCGAAGAACGTGGTGCGGTAGGCGCCCGGCTGGTCGGCGGGGAGGGACGGATAGGCGGCCGCGGCGCTGCCGCCGGTGCCCCAGACCTGGAACTCGTAGAGGGAGTAGCCGAACTGGGCGGTGGCCGGGGCCGGGTTGTAGAAGGAACGGCGTTCCTTGCCGAGCATGCGGACGTAGCGGCCGGTCGCCGGAGAGGGCAGCCTGACGGTGTCGTGCAGGCCGGTGGCCTCGCCGGGTGCCTTGACGTTGGCGCGGCGGGCGGCGATGTCGGCGGCCGACGGCTGGTAGACCGTGCGCCAGGTGCGGTTGTCGTCCGACACCTGGAGGAGGTAGTCGACGGCGTAGGCGGCCTCCCAGTACAGGTCCACCGTGTCGATCGTCGAGGGTGCGCCGAGGTCGACGGAGACCCAGCGGTCCGCGTTCCAGTCGCTGGACCAGCGGGTCGCGTCGCCCTTGAGGTCGGCGGGCCAGCCGCCGTCCGTCACGAACGCCGGTGAGTTCCCCGCGTGCTGGTAGAGGTTGGAGTACGCCGGGTGGTTGAGGGCCAGGTTGGTGCGGGCCGTCGACGCCGGCGCGGGTTCGCCGCCGTAGACCTTGATGTTCCACAGCGAGTAGCCGTAGGGCGTGGCGCGTTCCAGGCCGCGCAGGCGGACGTAGCGGCCGGTGACCTCCTGGGGGTAGGTGTGCGCCGTGACCGAGCCGCCCGTGCCGGCGGTCTCGGTGTAGAAGGGCGTCCAGTCGGTGCCGTTCTTCGAGGCCTCCAGGACGTAGCGCTTGCCGTAGGCGGCCTCCCAGTCGAGGACGACGCGGTCGACGCGGATCACGGAGCCGAGGTCGACGCGGATCCAGGCGTCGTCGGCGAAGTTGCTGGACCACCGGGTGGCGCCGTTGCCGTCGAAGGCGAGGCCCGGGCCGGTGCCGGGGTTCTCGCTGCCGGACGCGGTGACGGCGGCCGGGTCCACCGCGTAGGCGGCGGCCGCCCGGTCGGTGTCCCAGGCAACGGCGGCGGGGGCCGCGGAGGCGGGGGCGGCCAGGAGCGGGCCGGAGCACAGCAGGGCTGTGGCGGCCAGGGCGGCGAGCAGGGTGCGGGAGGTACGGGTGCGGGCGGGCATGCGGCTCTCCTTGTGGGGTGGAGGTGCACTTCCTGATCTGTGGCGCGCCGGTCGGTCGCGCACCGACGGCGCGCAAGCATGTGTCACGTACATGACATACAGAGGGGCGCGTGCGGCCGGTGGGCACGGGCTCCCCCGCTCGTGCCCACCGGCGTTCCGGGCCGGCTCAGGCGGCCCGGAGTGTGCGGCCGGGCCCGGCCGGCCCGGCGTGATCGGCCGGCCTCAGGCCGCCCGGCGGTTCTGGCCGCGGTGGACGCGGACGATGTCCGCGTACCGGTGCCCGCTGCCCTTGATCGTGCGCACCTGGGTGCGGTAGTCGACGTGGACCAGGCCGAAACGCTTGTCGTAGCCGTAGGCCCACTCGAAGTTGTCCAGCAGGGACCAGGCGAAGTAGCCGGCCAGCGGGGCCCCCTTGCGGGTGGCGGAGGCGCAGGCGGCGAGGTGGCGCTCCAGGTAGTCCTGGCGCTCGGGGTCGTCGATGCTGCCGTCGGGGCGTACCACGTCCGGGAAGGCGGAGCCGTTCTCGGTGACGTAGATCTTCCGGGCGCCGTACTCCTCGGTGAGCCGCAGCAGCAGCGTCTCGATGCCGGAGGCGTCGATCTCCCAGTCCATGCCGGTGCGCGCGACGCCCTCGCGGCGGACCGAGCGGACGTACGGCGCCGGGCCGTCGGGGTCGTCGGCGACATAGGCCGGGAAGTAGTAGTTCAGTCCCAGCCAGTCCAGCGGGGCGGCGATCGTCTCCAGGTCGCCGGGCTGTTCGGGGAGTTCGACGCCGTAGACCTCACGCATGTCGACGGGGAAACCGCGGCCGTGCACCGGGTCGAGCCACCAGCGATTGACGTGGCCGTCGTGCCGGCGGGCGGCCGCCAGGTCCTCGGGGCGGCCGGTGGCCGCGTGCACGGTGGAGAGGTTGTTGACGATGCCGACCTGCGCGTCGGGGGCGGCGGCGCGGATCGCCCGGGTGGCGAGGCCGTGGCCGAGGAGCAGGTGGTAGGAGGAGCGCACGGCGGCGGTCAGGTCGGTCCAGCCGGGGGCCATCGTGCCCTCCAGGTGGCCGATCCAGGCCGAGCACGAGGGTTCGTTGAGGGTCGCCCAGAGCTTCACGCGGTCACCGAGGCGGTCGGCGACGGCGGAGGCGTACTCGGCGAACGCGAGGGCGGTGTCCCGCTCGGGCCAGCCGCCGCGGTCCTGGAGCACCTGCGGCAGGTCCCAGTGGTAGAGGGTGGCGGAGGGGGTGATCTCCGCCTCGAGCAGGGTGTCCACCAACTCGTCGTAGAAGGCGAGCCCCTTGGGGTTCACCGGGCCCGTCCCGCCGGGCATCACGCGCGGCCAGGCCACCGACAACCGGTAGGCGTTGACGCCGAGTTGCCGCATCAGGCCGATGTCCTCGCGCCAGCGGTGGTAGTGGTCGCAGGCGACGTCGCCGTTGTCGTCGTTCGCGATCTTCCCCGGGGTGTGGGAGAAGGTGTCCCAGATCGAGGGGGTACGGCCGTCCTCGGCGACGGCGCCCTCGATCTGGTACGCCGCTGTGGCCGTGCCCCACAGGAAGTCGTGCGGGAGTGCGGCGAGGTCGATGCGTTCGGACACGGAAGTCCTCTCGGAGTGCGGGGTGTTGTTCACTTGACGGCGCCTGCCGTCAGACCGGCGACGAGATAGCGCTGCAGGAGCAGGAAGCCCGCGACCACGGGCACGCTCACGACGAGCGAGGCGGCCATGATCTGGTTCCAGTAGACGTCGTTGAGGGTGGAGTAGCCCTGCAGGCCGACGGCGAGCGTGCGGGTGGTGTCATTGGTCATGACGGACGCGAAGAGCACTTCTCCCCACGCGGTCATGAAGGCGTAGACGGCGACCGCGACGATGCCGGGGATCGCGGCCGGCACGACGATCCGCAGCAGGGCGCCGAGCGGGCCGCAGCCGTCCACCAGTGCCGCCTCGTCCAGGTCGCGCGGCACCGAGTCGAAGTAGCCGATCAGCATCCAGATGGAGAACGGCAGCGAGAACGTCAGGTACGTCAGGATCAGGCCGCCGCGGGAGCCGAACAGGGCGATGCCGGTGGCGTTGCCGATGTTGACGTAGATCAGGAACAGCGGCAGGAGGAAGAGGATGCCGGGAAACATCTGCGTGGACAGCACGGTGACGGTGAAGACCCGCTTGCCGCGGAACTCGTAGCGGCTGACGGCGTACGCGGCGAACACGGCGATGACGACCGAGCAGACGGTCGCCGCGCCGGCCACGATCAGCGAGTTCATGAAGTACTCGGCGAGCGGGACCGTCGACCAGATGTCGATGTACGGACGGATCGTCAGGCCGCTGGGCAGCCAGCGGAACTTGCCGGTGACGTCCGCGAGCGGCTTCAGCGAGCTGGAGACCATCACGTACACCGGGATCAGCACGAAACCGGTGAGCAGGGTGAGGAAGATCCGCCGCGACCACTGGAACGAACGGGGCGGCGCCATCGGCGAGTGGGGGCTAGACATCGACGGCCTTCCGTCCGCGGGAGGTGAACAGCAGGTACACACCGGTCACGACCAGCAGGAAGAGCAGCAGCAGCACGGACATCGCCGAGCCGGTGCCGAAGTTCCAGGTGACGAAGGAGGCTTGGTAGATGTGCACCGAGATGAGGTCGGCGGCCTCCGGGGCGGCCTTGCCGAACAGGACGTACGGGGTGTTGAAGTCGTTGAACGTCCACAGGAACAGCACCAGGACCAGGACCTGGTTGACGGGGCGCAGCGACGGCAGGGTGATGCGGCGGATCTGCTGCCATATCCCGGCGCCGTCCAGCGCGGCGGCCTCGTACAGCTCCTTCGGGATGTTCTGCAGTCCGGCCATCACGATGAGGAAGGCGAACGGCCAGCCCTTCCAGACCGACACGGTCAGCAGGGCGTAGAAGCTGTTGTCGCCGATGAGCCAGAAGGAGGGCTTGTCGGTGAGGTGCAGCTGGTCGTGCAGGACGTGGTTCACCAGACCGTTGTCGTGCTGGAACATGAACACCCAGGTGATGACGGCCGCGTAGACGGGCAGCGCGTACGGCACCAGGAACAGCGCGCGCAGCAGTCCGCGGCCGCGGAAGGTGTCCTGCATGCAGATCGCGGCGGCCGTGCCGATGAGCCAGCACAGGCCGACCGACAGCAGGGTGAAGCCGACGGTGACGAAGAAGGAGTGCAGCAGGGCCTCGCCGACGGGGGCGTCGAAGTCCACCGACACCTTGTAGTTGTCGAGACCCGACCAGGGGGCGGTCCCCCAGTCGCGGATGTAGAACTGGGTGAGTTCCTTGAAGCTCATCACGATGCCGATGACCATCGGCACCAGGTGGACGAGGAGTTCGAGGAACAGGGCGGGCAGGAGCAGCAGGTACGGCAGTCCGATGCGGCGGATCCGCCCGGTGCGGCGGCGGTTGTCGCGCGCCGCACCGGGGGACGTCTGACGCACCGGCTCCTTCAGAGCGGTGGTGGTCATGGTCCTGGTCACGCCTTCGGCATCTGCTGCTGGGCCTTCTCCAGCTTGGCCTTGACCGAGTCGGCGGAGATCGCGCGTCCGGCGGCGGCGTCGGCGAACAGCTCCTTGACGGCCGTGCCGACCGCCGTCTCGAACTGCGACTCGGCGGCCACCTGGGGCAGCGCGGCGGCGCTGGTGGCGAGGGTGTTCTTCAGCACCGAGGTGGCGGGGGCGTTGAACGCGGCGTCGCTCTGCGCGGCCTTGACCGGCGGGATGGAGGTGTAGGCCTTGTTGAGGATCTTCTGTTCCTCGTCGCTGGTCATGAACTTCACGAACTTCGTGGCGCCGTCCAGGTTGTGGCTGTTCTTGAAGACGGCGATGTTGATGCCGGCGACCATCGAGTTGGTCTGGGCGCCGGTGCCGGGGGTGCCGGACTGTACGGGCACGGGGGCGACGCCGTAGTCGTCCTCGCTCATCCCCTGGGACTTGAGGTTGGCGGCGGCGGACTGCCACAGCAGCATGGCCTGCTTGCCCTTGGCGAAGTCGCTGACGGACTGGTTCTGCGCGTACTCGGCGTCGCCGGTCGGGATGACCTTGTCCTTGGCCATGAGGTCGACGTACTGCTTGACCGCCTCGACCACCTTGGGGTTGGTGAAGTCGGGCTTGCCGTCGGCGGTGAAGAAGTCGGCGCCGTGCTGCTTGGCGAAGACGAAGACGTGGTGGATGTTCTCCGACACGTTCGCGCCCTCGGCGCCGAGCACCGACTTGCCCTCGACCTTGATCTTCTTGCCGTCGGCGATCAGCTCGTCCCAGGTGGCGGGCGGCCTGGAGATCCCGGCCTCGGCGAAGATCTTCTTGTTGTAGTAGAGCGCGTACGACATCGAGTACAGCGGCACGGCGGCCGGGTCCTTGCCCGAGGCGCCGGTGGAGCCCAGCGCCGACTGCACGAACCGGTCCTTGCCGCCGATCTTCGCGAAGTTCTTCGCGTCCCACGCCTCGAGCGCGCCGGTCGCCTGCAGCGAGGCGCTCCAGGTGTTGCCGATGTTCAGCACGTCCGGGCCCTGACCGGAGGTGGTCGCCGTGAGGATGCGGTTGAGCAGGTCGGACCAGGGCACGACCTCCAGCTTCACCTTGATCCCGGTCTGCTTCTCGAACTTGTCGAGTTCGGGCTGGAGGACCTGCTTGTCGACGGCGATGCTGGCGCCCTGGTTGGAGGCCCAGTACGTGAGCGTCTTCGGTGAGTCGTTGGACCCGCTGCCGTTGGACGAACCGCCTCCGCAGGCCGTGGCCGCGAGGGCGAGAGACAAGGTCACGGCGCCTACGGCCGCGGCTCGGATGCTGCGCATGGCTCCTGGTGTCCCTTTCCGGGAGTCGAGAAGGCCGGGGGCCGCTGACGTGAGCCGACACCCCGTTCGGCCCACGCGACCCCCTCATGGCTTAATTTAGGACGTGAGTTAAACCTCAAGAGAAACGGACGTCAAGGGATACGGCAGCGGCAAACGGTCCGCAGGGCCGGAAAACCGCGGAAAAATGGGAGGCCAGGTGGCAGGGCTGAGCGGCCGCACGGTGCGTGACCTGCGGCGGGAGAGCCGGAGCGCCGTTCTGCAACGGTTGTATGTCGATGGGCCGATGAGCCGGCACGCGCTGGGCCCGGCGACCGGTCTGAGTTCGGGTTCCGTCAGCAACGTCGTCGCCGAGCTGCTCGCCGACGGCCTGGTGGAGGAGGCGGGGGTGGTCGGCGCGGACGTCGGCAGGCCGCGCCGGCTGCTGCGGGTCCGCCGGGAGAGCGGCCGGCTGATCGGGGTGGACATCGGCGAGACCCGGGTACGGGTGGAGCTGTTCGACCTTGGTCTGAGTGAACTGGCCCGCGCCGAACGCCCGTTGGGGCCGCGCGGGTACGAGGTGGACGCCGTCGTCGGCCATGTCGCGGACGGCGTCGCCGAGGTCCTGCGCGCGGCCGGCCTCGCCCCCGCCGATCTGCTCGGCGTCGGCATCGGCGTACCCGGCATCATCGAGACCACCGCAGAGGACGGGGCCGTCGTCCACGGGCAGACCATCGGCTGGGACGCGGTCCCCCTGGAACGGCTGCTGCGCTCCTCGGTCCGGCTGCCCGCGTACGTCCCGTACTTCGTCGACAACGGCGCCAAGGCGCTGGGACAGGCCGAGATGTGGTTCGGTGCGGGGCGCGGCGCGCGCAACGCCGTCGTGGTGCTCTTCGGTTCGGGCGTGGGCGCCTGTGTGGTCACCGAGGAGGCGGCCGAGGGGCGGGCGGTGGAATGGGGACACCTGACCGTGCGGGTCGGGGGGCGCCGGTGCCGGTGCGGGGCGCGCGGCTGCCTGGAGGCGTACGCGGGCGCGGAGGCGCTCGTGGCGCGCTGGCGGGAGGCGGGTGGACGGCCGTCGGCCGGGGCCGGCGAGGAGCGTGCGCTGACCGAGTTGCTCGCCGCGGCCCGCCCCGCCGACGGCGGGGCGCCCGACCCGGTGGCCGAGGCCGTCCTCACCGAGACCGCCGCGTATCTCGGCGCGGGCCTGTCCGACCTGATCAACCTCTTCCAGCCCGAACGGGTCCTGATCGGCGGCTGGGCGGGTCTGCAGCTCGGCGGCGGCTTCCTGGACCGGGTCCGCGAGCACGCCCTGGCGCAGGCGCTGCGCCACCCCGCGTCCCGGGTGGGCATCGAGCTGGGCCGGCTCGGCCCGGACGCGGTGACGGTGGGCGCCGCGGTCCTTCCGCTGGCCGCGTTCTTCGCCACGGGCGGCCGCCGCCCCCGCCCGGCGCCGGATCAGGCGCCGTCGCCCGCATGGCGGGCAGCGGTGCAGGGGCGGTTGGCGTGACCGGGGCGTACACGGGCCTGTCGCCCGGCTCGGCAGACAGTGTCCGTCAGTCCGGTCGGGCACGGAACTCCGGTACCGATCGGGCCCGGACATCAGTGGGGACTGGCATCGCCGCCCCACCGAGGAAAGGATGGGGCCATGCGGCACGTACTGAACCTATGGCGTCAACAGCTGGGCGACGTGCCCGAGTCGGTCTGGCGGCGGACGGAACTCCAGGTGCTGATCCTCGCGGACAACGGGCTCACGGATCTCCCGTCCGGGATCGGGCGGCTGCGCCGGCTGACCACCCTGGACCTCGGCCACAACCGTCTCACCGCGGTACCCGACGAGCTGGGCGACCTGACCCGGCTCAGCGGCTGCCTCTACCTGCACGACAACGAGTTGTCCGAGATCCCGGCCGCCCTCGGCGGCCTGACGCGGCTGCGCTACCTCAACGTCGGCGAGAACGCCCTCACCGCCCTTCCCGACGCGATCGGCCGCATGACCGCGCTGATCGAACTCCGGGCGCAGCACAACCGGCTGACCACGCTGCCCGACGCCATCGGAGGCCTCGGCGCCCTGCGCGAACTCTGGCTCCGGGGCAACGCGGTCGAGAGCCTGCCGCCGTCCACGGCCCGCCTGCACGAACTGCGCCACCTGGACCTGCGGGAGAACGCCCTCGCCGAACTCCCGGAAGCGCTGGCCGGCCTGCCCCGGCTGCGGCAACTCGACGTGCGGAGCAACCGTCTCGTCTCGCTGCCGGAATGGGTCGTCGACATGGCCTCGCTGGAGAAGCTGGACCTGCGCTGGAATCCCTGCGAACCCTCCCCGCGGACGCTGGCCGAACTGGAGCGGCGGGGATGCGTCGTCCTGACGTGAGGAGGGAGAACACGGCGGTGCGGGCGAGGCCGCGTTGCGTTCCTACCCCTTCAAGAACGCCAGGACCGCCAGCACGCGCCGGTTGGCCTCCGGCGACTGCGCTATGCCCAGTTTGCCGAAGATCGACGCGATGTGTTTCGCCACCGCGCTCTCGCTGACGTGCAGAGCCTGGGCGATCGCCGTGTTGGAGCGGCCCTCGGCCATCAGGGCGAGGACGTCGTGCTCGCGCGGAGTCAGGGAGCCGATGCGGCCTCGCTTCTCGCTGCGGGTCAGGAGCTTGGCGATGACCTGGGGATCCATCACCGTGCCGCCGGAGGCGACCGTGCGCAGGGCGTCGATGAACTGGGCGGTGTGGGTGACACGCTCCTTGAGCAGGTAGCCGACGGCGCCCTCGCCGGAGGCGAGCAGCTCGTGTGCGTAGAGCTGCTCGACGTACTGGGAGAGGATCAGCACGGGCAGGGCGGGCCGGGCACGGCGGGCGGCGAGCGCCGCCTTCAGGCCCTCGTCGGTATGGGTCGGTGGCAGGCGGATGTCGACGACCGCCACGTCGAGGTCGGTCACCTCCAGGGCCCGTGCCAGCGCGGGGCCGTTGTCGACCGAGGCGACGACCTCGCAGCCGTGTTCGCGCAGGGTGCGGGTCAGGCCGTCGCGGAGGAGGAAGAGGTCTTCGGCGAGGACGACGCGCACGGGATCTCCAGGGTCACGGTGGTCGGTCCGCCCGGCGGGCTGTGCAGGGCGAGCGTGCCGTCGAAGGTACCCAACCGGCGCCGGACGCCCAGCAGTCCGGTCCCGGCGGCCGGGTCCGCGCCGCCGTGGCCGTCGTCGGTGAGGTCGACGCGCAGGGTCTCGTCAGCGTGCGCGAGTGAGATGTCCACCCGGCTCGCGCCCGCGTGCTTGGCCGCGTTGGCGAGGAGTTCACCGACCGCGAAGTAGGCGGCCGACTCGACGGGGGCGGGCAGCCGGGCCGCCGGCAGGCTAACGTCCACCTCGACGTCCAGGTGGCTGTCCAGGGCCAGGGAGCGGACCGCGTCGGCCAGGCCCCGGTCGGCCAGGACCGGGGGGTGGACACCGTGGGCGAGGTCGCGCAGATCCTGCAGGGCGCGTTCGGAGGTGGCGCGGACGTCGCCGAGGAGGGCGCGAGCGCCGTCGAGGTCGGTGTGCAGCAGGCGGATCGCCTCGTCCAGGGCGAGCCCCAGAGCCACCAGCCGTGCCTGGGCGCCGTCGTGCAGATCCCGTCCGATGCGGGTGAGTTCGGCCGCGTGCACGTCCAGGGCGGCGGCCCGGGTGTCGGTCAGCCGGGCCACCCGCCGGGCCAGTTCGGTGGAGCGCGGCGCGGACAGCAGACGGCGGGTGACGCGGGCGTGCAGCAGGGTCACGCCCGGTGCCAGGCGCAGGCCCGCCGCCATGAAGACCAGCCCCAGCAGCAGGGCCGCCACCATCGTGGGCACCGAGGTGACGGGAACGAAGGCGTACCAGTTGCCCTCGCCCAGCCGGCGCCACACGAACGGCTGGACGAACACGCCGAACGCCCCGTACTCGACCAGCGCGAGCGGCACCGACGCCAGCAGCCCGCCCGTGCACGGCTCCAGCCAGGCCCAGCGCAGGTCGTGCCGGAAACCGTCGTCTCCGAGGAGCGCGGCGCCGCGCCGACGGGCCGTGGTGCCCGTGGGGAGTGGGTCGGGCGGGCTGAGGGGGCGGCCGGTGCGGCGGGCCGCGCGGGCACGGTGGCGGTCGGCCACGCGGCGCAGGACCGACGCCGCCGGAGGCAGCAGCCGCAGGCCGGGCCCCAGGGGCAGCAGCACCAGGGCCGCGCCCACCAGCAACCCGGCACCGGACGCCAGGAAGGCCGTCAGCCAGATGACCTGGCACTGGCCCAGGGCGGCCCAGTCACCGCGCCAAAAGCGCTGGGCCGCGTCCGTCCCGGCCGGCGTCATGATCCGCCGTCGCTCGGTCGCGGCGAGCGACCACGGCCGGGCGCCGGCCCCTCACCGCCGGCACGGCCACCGAACAACCCCGCCCCGTACACCTGTCTCACTCACCCCGCAGTCGCCGGGATCGTAACAACCGACCGCCGCCCGGACCGCCACACCCACGGCACCGCCGCCACGGCGCAGGCGAGCCCGAACAGCACCATGGGCGCCGCCCTGCCGGTCTCCTCGTCCATGAACAGCAGCATTCCGAGGTTGACCAGGGCGTGGAAGCCACCGGCGAGCAGCAGGCGGCGGCCTCCCGTCTCCTCCTCCAGGGCCAGGCCCAGGACGACGGACATGGCGACCGTGGCCAGCAGGAAGCCGGCCGCGTAGGCCGGGCTCCGCGTCAGTACCTGGACGTGCCACAGCCCCCACACCGTCCCGACGGCCGCCGACGCGGTGAGCGGACCGAAGCGGAGGCGCAGCACAGGCTGCAGCAGGCAGCGCCAGCCGATCTCCTCACCGCAGGCGCCGAGGAGCTGGGCGAGCACGATCAGGAGGAAGGAGTGGTGCAGGGTGCGTGGGTCGGTGGTGTGGGCGGTACCGGTGAGGAGGGCGTAGGAGACCGCCGACACAAGGATCGGCACCGGTGCAGTGAGGAGCAGCGGCCACCACCGGCGGACCGCACGTCCTGGCGTCCCGGCGAGCAGCCGCCTGGTCCGGGACGGCCACAGCAGGGCCACCGCGGCCACGCCCAGCGCCGGCCCGAACTGGGTCAACTGCAGGACCTCATCAGGGATTCCGGTGGCCGGCTGCACGGCTCCCAGCACTCCGGCCGCGACGAAGGCGACCACCGAGTAGATCCCTGCCTGTGCTGCGCACCGCTGTCTCTTCCGCATGGCTACGACGATGCCGGGGGACCGGCGCACGCGGACTGCACCTGATTGCCGAAGGGACCTGTACCTGGCACCACCCTGTGGGCGGGCGGGGACGACGGGCGGTCCGTGCCGCGAACCCGTGGGCTCGTGGCACGGACCGCCGGCGCCGCGCCGGTCGCCGCCTCGCTCACCGGCCCCGTACCGGTCCTGGCGCCGGGGCCAGGGCGTAGCCGGCGGGCCGGGTCGTGAAGGTGCCCCGGCCCCTGGTCCGGCTGCGCAGCCGGGTCGCGTAGCCGAACAGTTCCGCCAGCGGCACCGTCGCGGTCACCGCCGCCGCGCCGCCGCGCGTCCCGGAGCCGCCGACGCGCCCGCGCCGGGCGGCCAGGTCCCCGAGCACACCGCCGAGCGCGTCCTCCGGCACGGTCACCGTGACCTCGGCGACCGGTTCGAGCAGGGCCGTCGCGCAGGCGCGCAGGGCCTCGCGGAGACCGAGCCGGCCCGCGGTGCGGAAGGCCGTGTCGGAGGAGTCCTTCACGTGCGTGGAGCCGTCGGTGAGCGTGACCCGCAGGCCGGTCACCGGGTGCCCGCCGAGCGGACCCTCGGCGAGGGCGTCCCGGCATCCGGTCTCGACCGCGCGCACGTACTCCTGCGGCACCCGCCCGCCGACGACGGCGGAACGGAACTCGAAGCCGGTGCCGCCCGGTTCCGGGCCGAGCGGTTCCACGTCGAGCACGACATGGGCGAACTGCCCGGCCCCGCCGTCCTGTTTGACATGCCGGAACACGAACCCGGTCACCGAGCCGACGACGGTCTCGCGGTAGGCGACCCGGGGACGGCCCACGGTGACCTCCGGTCCCCCGTCGCGGCGGATCTTCTCCACCGCGACCTCCAGGTGGAGTTCGCCCATCCCGGACAGCACGGTCTGCCCGGTCTCGGCGTCGGTGCGCACGAGCAGCGAGGGGTCCTCCTCCGCGAGCCGCGCCAGCGCCGTCGCCAGCCGGCCGGTGTCCGTGGCGCGCCGCGCCTTGACCGCCACGGACACCACGGGCTCGGCGGACACGGGCGGCTCCAGGAGCAGCGGGGCGGCGGGGTCGCACAGCGTGGAGCCGGTCCGGGCCGACTTCACGCCCGCCAGCGCGACGATGTCACCGGCGACCGCCCGGTCGAGCCGGGCGTGCCGGTCCGCCGTGACACGCAGGATCCGCGCCACGCGCTCGGTACGTCCGGTGCCCGGGTCCCACACGGTGTCCCCCTTCTCGATCGTGCCCGAATAGACGCGCACGTAGGTCAGCCGTCCGGTGGCGCTCGCGTTCACCTTGAACACCAGTGCCGCGAACGGTGCTTCGGGATCGGCGGCCCGCGGCTGCCCGGTGCCCTCGTGGACACCGCGCACGGCGGGCACGTCGAGCGGCGACGGCAGGTAGGCCACCACCGCGTCCAGCAGTGGTTCGATGCCGCGGTTGCGGTAGGCGGAGCCGCACAGGACGACCACGCCGTCTCCGCTGCGGGTGAGGTCGCGCAGGGTGGCGGCGAGGGTCGCGGCGGAGAGCGTCTCCCGGTCGCAGAACTCCTCCAGGGCGGCCGGATGCAGTGCGGCCACCGCTTCCTCCAGTGCCCTGCGCCGCCGTGCCGCCTCCTCCCGCAGTTCCTGCGGCACCGGCCCTTCGACGGCCGTACCGTCGCCGTCCGCCCAGATGAGGGAGCGCATGCCGACCAGGTCCACCACTCCCCTGAACCCGTCCTCGGCCCCGATCGGCAACTGGACGACGAGCGGGGCCGGGTGGAGGCGTTCCCTGATCGAGTCGACGGCCCGGTCGAGGTCGGCGCCGGCGCGGTCCAGCTTGTTGACGAACGCGATCCTCGGTACGCCGTGCCGGTCGGCCTGCCGCCACACCGACTCGCTCTGCGGCTCGACCCCGGCGACGGCGTCGAACACGGCGATCGCCCCGTCGAGGACGCGCAGCGACCGCTCGACCTCGTCGGCGAAGTCGACATGGCCGGGGGTGTCGATGAGGTTGACGCGGTGTCCGTCCCAGGCGCAGCTCACCGCGGCGGCGAAGATCGTGATGCCGCGGTCGCGTTCCTGCGGGTCGAAGTCGGTGACGGTGGTGCCGTCGTGCACCTCGCCCCGCTTGTGGGTGGTGCCCGTCGCGTACAGGATCCGCTCGGTGACGGTGGTCTTGCCGGCGTCGACGTGGGCGAGGATGCCGAGGTTGCGGACGGTGGCGAGAGGGGTGGTGAGGTCGGTGCGCACGGCCCGGTGCCTTTCGGAAGATGTCGTTCACAAGGGCAGCGCGATGTCCCGTACGCCGAGGGGACAGCAGGGTGCGGCGGCGGCCGGGCACATGTGCCGGGCGGGCGGCCGGGGTGTCAGCGGGGCGTCACGGGCATCCGGTGCCGGCCGCGCAGCGGGCACCGGAGGGACGAGGACACGAGGATCACCTCGGTCCGCGAAGGGGGAACGACGACGGCGGTACGGTCACGCACGGCCCGGCTCCCCTCATGTCCCACACCTCATGGAGCGCGCCGCGGTGGTGTCCGTGCGGCGCGCGATGCATGAGCGAGTCTAGGAAGAGGATCAGTCGGCGCGTACCGATTTTCCTGCCGGGCACAGCGCGCCGACGGCGTCCGGCCGCAGACCTCTCGGTGACGGCCGCACCCGGCGGCCCGGTGTCACCCGACGAGCGGTCGCAGTGCCCGGGAGAGCCGGCGAAGCCACTCCCGTTCCGTCCCCCGCACCCAGGGATGCTCCTGCCGGAAGCCGTCCCAGTCCACGTCCCAGCGCAGGGGCGCGGCCGGGCACAGCGCGTCCTCCGCCACGGCCGCCGTGCCTCGGAACACGGCCCGCAGCAGCCGGGGCGGCAGCTTCGTGCCCTCCGACTCGGCGAGGAGCACCGCGTCGTACAGGTCCTTGCCCCGCGCCCGGCCGCCGTCCCGGCTGTCGGTGTGCAGCCACAGCAGCTTCCAGGCCAGGGACAGTTCCCGGCTCGCGGTCCGTACCGCCGTGGGACGTCCGCCGTCGGCGCGGGGTATCGGCGTCCACACCGGCGGTTCGGGGAGCCGTTCGTCCCCGGCGAAGTCCAGCTGTACCTCGCCGGGACTCAGGCCGTCCGCGTGCCAGGGGACGAGCAGCCGTACACCGGGCGTGTCGTCGTACGCGTACGTCCACGCGCCGTCCACGCGCGCGTTCGCCGCGTCGAGGAGCACACCGGGGGCGGCCCGCGGGCGCTCGGCGATCCGCTCGAGGAGGTCCAGGTACGGGAGGCCGGTGTCCCTGGCGTCCTCGTCGTACAGCCAGGACAGTCCTTCGGGCGGAAGGACCGGTCGCCGGCCGTCGGTGTCGAACTCCTCGTCCGTCCACATCTCGTACCGGGCGGCACCGTCGGCGGCCTCGGGCCACTGCTGCACGGTGTCGAGCCGGTCGACGTAGGGGTACGGGTCCAGCGGATCCACCCCGACGGCGTCCTTCAGGACCACCCAGTCGAGGTCGGCGGGCTCGCGCGCGGCGTCGCCCACCCATGCCGGCATGACCATGCTGCCGCGCAGCATCAGACTCCCGCTCCAGGGAGCGTCCGCGACGAGGGCCAGCACATGGTCCAGGGCCGCGCGCCGGACCGTCGCCGAGTCCTCGGTGCGCGTGCCGGCCCCCGTGCGGACCGTTGCGTCCGGCTCGCTGTCGCCCCCTGTTGTGTCCACGGGGCAGACCGTAGCGGTCCCCACCGACAACGACGGGGCGGGGCGGCCGCGTACGACGAAAGAACCCCATGGCCGCGGCCATGGGGTTCTCGCTGGTGTCCGAGGGGGGACTTGAACCCCCACGCCCGATAAAGGGCACTAGCACCTCAAGCTAGCGCGTCTGCCATTCCGCCACCCGGACAAGGTGTCTGTCGCCCGACGGGGTCTTCCCCGCGGCGACGAGACAACAATACCAAGGTTTCGGAGTGCGTTTCACCTGCGTATCCGTCCGCGGGGCAGCGGCCCGGGCGCCCCCGGCCGCCGGATCGCCGACTGTATGCAGTTGGCGAGATCCCGCCTACGGTACGTAAGGATCACGGCGGGACGGGGCTCACGGCATGAGGCGGTACTCGGGAAAGTTCCCGGGCAGCCGCTCCCCCGCCGGGCCCCGGGTGACGGCTCGCACCAGCAGGTCGCCGCCGACGAAGGCGCCGCGCCAGGAGGCCCCGGACCCGCCGAACAGCTCGTCCCGGTCGCCTCGGGAGCGCGGCACGCCGTGACCGGTCTTGAAGGCGCGGATCTGCGGGGCGAGCCGGTCGTAAGCGGCCCGCTCGTCCGTGGCGAGGGTGGCCACCAGCGCGCCGTTGGAGACGTTCATGGCGACCAGCAGCTCGGCCTCGGTGTCGACCAGGACGATCGTGTCGACGGGACCGAAGGGTTCCGCGTGGTGCAGCGGGGAGGAGGGTGGCGGGTTGAGAAGGGTCACGGGGTGGACGTACGCGGAGGTGCCCTGCCCGGGCAGGAAGCGCGCGGCGTCGGGCCGCCCGCGGTGCAGGGGTACGGCGCCCCGGTCGACCGCCTCGGCGACCTGGTCGGCCGCGTTGATCAGCGGTCCGAAGTCCGGATCGGGGAGCGGGTCGCAGGGGTCGGTGACGGCGAGCGGGTGGCCGACCCGGACGGCCCGGACCGCCGGCAGGTAGGCGGCCAGGAACGCGTCGAACAGGGAGCGCTGCACGACGAAGCGCGGATAGGCGGTGCACCGCTGCTTGCCGTAGTCGAAGAGCTTGGGGATCAGGGCGGCCGGCCGCGGCCAGTCGGAGAAGTCCCAGACGCCCCAGGTGTTGAGTCCCTCCTGTCCCAGGATGTGCCGTTTGCCGAGGTCGGCCACGGCGGTGGCGACGGCGGCGCCGGTGTCGCGGCCGCCGACGAAGGACACGCAGCCGATCTCCGGTGCCCGGACCAGCGCCTGGTTCAGCTCGCGGCCGCTGCCGCCGACCAGGGTGACGGGCACCCCCTCGCGGGCCGCCAGCGCGGCCGCGAGGGTGAGACACGCCACGCCACCGTCGGTCGGGGTCTTGGCGATGACCGCGTTGCCCGCCAGGGCCTGCACGAGAACGGCGTGCGCGAGGAGGCTCATCGGGTAGTTCCAGCTGGCGATGTTGGAGACGGGTCCGTCCAGCGGGGCGCGGCCGGCGAGCATGGGCGGCTGTTCCTGTTCTTCGCCTTCCTCTCCGGCTTCGGCGGCGGCGCGTTCTACCCGATGTTCGCGGCACTGACCCCGGACTACTTCGGCGAGAACTACAACGCCACCAACTACAGCCTGGTGTACAGCGGCAAGCTGGTCAGCGGCCTGTTCGGCGGCGGCCTCGGCTCGATGGTGGTCGGCGCCTGGGGATACGACGGCGCCTACGCGCTGGCCGGCGGGGTCTCGATGGTGGCGGCGGCGCTCGCCCTGCTGCTGCGGCAGCCGGGCCGGGCCGGCGGAGAGGCGGTGCCGGTCGGGGAGCCGCGGCCGGCCTCCTGACGCCCTGTCCGCCCTTCCGTCCCCCGTCCGGTGATCCGCTCACCGGAGGGGGGACGTCGCGCTGCTCAGCTCGCGTTCCGTTCGTGGTACGACCGCCTGGTGTGCTCGGTGTGCTCGCGCATCAGGTGGGTGGCGCGCTGCTCGTCACGGGCGGTGATCGCGGTGATCAGTTCGCGGTGCTCGATCCATGACTGCCGGCCGCGCTGCCGGGCCACCGGCGTGTAGTACCAGCGCACCCGCCGGTCGACCTGGGCGGCCAGTTCGCCGAGGACGGCGTTGCCGGCCAGCTCCATCACCTTGGCGTGGAAGGCCGCGTTGAGGGCGACCGCGCGGTCCACGTCCTCGGCCGCCACCGCCTTCTCGCCCTCGGCGCACAGCTCCTCGAGGACGGCGATGCCGGGGCCGTCCGCATGCGCGGCGGCCAGCCGGGCCGCCTCCGCCTCCAGCAGCGTGCGGACCGTCAGGAGCTGGTCGGCCTCCTCCTCGGTCGGCTCGTGCACGAACGCACCCTGGGCGGGCCGCAGATCGACCCAGCCCTCGGTGTTCAGCCGCTGCAGCGCCTCGCGCACCGGCTGCCGGGAGACGCCCAGGTGTCCGGCGAGTTCACTCTCCACGAGGTGCTGGCCGGGCTGCAGGGCGCGGGTGGTGATCAGCTCCAGCAGCGCCTCGTAGACACGGTCGCGCAACGGGCCGGGCCGTTCCAGCTTGGGCACGGCTCCCTGCGGCAGGCCGGTCGACAACATCGCGGTCCCCCTCCTGAGCTGGCTGCCGTGCACAGCGAACTGCCGTACACGGCGGGCTGTGCGCGGTCCACGGTGGACTGCCCACTATGAATTGTCTTTCGTCTACAGTCTACGGTGCACAAAAGCCAGAGGGAGCGGGAGTCGGGTGCGTCACGCCCTCCGGCGCGCCCCCGCGTGCGGTGTCACGGGCAGCGCACGACCTGCCCGGCGTACGACAGGTTGCCGCCGAAGCCGAACAGCAGGGCCGCGTCGCCGCTGCGGACCGCGCCCCGCTCGATCAGCTTGGACAGCGCGAGGGGGATGCTGGCCGCGGACGTGTTGCCCGACTCGGTGACGTCGCGTGCGATCACCGCGTCGACCGCGCCGATCTTGTGGGCGAGCGGCTCGATGATGCGCAGGTTGGCCTGGTGCAGGACGATCGCGGCGAGGTCGGCGGGCTCGACGCCGGCCCGCTCGCAGACGCGCCGGGCGATCGGCGGCAGCTGGGTGGTGGCCCAGCGGTAGACGCTCTGCCCCTCCTGGGCGAACCGGGGCGGCGTGCCCTCGATGCGCACCGCGTTGCCCATCTCCGGCACCGATCCCCACAGCACCGGCCCGATCCCGGGCTCCTGCCCCGGCCGGCACGCCTCGACCACCGCGGCCCCGGCCCCGTCGCCGACCAGGACGCAGGTGCTGCGGTCGCTCCAGTCGGTGACCTCGGACATCTTGTCGGCGCCGATGACCAGCGCCCGGGTCGCCGCGCCCGCCCGGACGGCGTGGTCGGCGGTGGCGAGGGCGTGGGTGAAGCCGGCGCAGACGACGTTGACGTCCATCGCGGCGGGCTGCGGGATGCCGAGGCGGGCGGCCACCCGGGCGGCGGTGTTCGGGGAGCGGTCGATCGCGGTCGAGGTCGCGACGAGGACCAGGTCGATGTCGCCCGGTGTGAGCCCCGCGGCGGCGAGCGCCTTGGCGGCGGCGTGCGCCGCGAGTTCGTCGACCGGTTCGTCCGGGCCCGCGATGTGCCGGGTCCGGATCCCCACCCGGCTGCGGATCCATGCGTCGCTGGTGTCGACCATGCCGGCCAGGTCGTCGTTGGTGAGCACCCTGGCGGGCTGGTAGTGGCCGACGGCGGCGATGCGCGAGCCGTTCATGTGGTGGGTTCCCCTCGGTGCCGTGGGTAGCGGGATCCACCAGTCTGATCAGTGACTCGCGGGTACGAGGGCAGGTGAAGCCACAGGAAACGGGCGCCCGGGTTGTCGGCTTCACTCAGACCCACGGACGCCCGCGTATTCATCCCGTGAACAACTGCGTCGCCTTCCGCACGAGTTCGTACACCCCGTAGGCGAGGGGCGCCGCCACCCACAGCCAGGCGAGCGCGATCAGGCCCCGTCGGCTAGGCGGACTGCTGTCGCTGGACATCGGCGGCCTCCCTCGGGGCGGGGATGTGGTGGCGGGCATGGACGGGGCGGACCAGTTCGTTGGCGGCGAAGCCGACCACGAGCAGGCCGATCATGATGCCGAAGGACAGCCCGTACAGCGCCGAGCCGTGTTTTCCGGCCGCCTCCTGCCGGTCGGCGATCCAGTTGACGATCAGCGGGCCCAGCACCCCGGCCGTGGACCATGCGGTGAGCAGGCGGCCGTGGATGGCACCGACCTGGTACGTGCCGAAGAGGTCTTTGAGATAGGCGGGGACGGTGGCGAAACCACCGCCGTAGAAGGAGAGGATCACCAGCGCGCACAGCACGAACAGCGGCTTGGCCGAGTCCCCGAACAGGGCGATGAGCAGGTACATCAGCGCGCCGACGCCGAGGTAGACGCGGTAGACGTTCTTGCGTCCGATGAGGTCGGAGGCGGACGACCAGCCGATCCGGCCGGCCATGTTCGCGGCCGACAGCAGCGCGACGAAGCCGGCGGCCGCCGAGGCCGACACCGGGGTGGAGCCGTCCGCGAAGAAGTCCGTGATCATGGGGGCGGCCTTCTCCAGGATGCCGATGCCGGCGGTGACGTTCGTGCACAGGACGACCCACAGGCACCAGAACTGGGGGGTGCGCACGGCCCTGCGGGCGGACACCTGGACGCCGTCGAGGGCGCTCGGCGCGCCGTCGGCCGGTTTCCCGGTGCGCGGCACGCGTACGAGGAGAACGCCGAGCGACATGAAGACCGCGTACGACAGGCCGTGCACGAGGAAGGCGAGCGCGATGCCGGAGTGGTCCGTGCCGAAGGACTGGAGCATCTGCGCCGACCAGGGCGAGGCGATCAGCGCGCCGCCGCCGAAGCCCATGATGGCGATGCCGGTGGCCATGCCGGGGCGGTCCGGGAACCACTTGATCAGGGTGGAGACGGGCGAGATGTACCCGATGCCGAGGCCGATCCCGCCGACGAAGCCGTAGCCGAGGACGATCAGCCAGTACTGCCGCGTCTGGGCGCCGAGTGCGGCGATCAGGAAGCCGGAGGAGAAGCAGACGAGGGCGACGGTCATGGCCCAGCGCGGGCCGTTGCGCTCGACGAGCGTGCCACCGAACGCGGCCGACAGCCCGAGCATCACGATCGCCAGCTGGAAGGGCAGCGCGCTGCGGGTGCCGTCGAGGTGCAGCGCGGACTCGAGGGAGGGTTTGAAGACGCTCCAGGCGTAGGCCTGGCCGATGGACAGGTGGACGGAGAGGGCGGCGGGCGGGACGAGCCAACGACTCCAGCCCGGGGGTGCGAGAGGGGGGCTGCTCATGGGGCCGGACGGTAGGGCGGCGCGAGGGAGTTGAGAAGGCGGGGCGTCGACCGTATGCGGTGAACGGTATGCGGCATGCGCTCAACGGTCACCTCGGTGGGGATCCTTGCGTCGCAGTCCTCGGCGCCGGTGCGACCGGCGCCTACGTGGGTGCCGCGCTCCACCGCGCCGGCGCCGATGTGCATCTCATCGCCCGTGGACCCCATCTCGCGGCCATGACGCGGCACGGGGTACGGGTGCTCAGCCCGCGCGGCGACTTCACCGCGCACCCCCACGCCACCGGCGACCCGGCCGAGATCGGCCCGGTGGACCACGTCTTCCTGGGCCTGAAGGCCCACGCGTACGCGGCGTGCGGGCCGCTGATCGCGCCGCTGCTGCACGAGCGCACCACCGTGGTGGCCGCGCAGAACGGCATCCCCTGGTGGTACTTCCACCGGCACGGCGGCCCCCACGACGGCCACCGCATCGAGAGCGTGGACCCGGGCGGCGCCGTCAGCGCGGTCCTCGCCCCCGAACGGGCCGTCGGCTGCGGTCGGTCTCCCCGGACCACCACGGGATGACGTACGCGCGACTGGCGGAGCACCGGGGCATCCAGTGGCCCTGTCCGGACCCCGACCGGCTCGAACCGACCTATCTGCACGGCCGGTTGTGGGAGAGCGACCCTGTCAGGCGCGGGGCCCCGGCACCGTTCGGGCTGGTCCGGCACGATCCGCCGGTCGACCTCACCGACGAGGAGTACCCGATCCGGCTCACCACCGGAAGGCGCCTGGACTCCTACAACACCGGTGTGCAGAGCGGTGGTTACGCCTCTCCGCTCAGGCGCGGCGAGTACGTCGAGCTGTGTCCGGAGGACGCCGAGCGGTACGGGGTCGCGGTCGGCGAGGAGGTCCGGGTGTCCTCGCGGCGCGGGACGGTGGTGGCACCGGTGTGGGTGGACACCGCGCTCCGGCCGGTCCTGGCCTTCATGACGATGCACTTTCCCGACGAGGTGGACACCAACCGGCTGACGATCGAGGCCAACTGCCCGATCGCGGGGACGGCGGAGTTCAAGGCGTCGGCGATCCGGATCGAGAAGCTCCCGGCCACGACGTACGCGAGGTGAGGGCGTGGACCTGCGCTTCGGCGACAGCTTGCCGACCGACGAGGAACGTGACGCCGTGGACGCCCTGCTGGGGCCGCCGGAGTCCTCCCGGGAGGGCGCCGAGCGCACCGACGCCGACCTGAGGTGGGCCCGCGGCGGCCGGGAGGCGCGCGACCGGCGCGATCTGCTGCTGCCGGGACTGCACGCCCTCAACGACCGGGTCGGCTGGATCAGCGAAGACGGCCTCGGCTACCTGTGCCGCAGGCTGACCGTCCCGCCGGCCGAGGCGTACGGCGTCGCCACCTTCTACGCCATGTTCTCGCTCCGGCCGCGTCCCGCGACGGTGCTGCACGTCTGCACCGACCTGGCCTGCACGGCGGCCGGGGCCGGCGAACTGTGCGCCGGGATCGAGGCGCGGCTCGGGCCCGGCAGCGGGGTGAGCGTCGAACGCGGACCCTGCCTGGGGCTGTGCGAACGCGCGCCGGCCGCGCTCGCGATCCGGGCGGGAGAGCAGGTGCGTACGGCGGTGTCCGCGCCCGCTTCCGTGACGGCGGCCGTCCGTGCGGCGAGCGCACCGGACGCGGCGGCCGGGGAGCCCCCGGCAGTGGCGGCGGTGCCCCAGGCGGGGGACCCCTCGCTGGTGCTGCTGCGCCGGGTCGGCGCGGTCGACCCGTCCTCGCCGGACGACTATCGCGCGCACGGCGGCTACGCGGCCCTGCGCCGGGCCTTCGAGCTGGGGCCCGCCGGGGTGATCCGCGAGGTGACCGACTCCGGCCTGGCCGGGCGCGGCGGCGCCGCCTTCCCCACCGGCCGCAAGTGGCAGGCCACCGCGTCCCGGCCCGACCGTCCGCACTATCTGGTGTGCAACGCCGACGAGTCCGAGCCGGGCACCTTCAAGGACCGGGTGCTGATGGAGGGCGACCCGTTCGCGCTCGTGGAGGCGATCACGATCGCGGCGTACGCGATCTCCGCGCACCGGGCCTTCGTGTACATCCGCGGCGAGTACCCGCGCGCCGTGCACCGCGTACAGCACGCGATCGACCAGGCCCGCGCCCGTGGCCTGCTCGGCGACGACATCCTCGGCCAGGGCTACCGCCTGGACATCGAGATCCGGCGGGGCGCCGGCGCCTACGTCTGCGGCGAGGAGACGGCCCTGTTCAACTCCCTGGAGGGCTACCGGGGTGAGCCGCGCTCCAAGCCGCCGTTCCCGGTGGAGAAGGGCCTGTTCGGCAGGCCGACGGCCGAGAACAACGTCGAGACGCTGGTCAACGTCCTGCCGGTGCTGACGATGGGCGCCCCCGCGTACGCGGCGATCGGCACGGCTCAGTCCACCGGTCCGAAGCTGTTCTGCGTCTCCGGCAGCGTGGCGCGGCCGGGCGTGTACGAGCTGCCCTTCGGGGCGACGCTCGGCGAGCTGCTGAACCTGGCGGGGGTGCGCCCGGGTCTGCGGGCGGTGCTGCTGGGCGGGGCGGCCGGCGGGTTCGTCCGGCCCGACGAGCTGGACATCCCGCTCACCCTCGAAGGCGCCCGCCGGGCGGGCACCACGCTCGGCTCCGGGGTGGTGATGGCGTTCGACGACACCGTGCCGCTCCCCCGGCTGCTGCTGCGCATCGCCGAGTTCTTCCGCGAGGAGTCGTGCGGGCAGTGCGTGCCGTGCCGGGTCGGGACCGTGCGGCAGGAGGAGGCGCTGCGCAGGATCGCGGACCGCACGGGCGCGGGCGCCGCGACGGACATCGCCCTGCTGCGGGAGGTCGGGCGGGCGATGCGGGACGCCTCGATCTGCGGTCTGGGGCAGACCGCCTGGAACGCCGTGGAATCCGCCATCGACCGTCTGGGGGCGTACGAATGACCGTCACACCGCTGGGGATCCCGCGCCGTCTGCTTCAGTTCACGCTCGACGGCGCACCGGCCCGCGTCCCGGAGGGCTCGACGGTCCTGGACGCGTGCCGGGCGGCCGGGAAGGACGTGCCGACCCTGTGCCAGGGCGACACGCTGCGGCCGAAGAACGCGTGCCGGGTGTGCGTGGTCGAGGTCGAGGGGTCGTGGACGCTCGTGCCGGCCTGCTCGCGCCGGGCGGAACCCGGGATGGAGGTCCGGACGGACACCGAACGCGTTCGGCGCAGCCGGAAGATCGTCCTGGAGCTGCTCGCGTCCTCTGTCGATCTGTCGACCACTCCGCAGGTCGCCGGGTGGATCAAGGAGTACGAGGCGAAGCCGGAGCGGTTCGGCCCGGACGCGGCCCGGCTGAACGAGGAGCCGAGGGTCGACAACGAGCTGTACGTGCGCGACTACGGCAAGTGCATCCTGTGCTACAAGTGCGTCGACGCCTGCGGCGACCAGTGGCAGAACAGCTTCGCGATCTCCGTCGCCGGGCGCGGTTTCGGCGCGCGGATCGCCGTCGAGCACGACGCCCCGCTGACCGACTCGGCGTGCGTGTACTGCGGGAACTGCGTCGAGGTGTGCCCCACGGGGGCACTGGTGTCCAAGCCGGAGTTCGACATGCGGGCGGCGGGTACCTGGGACGAGTCCCGGCAGACGGAGACGACCACGGTGTGCGCGTACTGCGGAGTGGGCTGCACCCTCACGCTCCATGTGCAGGACAATGAGATCGTCAAGGTCACCTCGCCGCACGACAACCCGGTGACCCGCGGCAACCTCTGCATCAAGGGCCGTTTCGGCTACCAGCACGTACAGAACCGGGGCTGATCAGGACATGGGACGAGTCACGGAACGACGCAAGGTCCTCCGGATCCGCGACGGGGCGGTCTCCACCCGGCCGGACACGCTCGTCGCCGAGGAACCCCTGGAGATCCGGCTGAACGGCAAGCCGCTCGCGATCACCATGCGCACACCGGGCGACGACTTCGCGCTGGCGGCGGGATTCCTGGTGAGCGAGGGCGTCCTGGCCGCCGCGTCCGATCTGCAGAACATCGTCTACTGCGCCGGGGCCACGGCCGACGGTTCGAACACCTACAACGTCGTCGACGTGCGGACCGCGCCCGGCGTCAGCCTGCCGGACTTCACTCTGGAGCGGAACGTGTACACGTCCTCCTCCTGCGGGCTGTGCGGCAAGGCCAGCCTGGACGGCGTCCGCACCACCGCCCGCTGGCCGATCGCCGACGATCCCGCGGTCCGCGTCACCCCCGCGCTGCTGGCGAGCCTGCCCGAGCGGCTGCGGGCGGCCCAGCGGGTGTTCGACCGGACCGGCGGCCTGCACGCGGCGGCCCTGTTCACCGAGGACGGGGAGCTGCTGGACATACGGGAGGACGTGGGCCGGCACAACGCCGTCGACAAGCTGGTCGGGCGGGCGCTGCAGAACGGTGACCTGCCGTTGTCCCGCACGGTCCTCCTCGTCTCCGGCCGGGCCTCGTTCGAGTTGGCGCAGAAGGCGGTGATGGCGGGCATCCCGGTGCTGGCGGCGGTGTCGGCGCCGTCGTCGCTGGCGGTGGACCTGGCGGCGGAGACGGGCCTGACCCTGGTGGGTTTCCTGCGGGGCAGCTCGATGAACGTGTACGCGGGCGAGGACCGGATCACCCTGCGGGAGGCGGCCGCCCAGGGCTGAGGCGGTCCCCCGCGGCACGGCGGCGGGGCCCGTCGGCGGGGAGCGCCCCCTGCGCCGCGGGGCCCCGCCTCAGCCCTGCCCGGACGCCGGCCCGGTCAGCCCCCGGTGCCGGAGATCCGCAGCAGCAGGTCCATGAACCGGTCGCGTTCGGCGACCGACAGCGGCGCGAGGAGTTCGTCGTTGGCGTCGCGGGCCGCCTGCTCGCAGCGGGTCAGGAGGCGGGCGCCCTCGTCGGTGAGGGACACGGCGTTCTTGCGCCGGTCCCGGGGGTCGGGGGCGCGGACCACGAGGCCGGCGGTCTGCAGGTCGTTCAGGACGCCGACGACGTCCTTGGGGTCCAGGCCCACGCTGCGGCCGAGGTCGGCCTGGGCGACCGGGGCGAGGTCGCGGACGGCGGAGAGGACCACGTGGTGCCACATCTTCAGGCCTTCGGCCGCGAGGGCGTCGGCGACCAGGGCGCGGCCCCGTGCGGCGGCCCGGCCCAGCAGCCAGCTGGGGAGGGAGCGGATCGCGGGCAGGGGTGCTTCGGCCATGGCGCCAGCCTATCCGGAAACCATTGGACTTCCCAACGAACCGGCATTACCGTTGGAACTCCCAACGACTTCATGGGTGTTCCCCACGACTGGCCGCCGGTGTCCCGGCCTGGAGGTTGCACATGCGTCGCGTCCGCTACGAGTCCGCCGGCGGGCCGCTGTTCCTGGAGGAGGCCCCCGTCCCCGAGCCCGGCCCCGGCGAGGTGCTGGTGCGCGTCCAGGCCGTCGGCGTCACCCTGCCCGTCGTGCGCAAGGTCACCGAGGCCGCCGAGCCGATCCGGCTGGGCGGTGAGATCGCCGGTGAGGTGGTCGCGGCCGGCGAGGGGGTGACCCGCTTCCGCCCGGGCGACCGGGTGACCGGGCTCTGCTTCGGCCACGGATACGCCGACTTCGCCCTGCTGCACGAGGCCATGGCCACGCCGATACCGGAGGCGGCCACCGCCGTGGACGCGGTCGCGCTGGTGCGCAGCGGTCTGGTGGCGCTCGGGGCGCTTGAGGCCGCGCGGCCCGCACCGGGCGAGACGGTGCTCGTCACGGCGGCGGCGAGCGGGGTGGGGCACCTCGCGGTGCAGCTGGCGCGGGCACGGGGTGCGGGCCGGGTGGTCGGCGCCGTGTCCGGTCCGGGCAAGGCGGACTTCGTCCGCTCGCTCGGCGCGGACGACTGTGTTCTCTATGGTGACGACAGCTGGGGGGAGCCGGTCGACTGCGTCCTGGACGCCGTGGGCGGCGCTCTGCTCACCCCCGCCCTCGCCGCGCTCGCCCCGCACGGCCGTCTGGTCGCCTACAGCTCGGGAGGCGGCACGATCCAGGCGTACGACCTGCTGGTGGGCGCCAGGTCGGTGATCGGCTTCCAGATGGCCCTGATCGCCCGCGGCAGGCCGGAGCTGTACGAACAGTGGCGCCGGGAGCTGTGGCGCATGTTCGCCGAAGGCACCGTGAGGCCCACCGTGCACGGGGAGTTCGCGCTGGAGGACGCCGCGAAGGCGCACGAGGCGATCGAGACACGGGCCAACCTCGGCAAGGTCGTCCTGCGCCCGTGAGGGCCCGCGCGCTCGGGGACTGCGGTCACCGAAGGACACGGTCCTGCGGCTGCCCCTGGACCACGTCGGCGGCCGACTCCTTCGCCGGGCCCGGGGTCTCCTGCGGATCGCGGTCCGGCGCCGCCTCCGGGTCACGGGCCCGGCGCTTGGCGATGACCGCGCACACCATCAGCTGCATCTGGTGGAAGAGCATCAGCGGCAGCACGGCCAGGGAGGCGTGGGCGCCGAACAGGACGCTCGCCATGGGCAGTCCCGAGGCGAGGGATTTCTTCGAGCCGGCGAACTGGATGGCGATCCGGTCCTCCCGGCCGAAGCCGAGCGCCCTGCCGCCGTACCAGGTGAGCACGAGCATCACGGCCAGCAGCACCGCCTCGACGGCCAGCAGCCCGGCCAGCCGGACCGGGCTGACCTGGTGCCAGATGCCCTGGTTCATGCCCTCGCTGAAGGCGGTGTAGACGACGAGCAGGATCGAGCCGCGGTCGACCAGTCCGAGCACCTTCTTGTGCCGGGCGACGAAGCCGCCGATCCAGCGCCGCAGCAGCTGCCCGGCGAGGAACGGCACCAGCAGCTGGAGCACGATCTTCACCAGCGAGTCGGCGGAGAACCCGGCCTCGCCGTTGCCGAGCAGGGCCGCCGCGAGCAGCGGGGTGAGCACGATGCCGGCGAGGGAGGAGAAGGAGCCGGCGCAGATCGCGGCAGGCACGTTTCCGCGAGCGATCGACGTGAACGCGATGGACGACTGGATCGTGGACGGCACCAGGGTCAGGAACAGCAGGCCCTGGTAGAGGGGCTGGGTCAGCAGGACCGGCACCGCACCGCGCAGGGCGAGCCCCAACACCGGGAAGACGACGAACGTACAGGCCAGCACGGTGATGTGGAGCCGCCAGTGCTTGAGCCCGTCCAGGGCCTCCCGGGTGGAGAGCCGGGCGCCGTAGAGGAAGAAGAGGAAGGCGATCGCGGCCGTGGAGGCACCCGAGGCCACGTCGGCGGCGGTGCCTCGGGCCGGGAGAAGCGCCGCGAGGCCCACCGTCGCGAGCAGCAGCACGATGTACGGGTCGATCGGCATCCAAGCCGGCCAGCGCAGGCGTTTCACGGTGCTCCGATTGCTGTGCGTGTCTGTGCGTGTCAGTGGGTGCTCCCGCGCACGGGCGCGCAGGACCCCTCTCCATCGTCCTCTTCACCCCGCCGATCGGGAATCCCGCATACCACTCTCACTGTCATCATGTTCCGCGATTACCGATAGGCTGCGAGTCGTGTACGACCCGACGCATCTGCGCACCTTCCTGGCGGTGGCCCAGACGCTCAGCTTCACGCAGGCCGCCCGGCGGCTGGGGCTGCGCCAGTCCACGGTGAGCCAGCATGTGCGCCGGCTGGAGGACGCGGCGGGCCGGCAGCTGTTCTCCCGGGACACCCATTCGGTGGAGCTGACCGAGGACGGCGAGGCGATGCTGGGCTTCGCCCGCCGGATCCTGGAGGTGCACGAGCAGGCGACGGCGTTCTTCACCGGCACGCGTGTGCGTGGCCGGCTGCGCTTCGGTGCCTCGGAGGACTTCGTCCTCACCCGGCTGCCGGAGATCCTGGAGGGCTTCCGCCACGACCACCCGGAGGTCGACCTGGAGCTGACGGTGGAGCTGTCCGGGACCCTGCACGAACAGCTCGCCGCCGGGAAGCTCGACCTGGTGCTGGCCAAGCGGCGCCCGGAGGACCCCCGCGGTGAACTGGTCTGGCGCGACGACCTGGTGTGGATCGGGGCCGAACGGCTGCGCCTGGACGCCGACCGGCCCGTACCGCTGATCGTGTATCCGCCGCCCGGCATCACCCGGGCCCGCGCCCTGGAGGTCCTCGAGCGGCAGGGCCGGGACTGGCGGATCGCGTGCACCAGCGGCAGTCTCAACGGGCTGATCGCCGCGGCCCGCGCCGGCCTCGGTGTGATGGCGCACTCCCGGCGTCTGATCCCGCCCGGCCTCTTCCGGCTGCCCGACCGGGCCGGCCTGCCCGACCTGGGCAGGATCGACTTCGTCCTCGTCCACGGCCGGCGCCGGTCCACGGCGGAGGGCGCCGCGAACGCCCTGGCGGCGGCGATCCTGACGGGCGGCGAGCGCCTCCGTCACCACAGCGACCGGCCCGCCGGCGGCGTCAGCGGGTCGCGCGGTACGTCAGTTGTTTGACCCGGCGCAGGAAGGGGGTCGCCTCCACGTGCTGCACGCCGTCCAGGTGGCCGAGGGGGCCGCTCAGGTAGGCGTACAGGGCCGCCGTGTCGCGGACGACGGCGGTGACGGCGATGTGCGAGGGGCCGGCGGTGGCGGCGGCGAAGGCGACCTCGTCGTGGGTGGCCAGGGTCCGCCCGACGGAGTGCAGGGCGCCCGGTGAGGTGGTGATCCACAGGACGGCGGCCTTGGGGTGGCCGAGGATCTCGGAGTTGTACTCGACGTCGACGTACACCGCCCCGGAGGCGATCAGAGCGGACAGGCGGCGTTTGACGGCGGACTCGGAGCGGCCGGTGGCGCGCTGCAGTTCCGGGTAGGTGGCGCGTCCGTCGCGTTCCAGGGCGGCGAGCAGCGGCGCGTCCTCGGGCTCCAGACGGGCCGGACCGGGCGCGGGCAGCTCGGGGCGCAGGGCGGCGATCTGCCCGTCGTCGAGCGCCCGGAACTTGCGCAGCCAGCCGACGGGGCCACCGTAGAAGCGGTGCAGGAGTTGCAGGGCCCGGATCTCCACGACGCTCGGGGTGCGCGGCAGCTTGCCGAGGAGGAGGTCGTCGTGCTCGCCCGGGCTGCGCGGCCGGGTGAGGCAGGCGATCTCGGTGCCGCCGGAGGCCAGCCCGATCCAGTAGGTGTCGGGGCGTTTGGCGAGGGCGTCGGCGATGACGGCGGCGCCGTCGGGCGCGCAGCGCAGGCGGAGCATCCACTGGTCCTGGCCGAGGCGGTCGGCGTCCCGGAGGACGACGACCTTGAGGCCGCCCTCGGCGCGCAGGCGCCGGTAGCGGCGCGCGACGGTCTGGTCGGATACGCCGAGGACGGCGGCGATCCGGCTGAAGGGGGCCCGGCCGTCGATCTCCAGCGCGGACAGCAGCTGCAGGTCCAGCAGGTCGAAGGTGTCGGATTCCATCTGAAGCACGGTCTCCCCCGTCGGATTCCGTAGGACATGGCCATTGCGGACGTCCGATCGGCCGCCGTGGGGTCATCGTACGCAGCGATACGCAGCCCGTTCGTACAGGGGAGTTGAGGAGATGCGTACATGGGGGACGCTCACGGCCGTGTGCCTGGGCACGTTCATGTTGCTGCTGGACGTGACGATCGTGGTGGTGGCACTGCCCGACATGGCGGGTTCGCTGCACGCGTCGCTGGGTGATCTGCAGTGGGTGGTGGACGGGTACGCCCTCGCGCTGGCCGCGCTGCTGCTGGGGGTGGGGGCCGCCGCCGACATCCTGGGGCGGCGCCGGGTGCATGTGGTGGGTGTGGTGCTGTTCGCGGCGGCGAGCCTGCTGTGCGGCCTGGCGTCGGGTCCGGGAATGCTGGTGGCGGCGCGGGCCCTGCAAGGCATCGGCGGGGCGGCGATGTTCGCCACGACCCTGCCCCTGCTGGGCTCGGTCTACCAGGGGCGGCAGCGCTCCGCGGCGCTCGGCGTGTGGGGTGCGGTCAGCGCCGGGGCGGCCGCGGTCGGGCCGGTGCTGGGCGGACTGATCGCCGAGGGCCCGGGCTGGCAGTGGATCTTCTTCGTCAACCTGCCGGTGAGCGTCGTGGCGGTGTGGCTGACGCTGCGGATGGTCCCCGAGTCGCGCGGCCCGCGCGGGATACGTGTCGACTGGGCGGGTACGGCGGCCTTCGCGCTGTTCGCCGGCGGTGCGACGTACGCGGTGGTGCGGGCCGGGGAGGACGGCTGGAGCGCGCCCGTGACGCTGGCGGCGTTCGCCGTGGCCGCGCTGGCACTGGCGGCGTTCGTGCTGGTGGAGCGGCGGGTGGCGCATCCGCTGCTGGATCTGTCGCTGCTGCGCCGGCCGGCGTTCGTCGGGACGATGCTGGCCTCGTTCGCCTTCAACGGGGTGGCGTTCGGCGGGATCGCGTACCTCTCCATCTGGATGCAGACGCTGCTCGGTATGTCGCCGGTGCGGGGCGGGCTGACGCTGCTGCCGCTGACCGCGGTCTCGATGGTGGTGGCGGTACTGGTGGGGAAGCTGCTGCACGGGGCGCCGGCCTGGCTGACCGTCGGCGGCGGACTGCTGCTGATCGCTTCGGGCACCCTGTGCCAGGCGGTGCTGGACGCGGGTTCCGACTGGACGGTGCTGGTGCCCGGATTCGTGCTGGTCGGCGTCGGCACCGGGTTCGTGGCGCCGACGGTGGCCGGGGCGGCGCTGGCGGCGGTGCCGCCCGAGCGGTCCGGGATGGCGGGCGGCGCGGTGAACACGGTCCGGCAGCTCGGGTACGCGCTCGGGGTGGCCGTCTTCGGCACCGTGCTCAGCTCCCGGATGACCGGCACGCTGCCCGGCGACGCGGCGCACACGCTGGCCGGCGGCGGCGCCGGGACGCTGCGCGGCGGCTTCTCCGAGCACACCCTGCGCGCCGCGTTCGCCTCCGGCCTGAACGGAGCGCTGGTGGTGGCCGGTCTCGCCGGCACGGTCGCGGGCGCCGCGGTGCTGCTGCTCGTGCGCAGGGGCGGGCCCGCGCCGCGCAAGGCCTCGGGCGGGGGGCCGGAAGAAGCGGTGACGGGGGAAGCGGTGGCGGCCCGCGGGTGAGCGGAACGCGCCGGTGACGACGGGCGAGGGCGGCCCCGGGAGCTTGTTTCCCAGGGGCCGCCCTCGGCCGCGCGAGGCGGTAATCGGCACGTACAGATTCGGTGGAGATTACGGCACCGAAACTTACTGACCCGTCAGTATTGTGTCCGGCCCTTCCCCATGTGAGGGCATTTTCCAGCCGCCGTCCAGGAAAAACGTGAGGTTTGCTCGGTTTCCTACCCCCTCCCGCCCGCTGACCGCGTGGGGTAGCTTTCACCGCGCTGTGCCGAGCATCACGGGCGTGACCAAGCAGCGAGGATCGGGGAGCGAGGTTTGCGCGAGTTCACCAACCCGCCGTTGGCATCGGCGCCGCCGGTGGGCGGTCTGGCCGACATCGTCTTCGAGCATGCCCTCACGGACCCCCTGCACGTCGCCCTCGGCCGCAAGGACGCCTCCGGGCAGTGGCGGGACGTGACCGCCGCCGAGTTCCGGGACGAGGTCCTCGCCCTCGCCAAGGGCCTCCTCGCGCGCGGCATCCGCTTCGGCGACCGCGTCGCCATCATGTCCCGCACCCGCTACGAGTGGACCCTGTTCGACTTCGCCCTGTGGACCGTCGGCGCCCAGGTGGTGCCCGTCTACCCCACGTCGTCGGCCGAGCAGTGTTTCTGGATGCTGTACGACGCCGAGGTGTCGGCGGCGATCGTGGAGCACGAGGACCACGCCATGACCATCGCCACCGTCATCGACCGGCTGCCGCAGCTGCGTCAGCTGTGGCAGCTGGACGCGGGCTGTGTGCAGGAGCTGTACGACGCCGGCGCGCATCTGGACGACGAGGTGGTGCACCGGCACCGGGAGGCGGTCACCCCGGACTCGGTCGCCACGATCATCTACACCTCCGGCACCACCGGCCGCCCCAAGGGCTGTGTGATCTCGCACGGCAACTTCATGTACGAGGCGGACACGGTCATCCAGCGCTGGGAGCCGGTGTTCCACTCCAAGAAGGGCGACGAGGCGTCCACGCTGCTGTTCCTGCCGCTGGCGCACGTCTTCGGGCGGATGGTGGAGGTCGCGGCGATCCGCGGCCGGGTCCGCTTCGGGCACCAGCCGCAGCTGCACGCCGCCGCCCTGCTGCCCGATCTGGCCGCGTTCCGTCCGACCTTCATCCTCGCGGTGCCGTACATCTTCGAGAAGGTGTTCAACGCGGCCCGCCGCAAGGCGGAGAAGGAGGGCAGATCCGGGCCGTTCGAGAAGGCGGTCGACATCGCGGTGAAGTACGCGGAGGCCGTGGAGGCGAAGGCCTGGGGCATCGGGCCCGGCCCGTCGGCGGGGCTGCGCATGCAGCACCAGCTCTTCGACAAGCTGGTCTACTCCAAGGTGCGGGCCGCGATGGGCGGCCGGATACGGAACGCGATGTCCGGCGGTTCCGGGATGGACCGCCGGCTCGGGCTGTTCTTCGCGGGCGCGGGCGTGCAGATCTACGAGGGCTACGGCCTGACCGAGTCGACGGCCGCGGCCACCGCCAACCCGCCCGAGCGCACCCGCTACGGCACGGTCGGCCAGGCCATCCCGGGCGTGACCGTGCACATCGCCGACGACGGGGAGATCTGGCTGCACGGCGGCAACGTCTTCCAGGGCTACCTGAACAACCAGAAGGCCACCGACGAGACCCTGCACGACGGCTGGCTGGCCACCGGCGATCTCGGCTCCCTGGACGAGGACGGCTATCTGACGATCACCGGCCGCAAGAAGGAGATCCTGGTGACCTCGGGCGGAAAGAGCGTCTCCCCGGGCGTGCTGGAGGAACGGGTGCGCGAGCATCCGCTGGTCAACCAGTGCATCGTCGTCGGCAACGACCGCCCCTACGTCGCCGCCCTGGTCACCCTCGACCAGGAGGCCGTCGAGCACTGGCTGCAGATGCGCGGGAAGCCGGGGATGGTCCCGGCCCAGCTGGTGCACGACGCTGACCTCGAGACGGAGGTGCGGCGTGCGGTGGTCGCCGCGAACACCCTCGTCTCCCAGGCCGAGTCGATCCGCACCTTCCGCATCCTGGCCCAGCCGTTCACCGAGGAACACGGCCTGCTGACCCCGTCGTTGAAGCTGAAGCGGAAAGCGATCGAGAAGGCGTACGCGAACGAGGTCGACGCCCTCTACCGGACCTGACGCACCTGACTCGCACCGGTCGATTGCGCCATCAGGAATGCGTCGCGGCGTGTGATCGTTGACGATGGGAGTACCACCTGTCGACAACCGTAAGGATCAAGAAGCTCGTGAGCAGCAAGGTCCCCCCGATCATCCTCAACAACGGCGTCGAGATGCCCCAGCTGGGCTTCGGCGTATGGCAGGTGCCGGACGACGAGGCCGAGCGGGCCGTCGCCACGGCACTGGAGGCCGGGTACCGCAGCATCGACACAGCGGCGATCTACGGCAACGAAGAGGGCACCGGCAAGGCCATCGCCGCCTCCGGCCTGCCCCGTGAGGACATTTTCGTCACCACCAAGCTCTGGAACAGCGACCAGGGGTACGACTCCACGCTGCGCGCCTTCGACGTGTCGCTGGAGAAGCTGGGTCTGGACTACCTCGACCTGTACCTGATCCACTGGCCGCTGCCGTCCCGGAACACGTACACCGACACCTACAAGGCGTTCGAGAAGCTGCACTCCGACGGCCGGATCCGTGCCATCGGCGTGTCCAACTTCCTGCCGGAGCACCTTCAGCAGCTGATCTCGCGGACCTCGGTCGTCCCGGCGGTCAACCAGATCGAGCTGCATCCGCATCTGCAGCAGCACGCCACCCGCGAGTACCACGCGGAGCAGGGCATCGCCACGGAGGCCTGGTCGCCGCTCGGTCAGGGCAAGGGCCTGCTGGAGGTCCCGGCGATCGTCGCGATCGCGCGGAAGCACGGCCGCACCCCGGCCCAGGTCGTGCTGCGCTGGCACGTCCAGCTCGGCAACGTCGTGATCCCGAAGTCCGTGACGCCGTCCCGGATCAAGGAGAACATCGAGGTCTTCGACTTCAGCCTGGACGAGGAGGACCTCGCGGCGATCAGCGCGCTCAACGAGGACCGTCGCCTCGGCCCCGACCCGGCCACCTTCGACATGGGCTGACACCCGTCGGACAGCACCGTGGGGGCGGGCGGGGGGGGGGGGGGGGGGGGGGGGGGGGGGGTGTGTGGGTCCCCAGGGAAGGGGGAAAAAACAAACGTCGTGGGGGTGTGGGGTGGAGTCGGCGGAAGAGACGGGGACACCTTGG
>NZ_JBVIIT010000010.1:0-198333 GCF_055569615.1 Streptomyces sp. NPDC031379 | reverse complement strand
TCCCCTCCCCCCCCCCCCCCCCCCCCCCCCCCCCACCCCCCCCCCCCCCCACACACCCCCCCCCCCCCCCCCCCCCCCCCCCCCCCCCCCACGGCTGTGCCGCCGTTCAGTCGGCCCGCGCGTCCGCGTGCACGACCTCGAACTCCTCCAGGCCGACCACCGTCACGTGCGCCTTGGCCGCGCCCTCGTGCCGGGCCGCCGCCTGGCCGGCGCGGGACACCGCGAGGGAGCGGCGGTCGGTGAAGAGCGTGCCGACCATCCCGCGTCCGCGCTCCCGGTCCAGGAACAGGGCGGCCCTGGCCAGGCCGGGCAGGGTCTCGAGGCGGGGCACCACACTCGCGTGGAACGTGTCGGCGAACAGGTCCGCGTCCGCCGGGTCGAACTCCACCCGGGTGATGCGCAGTCCGCCGCCGGTGGTGGGACGCGGGAGTGTGTGGAAGACCGCGACCTCGTAGTTCTCGACCGCCACGGTCCCCGCGAAGGGCTCCAGCAGCGCGGGCCGCCGCTCGCGCATCACCTCGTCGCTGTTGTGCCGGGCCTCCTCGGAGTCCCACCAGCTGACGGTGAGCAGTTTGCCGAGGTCGCGATCGACGAAGACGCCCGCGCCGCGGTAGCCGGGCCGTTCTTCGAGCAGGTCGCGTCCCTCGGAGTTGAGCGCCCGGATCGCCGTGTCGAGTTGGGCCGGATCGCCGGTCGCGTACACCGTGCGTACGAACATGACGCCTCGCCTTCCGGTCCGGCGGCCACAGACATGGCCTAATACTTCCGGAACCATCCCCCACCCCAGTCTTGCCCGTGTCACAAATCCCCGCAATACGCGCGGGTTTCACGACGTGCGCACGCAGGGGTTGACGCGGACATGTAACCAGGTCCACCTTGTACGGCACCCGGTAAGGAAACTTTCCTAACAGAAGGGTCCCCCACAGTGCGTCTTCGAACACTGACCCTCGCGGCGGCCTCCGGGGCCGCCCTGCTCGCCGCCGGAGTCCTCCCCGCGAACGCGTCCGCGACCTCGGCTCCCGGGACGGCCCCCACGTCCGCCCAGGAGGGCACGGTCAGCGCGGCCGACCTGCTCGCCAAGGTGACGTCGTGCTCGCAGATCTCCAACGGCAAGTACAAGACCGACGACGAGACCTCGGCCACGGTCCCCGTGTGCGGCAAGAACGGCGCGGTGTTCTGGAAGGCCGACATGGACATCGACTGCGACGGCCAGCGCACCACCAACTGCAACGAGGACCGTGACCCCTGGTACCAGGACGACACCGCCTTCCACCAGTCCGACGGCAAGCCTCTGAAGGCCGAGACACTGCCGTACGTCGTGGTCCCGAGTTCCAGCAGCATCTGGAACTACGCCGGTGCCGGCATCAAGGGCGGCGGTGTGGTCGCCGTCGTCTACAACAACAAGGTGGAGTACGCCGTCGTCGGCGACACCGGCCCCACGAAGATCATCGGCGAGGCGTCGTACGCCACCGCCAAGGCGCTCGGCATCGACCCCGACCCGGCCACCGGCGGCACCGACTCGGGCGTGACCTACATCCTGTTCAAGAACTCCACGGTCTCCCCCATCGAGAGCCACAGCGCGGCGGTGACCCAGGGCGACCAGCTGGCCAGGCAGTTCCTCCAGAACAACTAGGAGCGGGTCAGTTGGGCTGGCCCAGCGGGCGTACGACCACGGTGTTGACGTCGACACCGGCCGGCTGGCGGATCGCCCAGAGGATCGAGTCGGCCATCTGGTCGGCGGTGAGGAGGTGCCCCGGGGGCAGGCTGCCGTAGGCGTCCCAGAACGGGGTCTCCACCCGGCCCGGGGCGACCAGCGTCACGCCGATCCCGAACTCCGTGACCTGGCGCCGGGTGTTCTCGGCGAGCCCGGTGACCGCCCACTTGGTCGCGCCGTAGATGTTGCCGGGCGTGTTCACGAACCCGGCGACGCTGCCGACCAGGACGATCCGGCCGCGCGTCTCCTTCAGGGCCTCCACCGAGGCGCGGATGAGGAGGGCCGGGCCGAGCACGTTGGTGAGGACCATCTCGGTCCAGCCGGCCGGGTCGCCGTCGGCGACGGAGTCGTGGGTGGCGAAACCGGCGTTGGCGACGACGGTGTCGAGTCGGCCGTATGCCTTGAGGGTGCGGTCGACGGCGTTGCGTACGTCGTCGAACGACGACGCGTCACCGACGACCGTCCGCAGTTCCTCGGGGTCGCCGAGCCCTTCGGCGAACTCCCGCAGCCGCTGTTCCGAGCGCCCGGTGACGGTGACCCGGTGTCCTGCGTCCAGCAGCTGCCGGGCCACGGCCGCGCCGATCCCACTGCCGCCGCCGGTGATGAGCGCGACCGGAGAGTCGTTCATGAAGTCCCCCTGTTCGTCCCCGCGTTGTGTGCGAACCAGGGAAGTCCATCACTTGGAGGGCGCTCGAAGTCAAGGGCGGTCACAGGTGGCCCGGTACGGCACCGACGGGAGATGGCGGTGCCATTCCGCCTCGCCCAGTCCGGCCCCGGCCCGCGCACACACCGTGGCGGCGGCACGGCGCGGCGCCAACGGATGGGTGCGGTCGGCCAGATGAGACGTCGCCACGTGCAACTCGGCGCCGTCCGAGGAGAATCCGAGGGCCAACACCGGTCCGTCCCCGACCGGCAGGCGCGCCGCCGGCAAACCCGGCTCAGCCGTCTCCCACACCTCGACGGACCCGTCCGGTGCCCCGGCCGCGACCAGCGAACCGCCCGCGGCGAACGCCAGGGCCGGCCGCTCCCCCGCGGAGCCTGCCGTCCGCAGTACGGCGGTCCGCCGCCAGGTGCGCGCGTCCCACAGGGTCACGCGGCCCTGGAGGTCGGCGACGGCGGCGTACCGCCCGTCGGGGCTGAAGGCGCCCGTCATCAGGAGGTCCTCCCCCGCCACTCCCGCGCTCCCCTCGATCCGCCCGCCGCATCGTCGTCCTGCGCGACCCCGCCGGACAGCCGCTCGACCCCGAACCGCGGGAGAGGCTGAAGCAACGGGTGCTCGCCGACTCCTTCGAGGAGTGCGCGACCCGAACGGTACGGGGCGCACGGGTGAGCGTGTACGCACGACCGGGACGGTGCTGAGCACGCCGTGCACCGTCGACGGCCCCGGTTGGACGCCCTGCCACGCCAGGCGGCTCGCACCGAACCCGCCCCCGCCGACAGGCACGGACCACACCGGACGCACAGCCGGACGATACGGGACGCGCGGGTGAGGGGGTGAGCACGGCCGGGACGATGCCGAACACACCATGCACCGTCGACGGACCCGGCCGGACACCCTGCGGTGCCGGGCGGGCCGGTGCCGTTCCCGGCGGGCGCGGGGTCAGACCGGGCGTACTGCCGTGTGGACCGTGTAGGCGCCCAGGACGAACACGTCCGGCCGGTGGTGCACGCTCATCGGGTCGGAGGGGTCGAGGAGGCGGTCGAGGGTGGTCCGGTCCTCCGTGTCGAGTGCGTCGCCGAAACCGTCGCGCAGGCGGGACAGGTGCGCGGCGACGTAGGCGCGGGCTCGGTCGGTCACGGGGGCGGGCAGGTCGAGCAGGAAGCTGCGGGTGCGGGTGTGCTTCAGACCGGCGGAGGTCAGCAGCGCCGGCCAGTCCTCGGTCTCGGCGACGGAGCCCGGCAGGTCGGCTCGCATCCGGGCGAACCACTCCTCCTCCAGTACGTCCAGCCGGGCCTGGAGTCCGGGGCGGCCGATGCCGAGGTCCCGGGGCAGGAAGCGGGAGGGCAGCCCTCCTTCGAGGAGGGCCAGGGTGCCGCCGGGGGCCAGCCGCTCGGCGAACACGGCGAGCCCGGATCGCTGATCGCCGAGGTGGTGCAGGCTGCGACTGGCCCACAACAGGTCGGCCGGGTACTCCAACTCGGCCAGTGCACCGGGAAGTTCACCGGCGATCGTGTCGAAGCGGTCGGCCACGCCCTGCCGGGCCGCGCGGTCGCGGGCGCGCTCCAGCAACGGCTCGGCGCTGTCGACGGCGACGATCCGCGCACCCGGGAAGGCCTCGGCGAACAGACACGAGACGACTCCGGGTCCGCTGCCCGCGTCCACGATCAGGCCCGGCTCGGTCACCTCCTTCGCGAGCCAGGCCATGGCCCGCTCGTACACGGGAGCGAACAGCTCCGCCTGGGCCTCCAGCCGGGGGCCCTGCTCGTTCCAGTCGATGTCGGCGGTGTCGTGGCCGTGCTCGTGGGGACCTTGCTCGTGGTGGCCGTGCTCGTGGGGGTCGTGCGCCATGGTGGTCAGCCTCTCGTCCGGATGCCGCCAGCGTGCGACGGCACACCGGGCAGGGGCCAGCCCCGTTGCCGGTACGGCAAAAAGGGGTGACCGGAGCGGATGGAACGGCAAGCCGGGAGGCCGGAAGAACCGGATGCCGGGGCCCGCCGATCACCGACCACGACCCGATGACGAGGACACGACGACCGGTGGAGCGCGCGATCCGCCGGGGCCTGACCGGTGAGGCCTGGCCCCGGCGGACACTCAGCCCGTCACTGTTACGGCAGCGGCGGGTAGGCGTTCTGCATCAGCTGCTGGAACTGGGCGGAGAACCAGTGGCCGGACAGCGGGGCGTTCGGCAGGGCGCCGGACAGGTTGTTGCCGTTGCGTGCGTTGCCCGTGTACGTCGGGTCGCACATCCGGTCGAAGCCCTTGCCCTCGTCGTTCGAGATGGCACTGCTGGAGCCGTCGGACTCGCCCGGGGGCTTCATCCACACGTAGGCGTCGATCCCGCTCGCCGGGTTGGCCTGCGGGCGTTCGCCGAGGCCGGCGCCGGACTGGTTGCACCAGTTGCCGATGTGGATACGGCGGTCGTAGCGGCCCCCGTCGATGTAGGTGTCCACGCTGGTCTTGGCCCCGGGTCCGCTCGGGCGGGCGGTGCCGCCCCAGCCGTTGCGGGAGGTGTCGATCAGCATGCCGATGTTCGAGTTGAAGCCGACCGAGACCAGCTGGTTGCGGAAGGCCTGGGCGAAGGACTGTTCGTCGACGTAGCGGTTCCAGTCGACCCACTTCGACTGGCGTACCGTGGTGCCGTTGACGGTGTCGTCGACGGTGAAGTTGTTCTCCTTCAGGGCGCTGTAGTTCGCCGTGTTGGTGATGAAGCCGTGCACGTCGTCGACGGTCGCGCCCTCGCTGGTCGCCGCCTGCTTGAACAGGTTGGCGGAGGGGGCGAAGTTGTCGTCCCAGCCGAGCCACCCGTGGTGGCCGGCGTCGAGGTAGTTGTAGACGTTCGGGATGGCGCCGAGCTTGGCGAGGGCGTACCCGACCCCCTTCACGTAGTTGCCGTTGGCGAGCATGGTGTCGCAGTTGGGGGTGGCGGTGGCGCGGCTGCCGGTGTTGGTGACGAGGTTGGGCAGCGAGTCGATCTCGACGGTGGTGACGATCCTGAGGGAGGCGTACTTGGGGTCGGACAGGATCGCGGCGATCGGGTCGATGAACTGCGTCTTGTACTTGTCGATCTCGGTCGGGCCGAGTTCGCCGTTGGAGGCCAGCGCCGAACAGTCCCGGCCGGGCAGGTCGTAGACGACCAGCTGGACGACCTCTTCGCCGCTGCCCTTCTGCTTGAGCGCCTCGTCCAGGTGGGCGCGCAGGCCCATGCCGCCGTTCACGCCGTTGATGGCGGCGATGCGGTCGAGCCAGACACCGGTGGGCTGGCTGGAGATGCGGGAGCCGCCCGGTTCGGCGGCGGCCTTGGCCGACCATTCCGGGTTCACGTACACCTTGGCGCCGGCGTAGGGGTTGTCGACACGGCTGCCGCTGCCACCGCCGTTGTCGCCGCCTCCCCCGCTGCCGCCGTCGTCGACGTTGCAGGTGACGCCGTCGAGGGTGAAGGTGGCGGGTACGGCGTTGGTGCCGCTGTAGGAGCCGTTGAAGCCGAAGCTCACCGAACTCCCGGTGGCCAGGGTGCCGTTGTAGCTCTCGTTGGAAGCGGTGACGGCGGTGCCGCTCTGGCTGAGCTTCGCGTTCCAGCCGCTGGTGACCTTCTGGTTACCGGCGTACGACCACTTGACCGCCCAACTCGACTTGGCGGCCGCATTGTTGGTGACGGTGACGGCGACGGTGAAGCCGGTGTCCCACTGGTTCTGCACCTTGTAGTCGACGGTGCAGGGGACGGCGGCGGTCGCGGCGCCGGCCGGGGAGACGGACAGCGCCGTCCCGGAGGCCCCGGCGACCAGCGCCAGGGCAGCGAGCAGGGACATTCTGGTACGACTCATGAGTGCGGGTTCCTTCTGTCGTCCGTGATTTCCACGGGTCGGGAGCCGTGCTGCGGGGATCTACGGGTTGACGGTGCGCAGGTGGTCGCGCAGCCCGATGCCGTACGCCGTGGGCCTGCCGTCGTAGGAGGAGATGAGGGACGGGCCGGAGGAGCAGTCCCAGGTGTTCCAGGTCCAGCCCAGATAGGACAGGTTCCGGTCGTCGAACCACTTCATGACCTGGTCGACGAACCCGTGCGAGCAGGTGTTCTCGCCGATCTCCCCGGCGACGAGCGGCACCTGGGCCGCGACCGGGGCGAGGGTGGAGTTCCAGCAGCTCTCGTTCGCGCAGGTGTTGAAGTTGTAGACGTGGTAGGCGGCGGCGAGATTGCCGGCCGGGTCGGTGGGCTTGTAGGTCAGCCACTGGCTGAGGTCGTTGGAGTAGGCGAGCCCGCCGGCCAGGATGACGTTCTCGGCGCCCGCGCCGCGGATGCTGTCGACCAGGTCCTGCATGCCGGCGACCTCGTAGGAGATTCCGGGGCAGGTGCCGCCGTCCCGCCAGCACTTCCAGGCGTCCGTGGTGCTGGAGGTCGCCCGGTCCGGGTAGGGCTCGTTGAACAGGTCGAACACGGCCGCCCGGTCGTCCTTGAAGGTGCCCGCCACCGAGGCCCAGAAGGACGGGGCGTACCTCATGTCGGGCATCGGCTTCTGGCAGCCGGCGTGCACGTCGGAGCAGCCGGCCGAGTTGCCGGTGTACTGGCCGTAGGACCAGTGCATCTCGAGGACGGGTGTCATGCCGTGTGCCTCGACGCGGGCCACCAGCTCCTTGACGGCGTCGACGTAGTGGGTACCGCCGTACTCGGGCTTGATGTTGGACAGGCCGAGCCAGCACTCCTCGTTGAGCGGGATGCGGACCGTGTTGGCCTTCCAGTCGGCGATCGCCTTGATCGCCGCGTCGTCCACGGGGCCGTCCCAGATGCCGTAGCCCTGTACGCACATGAACTCGCCGCCGGAGCGGTTCACGCCGAGCAGCCGGCGGGTTCTGCCGTCGGCGTCCACGAGCTTGGTGCCCGACACGTGCAGGGCGGGCGCGGTGCCGCCGGACGGCGGCGGATCGGTGGGCGGGGGTGTCGTCGGTTCCGAGTCCACGTTGCAGGTCGTGCCGTTGAGCTTGAACACCGCCGGCGCGGCATTGCTCCCCGACCAGGAGGCGAGGAACCCGGCGCTGACGCTCGCGCCGGTGCCGAGCGCGCCGTTCCAGCTCTCACTGGCCGCGGTCACGGTGGTGCCGGACTGGGACCATTCGGCGTTCCAGCCCTGGGTGACCTTCTGCGTGCCGGCGTAGTCGAAGGTGAGCTTCCAGCCGCTCAGCGCGGCCTGATTGTTGGTGATCTTCACGGAGCCCTGGAAGCCGTTGTCCCACTGGCTGGTGACGGAGTACTCCACCGTGCACGCGGGCGTGGCTCCCTCGGCCGCCATCACCGGGACGACCACGCTTCCGAGGAGCGCGACCGCACCGGTGACGGCTAAAAGTACTGAACGCGGGGGGTGTCGCATGAGCGACTCCTTGCAGCTTGGCGCGCCGTGACAGGCGCGTCGACTGAATGGAATCGCTCCCACTGGTGCGAAGGAAGGTAGCGGTAAGCGGCGGGATTGCCCAGGGGAGTCGCTTGTCTTTTCCTCAACACGCTCCGTCGAATCTTTTCGACTCTTCAAGCACCTTGACCGCTCAGGGGCTCGTCCTCACTATGGGAGCGCTCCCACTGGTTCAAGCCTTGACTTCTTCGAGCCGCACGCCGCAAGGAGGAACCAGCACATGGATCCCGGACGCAGACGCAGAGCCGCGCGGCGGTGGTGGACCGCCACCCTGGCCGCGCTCGCTCTGCCCCTGACGATGCTCGCCACCGGAACGACCCCCGCGCACGCGGCGGCCGTTCAGTGCAGCGTCGACTACAAGACCAACGACTGGGGCTCCGGCTTCACCGCCGACCTCACGATCACCAACCGCGGCACCGCCGCGATCGACGGCTGGACGCTCACGTACGCCTACGCGGGCAACCAGAAGCTGACCAACGGCTGGAACGGCACCTGGTCCCAGTCCGGCCAGGCGGTCACCGTGAAGAACGCCGCGTACAACGGCACCGTCGCCGCGGGGGCCGCCGTCTCCACCGGCGCCCAGTTCAGCTACAGCGGCACCAACACCGCGCCGACCTCGTTCGCGGTCAACGGCACGACCTGCGCCGGCGCGCACCAGCCGCCGCTCACCGTGCTGACCAGCCCGAGCGCGGGCGCGGTCTACACCCAAGGGGACTCGGTCCCGCTCGCGGCGACCGCGGCGGCGGCCGACGCCGCGACGATCAGCAAGGTGGAGTTCTACGACGACACCACGCTGCTCGGGACGGACACGAGCGCGCCCTACACGCTCTCCACCTCCGGCTTGACCGTGGGCAGTCATTCCTTGGTGGCGAAGGCGTACGACAGCCTGGGTGCGTCAGCGGACTCCACCCCGGTCGGCATCACGATCGCATCCGGGCCCGCCGTGGTCGCCACACCAGCCCAACTAGGCGTCCAGCAGGGCAAGTCGGGCACCTTCGCGGTGAAGCTGTCGACGCAGCCGAGCGCGAACGTGACGGTGAGCGTGGCCCGCACGGCCGGCAACACGGGCCTGTCGGTCACCGGCGGCTCGTCGCTGACCTTCACGCCCGCCAATTGGAGCACCGCGCAGACGGTGACCGTCACGGCCGACTCCTCCGGCACCGGCAGCGCGACCTTCACCGCCTCGGCCACCGGCCACACCAAGGCGACGGTCACGGTGACGGAGCTGGCCGCGTCGAAGGCGTACGACGCCCGTTTCCTGGATCTGTACGGGAAGATCACCAACCCGGCGAACGGCTACTTCTCCCCCGAGGGCATCCCGTACCACTCGGTCGAGACGCTGATCGTCGAGGCCCCGGACCAGGGACACGAGACGACGTCGGAGGCCTACAGCTACCTTCTCTGGCTGCAGGCGATGTACGGCAAGGTCACCGGTGACTGGTCGAAGTTCAACGGCGCGTGGACGATCATGGAGAAGTACATGATCCCCACCCACGCCGACCAGCCGACCAGCTCCTTCTACAACGCCTCGAAGCCGGCCACGTACGCGCCCGAGTACGACACCCCGAACGAGTACCCGGCGAAGCTGGACACGTCGGTGTCGGTCGGCCCGGACCCGATCGCCGGTGAACTGAAGTCGGCCTACGGCACGGACGACGTCTACGGCATGCACTGGATCCAGGACGTCGACAACGTCTACGGCTACGGCAACGAGCCCGGCTCCTGCGAGGCGGGCCCGACGGCCACCGGACCGTCGTACATCAACACCTTCCAGCGCGGCCCGCAGGAGTCGGTCTGGGAGACGGTCCCGCAGCCGACCTGCGACGCCTTCAAGTACGGTGGCAAGAACGGCTATCTGGACCTGTTCACCGGCGACTCCTCCTACGCCAAGCAGTGGAAGTACACGGACGCCCCGGACGCGGACGCGCGCGCGGTGCAGGCCGCCTACTGGGCGGACGTGTGGGCGAAGGCGCAGGGCAAGGGCGCGGACGTGTCCACGACGGTCGCCAAGGCCGCGAAGATGGGCGACTACCTGCGGTACTCGATGTACGACAAGTACTTCAAGAAGATCGGCAACTGCGTCGGCCCGTCGGCCTGCGCGGCCGGTACCGGCAAGGACGCCTCGCACTACCTGCTGTCCTGGTACTACGCCTGGGGCGGCGCCACCGACACCAGCGCGGGCTGGGCCTGGCGCATCGGCTCCAGCCATGTCCACGGCGGCTACCAGAACCCCCTCGCCGCGTACGCGCTCAGCTCCTACGCCGACCTCAAGCCCAAGTCGGCGACCGGAGCGGCCGACTGGAGCAAGTCGCTGCAGCGGCAGCTGGAGTTCTACCAGTGGCTGCAGTCGTCCGAGGGCGCCATCGCGGGCGGCGCGACCAACAGCTGGCAGGGCCGCTACGCCACCCCGCCGGCCGGTACCCCGACCTTCTACGGCATGTACTACGACTGGCAGCCCGTCTACCACGACCCGCCCTCCAACCAGTGGTTCGGGTTCCAGGCGTGGTCCATGGAGCGGGTCGCCGAGTACTACCAGCAGACGGGTGACGCCAAGGCGAAGGCGGTCCTCGACAAGTGGGTGAAGTGGGCGCTGTCCAAGACCACGATCAACCCGGACGGCACCTACCGGATCCCCTCCACCCTCCAGTGGTCGGGCGCGCCCGACACCTGGAACGCCTCGAGTCCCGGAGCGAACAGCGGACTTCATGTCACCGTCGCCGACTACACCGACGACGTCGGTGTGGCGGCCGCGTACGCCAAGACGCTGACGTACTACGCCGCCAAGTCCGGTGACACGACGGCGAAGTCGACGGCGAAGGCCCTGCTGGACGGCATGTGGAACAACCACCAGGACAGCCTGGGCATCGCCGTCCCCGAGACCCGCAGCGACTACGGCCGGTTCGGCGACAGCGTGTACGTGCCGAGCGGCTGGAGCGGCACGATGCCGAACGGCGACACGATCGACTCGGCGTCCACGTTCTCCTCGATCCGGTCCTTCTACAAGAACGACCCGGCCTGGTCGAAGATCGAGGCCTACCTCAAGGGCGGCGCCGCGCCCGTCTTCACGTACCACCGGTTCTGGGCCGAGGCGGACATCGCCCTGGCCATGGGCTCGTACGCGGAACTCCTCGAGTAGGTCCCCACGCGGCGCTGCGCGGCATCGGCCGACACGGGACCGCGGGTCGTCGGTGGCCGGTCGCGCAGTTCCCCGCGCCCCCGCGGGGCGCGACATCGCACCGTGGGCCGGGCGGTCCCCACCCGCACGGGGGGCCGCCCGGTTCTCACGCCCTCCTCCCGACGGAAGGACCCCACCGTGCGCAGAACCCGCATCCTCACGGCCGTGCTGGCGCTGGCCGCCGGACTGCTCGCGGGGACCCCGCCCGCACTGGCCGCCGCCACCCCGCACGTGACCCTCGCCGCCGACACGTACACCTGGAAGAACGCCCGGACCGACGGCGGCGGCTTCGTCCCCGGGATCGTGTTCAACCGCTCCGAGAAGAACCTCGTCTACGCCCGCACGCGAACACGAGACCCGTGACGTTCAGGCTGGACGACCAGACCTGCGGCGTGGGCTGACGGCGCGCGTGACGGTGGATCACCTGGTCGTCCGGCGGTTCCCCGCACCGGTGTCCTGGTCCTACCGTTGCGTCCGGCCTGTCGATCCACCGAGAGGAACAACGGCATGACACTGCCGATCTGCCGCACCTGCGGCACCCAGTACGGCGCCGCCCGGCCCGACTGCCCCGTCTGTCTGGACGAGCGGCAGTACGTCGGGCGCGACGGCCAGCAGTGGACCACGCTGGCCGAGCTGCGCGACGGCGGGCACGAGGGCCGGTTCGAGGAGCAGGGGCCGGGCGTGCTCGGCATCGGCGTCACGCCCGACTTCGCCATCGGCCAGCGCGCCCTGCTGTTGCGCACGGCGTCCGGGAACGTGCTGTGGGACTGCGTGCCCTACCTCGACGACGCGATGGTCCGGGCGGTGGAGGAGGTCGGCGGGATCTCGATGATCGCCATCAGCCACCCGCACTTCTACTCCGCCATGGTCGAGTGGGCGCACGCCTTCGACGCCCCCGTGTACCTGCACGAGGCGGACCGCCGGTGGGTGGGCCGGCCCGATGCCGCGCTGCGCTTCTGGTCGGGCCGGACGCACCGGCTCACCGAGGAGCTGACGCTGATCAACCCCGGCGTCCACTTCCCCGGCAGCGCGGTACTGCACTGGAGCGCGGGCCAGGGCGCTCTGTTCACCGGCGATGTCGTCAACGTCTGCCCGGACCCGCGCTGGGTCACGCTGATGTACAGCTACGCCAACCACATCCCCGAGCGCCCGGAGGCCGTACGCGCCGCCGCGGAGCTGCTGCAGCGCCACCGCTTCGACCGGATCTACGGCGCGTGGTGGCACCGGGTGGTCACCGGCGACGGCAACGAGGTGCTGCGGCGGTCGGTCGACCGCTATCTGCGCTTCCAGCAGGGCGACCCCGGCGACTGACATCGCGGGGCCCCGCATCGGCCGGCCGGCTGCTCTCGCTCTGCCCCGCTCGAAGCAGGAGGATGGAAGAAGAGCGACCCCAAGGAGGCCCGTCATGAAATCCGGAGCCTCGGATCACGACTTCGACCTGTATGCGCGTACGCCCTCCCAGGCCGAGGGCGAGCGCGACGAAGCGGACGAGCCCGCAGTCCAGGAGCAGCATCCGGACGTGCCCAGGACCGAGCCGTCCCAGGCTGAGGGCGAGCGGTCGGACGACCTCAGGACCGCGTGAGCGCGTTCCGGTTTCGCCCTGCGGTTCGCAACGGCGCGGATGCCCCTCGGTGAGCGGCGCGCTCCTGCTGAGCGGCTGCTCACCGGCATGGGCAGGTCCGTGCGGCCGGGGCGCCGGACGCGTGGCCGTGACCGGCCACGGCGACCAGGACCGCCAGCGTCGCACCGGCGAGCAGCGCTGGTGCCGGCGCCCAGGTGGCCAGGAGGACACCGGCCGCGGCGACGGGGAACGGGATCCGCTCGGCCGCGCTCCTCTGGTGCGGCCGGAGGTGCACCGCCCACACCGTGATCAGGAAGACGGCCGCCGGAACGGTCACCGCGGCACCGGCGGCGGTCGGTGACGCGCCGCTGTGCCGCGTGACGTGATCGGCGTACGCGGCCAGGCCGGCGCCCTCGGCGGTCGCCGAGGCGAAGATCAGGTAGTGGCCGTAGGCCCACGGGAATCTGCGGCGGTGGGCCTGGTGCGTCGTGGCGAGCAGGGTGTGCGCGGGTCTGGCGAAGTACAGCCACCACATGGCGTAGGCCATGAGCAGGCCGCCGCCCGCCAGCGCGTACAGCGCGCCGGTGCCGTGGTGCCTGTCGAAGGCGCCGCGGACGGCGACGGTGGCGGCGGCGACGGACTCGCCGAGGACGATGAGGGTGAACAGTTCGTAGCGCTCGGCGATGTGGTGCGGATGCCAGGGGGTCATCCCGGCGGACTGCGCCCACAGGGGAACGGACACCTCGGCCGCGATCAGCACCACGATGCCCGGCAGCCGCACCGGCGGCGGGGCGAGGAGCAGCCCCACCCAGCCGAGCTGACACACCGTCACCCCCGTGGCGAAGCGCAGCGTGGTCCTGCGCCGGGCGGGGTCGGACAGCGCGGCACGCAGCCAGAGCGCGGCCAGTGCCGTCCGCAGCACGACGTACCCGAGCGTGATGACGCGCAGATCCCCGTCCCCGAAGGCGCGGCGCACACCGGCGGCGAGGACGAGCGAGCCGGTGATCTGCACCAGCACCGTCAGCCGGTACGGGACGTCGTCCGGGTCGTAGGCGGAGGCGAACCAGGTGAAGTTCATCCACGCCCACCAGATGGTGAAGAAGACCAGCGCGAAGCGCAGGGCACCGGTGGCGTGGTCGCCCTCCGCCAGCGCCCCGTGCAGGCTCGCGGACGCCTGCGCCACCGCGACGACGAAGCACAGGTCGAAGAAGAGTTCCAGCGAGGTGGCGGCCCGGTGCGGCTCGCCGGGGTCGCGGCCCACCATGGTGCGCCATCGCCCGGCGCCCGGGTACGCCCGCATGGTCGTGGCGCGGTTCAGCGGAGGGCTCCCGGGGCCGTCTCGTGGGTCCGGTGAACGGGGGGACGGGGGTGGATCAGGTGGTCGTTCGCGCTCATGCCTCTCCTCGTACCGCCGCCTTACCGGGCACGGCTGTCCCGTTGACGCTAGGGCGGCCGGACGGCGGCCCTGGTCCGCCCGTGCACGGGGACTTGCCCGAGAGCGCACGCCGGGCGGGAACACCGGGTGCGGGCCCGGCGGCACCTCACCTGGCGGCGGCTCCGTCTTCGCCGGCCGGGGCAGGAGACCGGGGGCCCGGCAGGGCCGGGGCGGCCGTCGGCTTGCGGAAGGCGCACAGGCTGAAGGACGGGTCGTCGCGGGGCCGGTCCTGGTCCGGGAGGCGGGCCAGACGCGTGGCGAACTCCTCGCTGCGCGGCTCGCCCGGGGGCAGCAGGGTGAACCAGCCGCGGCGCAGGTCGGCGATGGTGCCGCGGGGACTACGGCCCTGCCCGACGCCGCGGAAGGAGGCGCGGCCCGAGGGCAGCAGCCCGTGCCGGGTGGCGTGCGCGGTGACCGGACCGGCGGCGTCCGCGGCGGGGCGGCGCGGGCGGGAGGCGAGGACGGCGTCGATGTCGCTGCCGACGTCGTGCGCGTCGGCCTTGTCGACGGTGGTGACGTAGACCCCGCCGGGCCGCAGCACCCGGGCGCACTCGGCGACGACGGCGCGGACGCTCTCGGGGTCCAGCAGATGCAGTAGCCAGACGGTGGTGACCGCGTCGACGCTGCCGGTGCGGAAGGGCAGCCGGCAGCTGTCGGCCCGCACGACGGAGCCGGGCAGCCGGGCCGAGGCCATGCCGACCATGGCGCGGGTGAGGTCGGCGCCCGTCACCCGCAGCCCGGGGCGGGCGGCGGCCAGTCGCCGGGTGACGATCCCGGTGCCGCAGGCGACGTCGAGCAGACGGCCCGGGGTGTCGGGCAGCAGGGTGAGGAGGGCCTGCGCGGCGGCCGCGGCGCGGGCCTCTCCGCCGCGGGAGGCGTCGTAGTGGCGGGCTTCCTCGTCGTAGTCGAGCACGTCCCTCAGTGTGCGCCGTGACCTGGGGCGATGTCCTCCACCTTGCGGGCGAGACCGAAGTCCTTCGCGGTGACGGCGCCGCCGGCGCTGTGGGTGTGCACGCTGAGGGAGACGGTGTCGTAGCCGAGGGTCAGGTCGGAGTGGTGGTCCAGCTCGTCCTGGATGCCGGCGATGTGCACGACCAGCGCCGCCGCCGCGAAGTGCGAGCCGAGCCGATAGGAGCGGGTGAGCCGGTCACCGTCCACCGACCAGCCGGGCAGCTCGGCCAGCCGGTCCTCGATCTCCTTCTGCGACAGCGGTTCGACGGCCATGGCCGGGTCTCCCTTGGTGTCGGCGGGCGTCCCCCTCGGGGGTGTCTGCCCCGCGGGTGTCCCTCGAGGGCGTCCCCTCCGGGGAAGGCGGGTACGTGTTCAGCCTGCCACGCCGGCGGCCGGCGCACTCCACCGGCGCCTCGGCCGTCCGCGCGGGCGTCGATTAGGGTCGTCGGTATGACCATTGTCGCGCCCGGTCCTTCCGTCACCGCGTCCGCCGCCGACAAGGGTGTCGGCCCGCACCTGCGCGCCTGGCGGGAGCGGCGCCGGATCTCCCAGCTGGAGCTGGCGCTGCGTGCCGACTCCTCCGCCCGGCACATCAGCTTCATCGAGACCGGCCGGTCCCGGCCGAGCGAGGAGATGGTGCTGCGGCTCGCCGAGCACCTGGACGTACCGGTCCGCGAGCGCAACGCCCTGCTGCTGGCGGCCGGTTACGCCCCCTACTACCCGGAGAGGCCGCTGGACGACCCGGCGCTGGACGCGCTGCGCGACGGGATGGAGCGCCTCATCCAGGGCTACGAGCCCTACCCCGCGCTGGTGGTCGACGCCGGCTACACGGTCCTCGCGGCGAACCGGGGCATCGCGATGCTGCTGGAGGGCGTGCCGGAGGAGCTGATGACACCGGCGCCGAACGCGATGCGGCTGACCCTGCACCCGCGGGGGCTGGCGCCGCGCATCCGGAACCTGCGGGAGTGGCGCGGGCATCTGCTGGCACAGATGGAGCGTGAGATCGCCCTGCACCGCTCCGACCGGCTCCGTGCCCTGTACGAGGAGGTGTCGGCCTACCCGGTGCCCGAGGACGTGCCTGATGCGGAACCGGCCGAGCCGGTCGCGTACTTCGCGCTGCCGCTGCGGATCGAGCACGACGGCCGGACCCTGTCCTTCGTGTCGTCGATCTCCACGTTCAACACGCCGATGGATGTCACGGTCGCCGAACTCGCCATCGAGACGTTCCTGCCGGCGGACCCGGCGACCACCAAGTACCTGCACACCTTGGCCGGTTGACCACCGCCCGCGCGAGCGGGCCGGCACCGCGTCCCCTCGAGAGCGTGTGCGAGGCGGCATCCCGTGACAGACTGCCCGCGTACTTCGGCGCGTAGGGGAGGGCGTGGCGTGAGTGAGCGGCGGGCTGCGCCCACCGTGGGCCAGGTGGTGCTCGGCAAGCGGTTGCAGGAGCTGCGGGAGGCGGCCGGGCTGAGCCGTGAGGAGGCCTCCCGGGTGCTGCGGGTGGCCTCGGCGACCGTGCGGCGCATGGAGATGGCCGAGGTCGCGCTGAAGATCCCGTACGTGCAGGTGCTGCTCTCCACCTACGGGGTGGCGCAGGAGGAGGCGGCCGCGTTCGTGCGGCTGGCCGAGGAGGCGAACCAGCCCGGCTGGTGGCAGCGCTTCCACGATGTGCTGCCGGACTGGTTCAGCCTGTACGTCAGCCTGGAGGGCGCCGCCCGGGTCATCCGCTCCTACGAGCCGCACTTCGTGCCGGGGCTGCTGCAGACCGAGGAGTACGCGCGGGCGGTGCTGGAGGCCGGGACGATCGGGCAGCGCGAGCCGGAGACGATCGAGCGGCATGTGTCGCTGCGCATGGAACGGCAGCGGCTGCTGGAGCGGCACGATCCGCCCCACCTGTGGGTCATCATGGACGAGACGGCGCTCAGGCGTCCGGTGAGCGTGCGGTCCGAGGTGATGCGGGACCAGCTGGACCGGCTGCTGGAGTACGCGGAACGGGACCGGGTCACGCTGCAGCTCGCCGAGTTCGCGGCCGGCCCGCATCCGGGCACGTACGCACCCTTCACGCTGTTCCGGTTCGGCGAGCCGGAGTTGCCGGACATGGTGTTCACCGAGTACCTGACCGGCGCGCTCTACCTGGACTCGCGCCGGGAGGTCGCCGCGCATCTGGAGGTGCTGGACCACATGACGGCCCGGGCGGCCTCCGCGCAGCGCACCAGGAAGCTTCTGCGGGAGTGGCGCGAGAACCTCTGACCCCGGCTCTTCGGCCCCGTCCGCATCCCGGATGACCCGTACGGGTCCCTGAAGGGGTGCGTTCCGGCGGCCGCCCCTAGGTTCGACATACGGGGTGAGCCGAGGGAGCGCACGTGACCGACACGCAGATACCGGCCAAGGAGCCCGGTGCGGCCCTGCTGTCGGCCGGGCGGTGGTTCCGGCCCGGCACGCCCGCGTCCGACCCCCGTCCACGCGCTGATCAGCAGGTACCGGGGGGCACTGCCGCTGCATCCGGAGTACGGACGCTGCCGATGGTCTGGTACATCCCGCCGCTGTCGCCGGTCGTGGACGCGCTGACCGAGACCGGGTACGACGGGGAGGACGCTTCCCATCTGTTCGGCGCGATCGACACGCTGCGCATCCCGCTGGAGTACCTGGCGGAGATGTTCACCGCGGGCGACACCGCGCCGGTGCGCGCCACCCTGGAGAAACTCGCGGCGATGCGCTCCCACATGCGGGCGGTCAACCTCGGCGAGGCACCGGACGCCTCGGTCGCCGCAGCGGTCGGGATGGAGCCGGACGAGATCGAGGAGATGTACCGGCTGCTGGCGATCGCCAAGTACGAGGACCGGTACGTCATCCCGACGGCCGCCGTGGGCGACGCCCGCCGGCTGGAGGAGTCGGCGCTGCCCGAGGGGTGCAGCCTCGAGTACGACGGCGGGCCCGGCATGGGCGGCGACGGCCCCTTCGGGCAGGACTCCGGCCGCAGGAACCTGCCGCTGGTCTCCGCGGAGAACTTCCACCTGCTGCGCCGGCGGCAGACGTCCGACGACGCGAAGGAGGCGTGATGCCCGCGGACGCGGTGCTGTACCAGGCGGCGGCGCTCTGCCTGACCTACCCGGACGAGGACTTCGTCGCCCGGCTGCCGCTGCTGCGCGAAGCCGCCCCGCAGCTGCGGGCGTTCACCGACCACGCGGCCGTCACCCCGCCGCAGGAGCTGGCCGCGCACTATGTGCAGGTCTTCGACTTCAGGAACCGGCACAGCCTGTACCTGAGCTGGTGGCACGACGGCGACACCCGGCGGCGCGGGATGTCCCTGGTCCGGTTCAAGGAGGTCTACCGCGCGCACGGCCTGGAGTTCAGCGGCGAGGAGCTGCCGGACTTCCTGCCGGCGGTGCTGGAGTTCACCGCGCGGACCGGCGACACCGGACTGCTGACCGAACACCGCGACGCCCTGGAAGAGCTGCGGACACGACTGACCGCCTACGGCACACCGTACGCCGGCGTCCTGGACGCGGTGTGCGCCGCTCTGCCCGCCGCACACACCGGGGTGCGCCGATGACCACACTCCTGTGGAGCGCCCTGCCCTACATGGCGCTCGCCCTGCTGGTGGCCGGCCTCGTCTGGCGCTACCGCTACGACAAGTACGGCTGGACCACGCGCTCGTCCCAGGTGTACGAGTCGCGGTTGCTGAACATCGCCTCGCCGGTCTTCCACTACGGCATCCTGTTCGTGCTCACCGGCACCTCGTCGGCCTGTTCGTGCCGGCGTCCTGGACGGAGGCCATCGGGGTCGACGAGCGCACGTACCACCTGTTCTCGCTGTACGGCGGCACGGCGGCCGGGGCGCTGACGGTCGCCGGGATCGGGTTGCTCGTCTACCGCCGCCGCACGACGCGGTGATCGGCATGCTGCTGATCGCGTTCGTGCCCTACAGCCGGCTGGTGCACATGTTCAGCGCGCCGGTGCAGTACCTGTTCCGCCCGTACGCGGTCTACCGGACGCGGGATCCCCGGCAGCTGGGGCCGCGACCGGAGCGGCGGGGCTGGGAGCGGCTGGGCGGTTAGGAGGTTTCTCAGGCCGCGCCGCCCTTCGCGTCCCGGTCCTCGTCGACGATCTCCGCGTCCACCACGCCTTCCTCGTCGGCGCCCGCGCTCTGTTCCCCGGCCGGACCGTCGGCGGCCGACGGCTGGGCCTGAGAGTACATCGCCTGCCCCACCTTCTGGCTGACGGTGGCGAGCCTGTCGACGCCGGTGCGCAGGGCGGCGGTGTCCGCGTTCTGTTCCAGCAGGGTCCTGAGGTCCTTGATCGCCTCCTCGACCTCCCGGCGGGTGTCGGCGGGCACGCGTTCCTGGTTGTCACGGAGGAACTTGTCGGTCTGGTAGACGAGTTGTTCGGCCTGGTTGCGGGTCTCGGCGGCCTCGCGGCGGTTGCGGTCCTCCTCCGCGTACTGTTCCGCCTCCCGCATCATGCGGTCGATGTCGTCCTTGGGCAGGGCGGAGCCGCCGGTGACGGTCATCTTCTGCTCGCGGCCGGTCGCGAGGTCCTTGGCGGAGACGTGCATGATGCCGTTGGCGTCGATGTCGAAGGCGACCTCGATCTGCGGGACGCCGCGCGGGGCGGGCGGCAGGCCGGTGAGGTCGAAGACGCCCAGCTTCTTGTTGTAGGCGGCGATCTCGCGTTCGCCCTGGTAGACCTGGATGCCGACCGAGGGCTGGTTGTCGGCGGCGGTGGTGAAGATCTCCGAACGGCGGGTCGGGATCGTGGTGTTGCGCTCGATCAGCCTGGTCATGATGCCGCCCTTGGTCTCGATGCCCAGGGACAGCGGGGTGACGTCGAGCAGCAGTACGTCCTTGACGTCGCCGCGCAGGACACCCGCCTGGAGGGCCGCGCCGACCGCGACGACCTCGTCCGGGTTGACGCCCTTGTGCGGCTCCTTCCCGGTGAGTTCCTTGACCAGGTCGGTGACCGCGGGCATCCGGGTGGAGCCGCCGACCAGGATGACGTGGTCGATCGCGGACAGCTCCACGCCGGCGTCGCGCACCGCCTGGTGGAAGGGCGTCTTGCAGCGGTCCAGCAGGTCGGCGGTCAGCTCCTGGAACTGGGCGCGGGTCAGTTTCTCGTCCAGGTGCAGCGGGCCCTCGGCGGAGGCGGTGATGTAGGGCAGGTTGATCGAGGTCTCCGAGGAGGAGGACAGCTCGATCTTGCCCTTCTCGGCGGCCTCCCGCAGCCGTTGCACCGCCATCTTGTCGGCCGCCAGGTCGATGCCGTACTGCCCCTTGAACCGTTTGACCAGGTGCTCGACGACCCGCTGGTCCCAGTCGTCGCCGCCGAGGTGGGTGTCGCCGTTGGTGGCCTTCACCTCGATGACGCCGTCGCCGATCTCCAGCAGGGACACGTCGAAGGTGCCGCCGCCGAGGTCGAAGACCAGGACGGTCTGCTCCTCGCCCCGGTCCAGGCCGTAGGCGAGGGCGGCGGCCGTCGGCTCGTTGATGATCCGCAGCACCTTCAGGCCGGCGATCTCCCCGGCCTCCTTGGTGGCCTGCCGCTGGGTGTCGTCGAAGTACGCGGGTACGGTGATCACGGCGTCCGTGACGTCCTCGCCGAGGTAGGCCTCCGCGTCCCTTTTCAGCTTCTGCAGCACCCGCGCCGACAGCTCCTGGGCCCGCAGCCGGGCGCCGTCGACGGTGCCCTGCTCGGGGAAGCGCCAGGCCGCGTCGCCCATGTGCCGCTTCATCGAGCGGGCGGTGCGCTCCACGTTCGTCACGGCCTGCCGTTTGGCGACCTCGCCGACCAGCACCTCGCCGTTCTTGGCGAACGCCACCACCGACGGTGTGGTCCGCGCACCCTCCGCATTGGCGACGACCGTGGGCTCGCCGCCCTCCAGGACGGCCACCACCGAGTTCGTCGTCCCGAGATCGATCCCGACCGCGCGTGTCATGGTCCGTTCCCTTCCGCCGAGGGCGCCTGCCACCCTTCCAGCACAGAACGTGCGTACGGCCCTGTCAATGGACGAGTGCCCGGAAACGGCGACGCCGCGCCCCCGGGCGGGGACGCGGCGTCGCCGAGCGGGCAGGGCGGGTCAGGCCAGCTCTGCCGTCAGCGTGATGGTCGTACCGGTCAGGGCCTGGCTGACCGGGCAGTTCTTCTTGGCGTCCTCGGCGGCCGAGGCGAAGCCCTCCGCGTCCAGGCCGGGCACCTGGCCGCGCACGGTGAGGTGGATGCCGGTGATGCCCTCGCCGGGCTGGAAGGTGACGTCGGCGTTGGTCTCCAGCCGGGTGGGCGGGGTGCCGGCGCCGGCCAGGGCGTGCGAGAGGGCCATGGAGAAGCAGCTGGAGTGGGCGGCGGCGATCAGTTCCTCGGGGCTGGTCTTGCCGTTCGCGTCCTGGGCGCGCGAGGCCCACGTGACCGGCTGCTGGCCGATGCCGGAGGAGTCGAAGGTGACGACGCCGTTGCCCTCGAGCAGGTTGCCTTCCCAGACGGTGTGTGCGGTGCGCGTGGTAGCCACGATGGTTCCTTTCGCGTGGGGTCCCGTTTCCAGGATTCTCTGGTCCCTATCCGATCACATCCGGGCTCGTCCCACTCCGAAGACCGGCCCACGCGGGGTGAACGGGAGGTGACCGGCACGCTGCCGGCCGGGCCGGCTCTCAGGCGGCCCGCTCCTCCTCCACGTCCGTGGTGAGCGGCACCTGCGGTCCGTCCAGCTCGCTCAGCCAGCGGCGCAGGACGCGGTGCACGTGCTCGGCGCCGGTCAGCCGCTCCCCGTCCCCGACGGGCGCGGACAGCTCCCGCGGGGAGAGCAGGAACGGGCGCGACTGGGCGCCGCCGAGGCCGCCGTGGGAGCCGATCTGCTCCTCGAAGGCGAGGACTTCGCCGTCGGCGGGGTCGTGGGCGGAGTTCACCATGATGTCCGCGGTGTGCGGGAAGGAGTGGGTGCGGCGGACGGCGTCGGCGGCGCCGGGGCCGAAGCGGGCCAGCGGGCCGCAGGTGTCGTCGAGGTCGGCCAGCGGTATCTCGGCGCCGTAGGCGCCCAGCACCACGCCGCCGTGTGCCTCGCTGCGCACCAGCAGGAAACCGACGCCGGGGTGGTTGGCGAGGGTGGTGAGCAGGGCGGGGTGGCGGGTGTCGATCTCCTCCTTGGTCATGCGGTGCGGCACGTCCGGGAAGGAGACCAGACCGAGGTTGCCGGAGGCCAGCACGATCGGCTCCGAGTCGCGGGAGGAACGGTGGTGGGCGCCGCTCTCCTCCACGGGCCGGCGCAGGGCCGCGCGGACGGCGGCGCGGGCCTCGGCGCCGCTGCGGGTGCGTTCGGCGCGGCGGGGTACGGGCAGTCCGCAGCCGGCCCGGACCAGGTCGCCGAGGGTGAGGCCGTAGCGGGCCCGGAAGGTCTCGCCGGGGCTCTGTCCGTGGTCGGACAGGACGACGATCCGGTAGGGGCGCGGGGCGTGTTCGGCGACCCGCTCGAGGAGGGCGAGGGACCGGTCCAGGCGCTGCAGCACCTTCTCGGCGTCCCGGCTGTGCGGTCCGGAGTGGTGGGCGACCTCGTCGTAGGCGACGAGGTCGGCGTAGACGGCGGTGCGGCCCGCCAGCATGTCGCCCATCACCGCGGCGACGACGACGTCCCGTTCGACGACGGTGGCGAAGGCACGGACGAAGGGGTAGAGCCCGCCGCGGCTGACCCGGGGGCGCGTCCTGCGGACCCGGGCGCGGGTGGACTGGCCGATCTCGCGGACCACCTCGGCGACGAAGGACAGGGCGGTGCGCACGGCGTTGGCGGGGTCGGAGAAGTACGCGAAGTAACCGGCGCGGGAACGGTTCTCCCGGCTGCGGCGGCGGGCGGCGATGGACAGGACGAGGGCCTGTTCGCCGGCGCCGCCGCTGAAGAGATTGCCGCGGCTGGCGCCGTCCAGGGTGAGCAGCCCACCGTCGCCGGTGTGCTGGATGGCGCGGCGCTGCAGCTCGGCGGCGCTCGTCGGACGGTTGCTCACCATCACCTCCCCCCGGTCCTTCTCGTACCAGCGGAAGGCCGGCACGTCGAAGGTGCTGCCGTGCAGGATGCCGAGCTGGCTGGCGCCGGTCTGGCTGGACCAGTCGGTGCGCCAGGCGGTGAGGCGGTGGGTGGGCCGCGTGCGGTCGGTCACCGCGTGCGTCCCGACGCCTGCCGGCCGTGTGCCGTCGCCTGCCGCTTCGAGGCCCGTCGGCGGTGTGCCGTCGGCTCGCTGCATGCCGTCGGCCGTGGCCAGCCAGCGGGCGACGGTCGGCATCAGGCCCCCTGCGACCGCCCGCGTGAGCACGTCGTGGCCCACGCCGTCGAGCTGGACGCAGACCAGGCCGGGGGCGGAGGGGCAGGGCGGCTCGGCCCGCCGGCTGCGGGTGGCGAGCCGGTGCAGGCGGCGGCGGTAGGTCTCGTCGTCGCGTACGGCGAGGGCCGCGCCGGTGGCCGAGGCGACGGCGGACATCACGGCGGCGACGATGACGGCGGTCTCCGGGGCGGCCTCCCCGCGGCCGGAGGGGTTGATGCGCAGGGCGAGCAGCAGCAGGGAGCCGTTGAGGAAGAAGACCAGCAGGCCGATCACCAGGGCGGGCACCAGCAGCAGCAGCCGTACCAGGAGCGGCCAGACGACGGCCGAGAGCACACCGAAGGCGCCGGCCCCGCAGGCGGCGGTGATGGCGATACGGGTGGCGCTGTCGCCGTCGGCGGACTGGAGCTGGAAGTCGGGCAGCAGCCCGGCGAGGACCAGCATGGTGAGCGTGGAGACCGCCCATACGGTGATGCTCCGCCCGACCTGACTGGCGATCCGCCGCCACCGCACGCCTCGCACGCCCCGCACACCTCACGTCCCTGCCCTCCCCGCCCTCCGGGCGGGGGACCCCCGACTCGCTTCGCTCGGCCGACCAGGCCGGGCTCCACCTTGTCATACCGGGCACAGCCCGCACGGGGTCATACCGGGCGGACACCCCGGTCCGGGCGGGTCACGGGAGGGGCGTCACCGCCCGTCGTACCCGGCCGTCGGCATCGACAGGCGCCGGTGCACGCGGGCCTTCATCTGCGCGTCGTACGACGGCTCGGCCCGCCCCACCGTCTCCACGCGCACACCCCGGCGCGCGCACTCGGCGGTGAACTCCTCCACCGACGACAGGGCTCGCTCGAGCACCCGCAGGCTGGGCGCGACGAACAGGTCCACCCCGGGCCGTACCCCGTCCCACAGGGCACAGTGGTCGAAACGCAGGCCGCCGACGAGCAGTTCGCGGGCGATCACGTACCCGCGCTCGGCCGCCCAGCGGGCGCACATCGCGTGCTGGCTGCGGGAGTCCACCAGGAAGGGGTCGGCCTCCAGCTCCTCCAGAGGCGTCAGGCTCGCGATGGAGGTGACCCGCACCGGCATGATCGCGCCGAAGGCACCCCGCAGCTGTCCCATGGCGTCCCCCCTCACCTCCGGGTTTCGCCGCCGACCCTACTCCTGCCCGTAGGCTTCGGGGAGTCGCGTGAAGGAGGCGAAGAAGGTGCCGGTGGAGATCACCTGGTGGGGTCACGCAACCTGCACGGTGGAGGATGCGAACACGCGGGTGCTCACCGATCCTCTGTTCGCCCGGCGGCTGGCGCATCTGCGGCGCCGCCGGGGTGCCGTGCCGCCGGCCGAGGCCCGCCGCGCCGACGTCGTGCTCGTCAGTCACCTGCACGCGGACCATCTGCATCTGCCCTCGCTGGCCGGCCTCGCCCCGGGCACGCGCCTGCTCGTGCCCCGGGGCGCACAACGGGCGGTACCCGGTTTGCGCCGGCTGCGGGGGCTGCGGATCACCGAGGTGGCCCCCGGGGACGAGGTGCGGGCCGGCGACCTGCTGGTGCGGGTGGTGCCCGCACTGCACGACGGGCGGCGGCTGCCGGTGGGCCCGCACCGCTCACCGGCGCTCGGCTACGTCGTGGTGGGCGAGGCGCGCACCTACTTCGCCGGGGACACCGGGCTGTTCGACGCCATGGCCGAGCGGGTCGGGCCGGTGGACGTGGCCCTGCTGCCGGTGGGCGGCTGGGGACCGTATCTCGGTGAGGGGCATCTGGACGCGGGGCGGGCGGCGCGTGCACTGGCCCGGCTGGCGCCGCGGGTCGCGGTGCCGGTGCACTACGGGACGTACTGGCCGATCGGGATGGACGCGGTGCGCCCGCACGAGTTCCACGCGCCGGGCGACGAGTTCGTGCGGCTGGCGGCCGCGGCCGCGCCGCGGGTGGCGGTGCACAAGCTGGGGCACGGGGAGAGTGTCCGGCTGGAGGTCGCCCGGTGAGCCGGTCCGCCCTGGCCGTGGTGCTCGCCGCCGCGTCCACCTCGAGCGTGCCGCCGGAGTCGACGCGGCAGGCCCTCGGTTATCCGTCGCTGTTCCTGCTGGTGCTGATCGGCGCGCTGGTGCCGGTGGTGCCGACCGGGGCGCTGGTGAGTTCGGCGGCGGTGGTGGCGTTCCATCAGACGGAGCCGTTCTCGCTGGCCCTGGTGTTCGTGACGGCGTCGCTGGCCGCGTTCCTGGGGGATGCGGCGCTGTACTGGCTGGGGCGGCGCGGGATGCGGTCGAAGAACGGCTCACGGTGGCTGGAGGCGATCCGGTCGCGGGCGCCGGAGGAGCGGCTGGCGCAGGCACGGGGGAAGCTGGCCGAGCATGGCGTCGCGGTGCTGGTGTTGTCCCGGCTCGTCCCCGCCGGGCGCATACCGGTGATGCTGGCCTGCCTGCTGGCGGAGTGGCCGTTGCGGAGGTTCGCGCGGGGGAATCTGCCCGCGTGTCTGGCGTGGGCGGCCACGTATCAGGTGATCGGTGTGGTGGGGGGTTCGTTGTTCGCGGAGCCCTGGGAAGGGGTCGTGGTGGCGGTCGCGCTGACCCTGGCGATCAGCGCGGTGCCGGGTGCGGTGCGCCGTCTGCGGTAGCACCCCTGAAGGGCGCTTCACTCCAGGGTCTTCGATGCCCCCACCGGCAGATCCCACAGGTCCTCACGCGCCAGCCCCGCCTTCTCCCAGGCCGTCCGCGCCCGGGTGAGTGGTTCAAGGACCGGTTCGGCGGAGAGGATGAAGGTGCCCCAGTGCATGGGGGCCATGCGGCGGGCCCCTAGGTCGAGGGTGGCCTGGACGGCTTCTTCCGGATCGCAGTGGACGTCGCTGAGCCACCAGCGGGGGTCGTAGGCGCCGATGGGCATCAGGGCGAGGTCGATGCCGGGGTAGCGGCGGCCGATGCGGGAGAACCAGTGGCCGTAACCGGTGTCGCCGGCGAAGTACAGGCGCTGTCCGTCGGAGGCGGTGAGGACCCAGCCGCCCCAGAGGCTGTGGCAGGTGTCGGTGAGGGTGCGCTTGGACCAGTGGTGCGAGGGCACGAAGTCGAAGCGGACACCGGCGAGTTCCGCGCCTTCCCACCAGTCCAGCTCGGTGACGCGGGTGAACCGGCGGCGGTGGAACCAGCGGCCGAGGCCCGCGGGCACGAACACCGGGGTGTCGCGCGGGAGCCGGCGCAGGGTGGGGGCGTCGAGATGGTCGTAGTGGTTGTGGCTGATGACGACGGCGTCGACGCGGGGCAGCGCGTCCCAGGCGACGCCGACGGGGGTGACACGGGCCGGGGTGCCGAGGATGCGGCGGGACCACACGGGGTCGGTGAGGACGGTCAGGCCACCGATCCGCAGGACCCAACTCGCGTGTCCCGCCCAGGTGACGGCGAGGGTGCGGGTGCCGACGCGCGGCAGCGGGGCGGGCGCGTACGGGATGCGGGGGATGTCGGCGAGGCCCTCCGGGCCGGGGCGTACGGCGCCTTCGCGGGCGAAGCGGGCGAGGGCCTTCAGGCCGGGCAGGGGGGCGGTGAGCCGGTCGTGGAAGGTCCGTGGCCAGACCCGGTGTTCACCGAGGGGGCGGGGCTCGGCCAGCGGGGGGAAGGGGCGCGCGAGCGGGGCCGGCACATCGGCCTTGCGGGCGGCCTCCGGCGTCGGGGTCCCGGCGGTCGCGGGGGGCGTCGTGGTCGTCGTGGTCGCCGTGGTCGATCCGGGCTCGTGCGTCTGCTGCGTCATCGAGGATGCTCCCATCGCTGAGCGTCGTCGCGGAGATCGTCGAGGACCGACCTCAAGGAGATCAACGCGCGTTGCACGTGCGGCAGTTCCAGCGGCGCGGGTGACGTGAGGCATTCCGTGCGTTCCTCGTCCGTGCCGCCCAGCAGGGGCCCGGTGGAGAGCCGTACGCGCAGGGCTCCGAGGTCGTCGCCGAAGCGGTGGCCGCCCGGCGCGGGCATGCCGAGCCGGGCGGTGAGGAGGTCCTCCAGTTCCTGTGCGTCGCCGACCCCTTGAGCGGCGAGCGCTTCACGCAGCGGACCGAGGTCGGCGTAGAGATGACGGCCGGCCTGGGGCGGGCGGGCGAGGCCGCCGACGGCGACGACCGCGGCGTGCGCGGCGGCGGCCACGCGCGCGTGCAGCCGTACCGTGGCCTCGCGGCGCTCGATGACGGGCGGGGGTTCGTCGAGGGCGTATCCGGCGGCCGCGGCGACGGGGGCCGCGATCCGGGCGCCGAGCGCGGTGAGGATGTCGAGCACGCGCGCGTGGAGGTGCTGCCCGGTCTCGGTGGCCGGGAAGCGGGCGATGGCGGCGGGCCAGCCGAGGGGCAGCAGGGAACCGGCCAGGTCGGTGACGACGGTGACCCGGTCGGGCTGCATCTCGGCGGGGCTGAGCAGCACGGTCCCGTGGGGGTCGTGCAGCGTGTCGCGCCAGGTCTCGTCGCTGACCAGGTGCAGTCCCTCGGCCGTGGCGGCCTCGATGGTCTCGTGCAGCAGTTCGGGCGGGGCGACGGTGGCGGTGGGGTCGTCGGCGACGGACAGCACCAGCAGCCGTGGGTCGCCGCCCTCGGCGCGGACCCGGCGCACGGTCTCCAGCAGGGCGTACGGGTCGGGGACGCCACCGCTCTCGGCGGGCGTGGGCACGTGGAAGACGGGCCGGCCCAGCAGCCGGGCGTAGGGCGCCCACCAGGCGGCGCAGGGGCGGGGTACGAGAACGTCGGCGCCGTCCCCGGCCAGGGCGGCGGTGAGGGCGAGCAGCAGGGCGGGGGCGCCGGGACCGGCGGCCACCCGGTCGGGGACGCAGGGCAGTCCGCGGCGGGTCCAGTAGCCGCAGGCCGCTTCCAGCAGGGCGGGGGCGCCGCCGACGGGCAGGGCGTCGGCGCGGTGCGCGGCGGCGGCGAGGACGGCGGACAGTTCGGGGAGCACGGGCAGGCCGTCGCCGGGCAGGGGCGGGCCGTAGCGGACGGGGCCGTGGCCCTCGTGGTCCGTCCGCCGCATGTCCGCCTCCGCGCAGTCCGTGGTGCCGGGTGCCGTCCCGTCCGGGCCGTGGTGCCTTCGGGAACCGCTGTGTGCTGTCCGCCGTTGTGTGCTGTCCACCTGTGAGGTGCGGGGGCCCGCCGGCCGTGGTCCGCCGTCCCGCGGGGCTCCGTCGTCGCCGGTGCGGTGGTGCGTGTGGTGCCCGTGGGCCGGTGTGTCCTCGGGAGGGTGTGTACCCGCCGGACGGCGCTCCATGGCCGGTGCCCGGAGTTGTCCGGGTCACATCCCCGTGGGCCGGCCTCCCGCGGACCGTCTGCGGCCGTGGACCCGGTAGGCGGCCGCGCCGCAGGCGGCGGCGATGAGCACACCGCCGGCGACGAGGGCCGGGACCGAGTCGTTGAAGGTGCCTCCCACTCCGGCCTCCACTCCGTGCTGCACGGATGCCTGGGCGCATCCGTCGCTGCCGTGCGGCTCACGGCAGGTCTGTCCGTCCGGGCAGGACCCGCCGTGGGACTGCCCGCACCGGCCGCCGTCGTCGGGGCAGGAGCCGGTGCCGGTGCACTGCCGCCCGGCTCCCTGACACGGCTCGTCCTCGTCCTCGCCTTCGCCCTCGCCGTTGGCTCCGTCCTTGCCCTCGTCCTTCTGGCACGGGGAGGGGTCCGGGCAGGCCGCGTCCGGCCGGCAGCGCGCGTCGTCCTGGCAGGCACCGGCTTCCCGGCACCGGCCGTCGTCGGCGCACGGCGTGGCGTCCCGGCAGGCCTGGGTGTCGTCGCAGGGCTCCGGCCCGGCGCACGAAGAACCGACGCCGGCGCCGTCGTCGTCCTCTTCGCCGCCGTCGCCGTCGCCCCCTTCGCTGCTGCCGCCGCCGTCGACGGTGTAGGTCGCGCTCCACGGCTTGCCGGCTGCGCCGGTGGTGCCCGGGCAGGCCCCGTCGACGGTCCACGCAGCGTCCCGGCCGGTACCGGCGGGGTCGTCCTCGGTGCCCGCGCCGGCAGGGTCGGCGGCCTCCTCGGCGCCGACGGGAGCGCCTGTGGAATCGCCGGCGGGAGCGCCTATGAGATCGCCGGCGGAATCGCCTTGGGGATCGCCGGCGGGATCCACCACGGCCGTGTCGCCGGCGGCCACGCGGGCGGTGCCCCGGTAGGCGAGGCCGGTGGTGCCGGTGACCCGGGTCAGATGCGTGGTGCCGCCCTCGAAGCCCGGTGAGGTGGCCTCGAGGGTCCGCGGCACCGAGCCGGTGACGGCGTCGCAGGTCACGGACACGGTGACGGTGCCGCCGGGCCGGACGGTGCCGGGACTGGCGTCGGCGGCGGGATCCGCGAGGGCGGCGGGCCCGGCGAGGGCGAGCGCGGCACCGGCGACGAAGGCGACGGACAGGGCACGGACGGTGCGGCGCATGGGACGTGCTCCTCGGCGGCTGCGGCGTATGGGTCGGGCGGCGGCGGTACGCCGGGGCACCGGTACGGCGGTACGGCCGTGCGGGCCACGGGTCCGGGCACGGGTCGCGCCCTCGCTGCCATCACAGCCCGCGCCGCGTCGTACCGCGCGCGGCCGCAGCCCATTCGCGGGACACGAACGGCCGGCCGGGTGACGGAGGGACGCTCCGGCGTGCGGGTGGCGGCCGGCCGTGCCGACAGGGGGCTGACGGCGGCCCACGAGGTTTTCCGTCCCCCACCCAGGTGACTCGGTAGGGGCTGACCGGATCGTCCGCTTCGTACCGCACCGGGGAGGTCCCTCCATGAGCACCAAGGTCTCCGACCACATCCTCGAACGCCTGCGCGCCTGGGGCGTGGAGCAGGTCTTCGGCTATCCGGGCGACGGAATCAACGGGCTGCTCGCCGCCTGGGGCCGCGCCGACGACCGGCCGCGGTTCATCCAGTCCCGGCACGAGGAGATGTCGGCGTTCGAGGCCGTCGGGTACGCCAAGTTCAGCGGCAGGCTCGGCGTGTGCGCGGCGACCTCGGGACCTGGCGCGATCCACCTGCTCAACGGCCTGTACGACGCCAAGCTGGACCACGTGCCGGTGCTGGCGATCGTCGGTCAGACGAACCGGACCGCGATGGGCGGCTCCTACCAGCAGGAAGTGGACCTCCACTCGCTGTACAAGGACGTCGCCTCGGAGTTCGTGGAGACGGTGACGGTGCCCGAGCAGCTGCCGAACGTGCTGGACCGGGCGATCCGTACGGCGTACGCGCGCCGCTGCCCGACCGCGCTGATCATCCCCGGTGACGTGCAGGAGCTGGACTACTCGCCACCGACGCACGAGTTCAAGATGGTGCCCTCCAGCCTGGGCATGAGCGACTACACGGCGATCCCGACGGACGAGGCGCTGCGCCGGGCGGCGGACGTCCTGAACGCGGGCGACAAGGTGGCCGTCCTGGTCGGACAGGGTGCGGCGGGCGCGGTCGCAGAGGTGCGGGAGATCGCCGAGCTGCTCGGCGCGGGTGTCGCGAAGGCGCTGCTCGGCAAGGACGTCCTCAGCGACGAGCTGCCGTACGTCACCGGGCCGATCGGCCTGCTGGGCAGCAGGCCGTCGTACGAGCTGATGCGCGACTGCGACACGCTGCTGACGATCGGTTCGTCGTTCCCGTACACGCAGTTCATGCCGGACTTCGGCAAGGCACGGGGCGTGCAGATCGATCTCGATCCGCACATGATCGGTATGCGGTACCCGTACGAGGTGAATCTCGTCGGTGACGCCCGGGCGACGCTGCAGCGGCTCATCCCGCTGCTGACGAGCGACCGCGGCGGGCGTGAGTGGTACGACACGGTGTGCGCGAACGTGCGCCGCTGGCACGAGACGATGGAGCGGCGGGCGGGTCTGTCGGCCGATCCGATCAACCCGGAGTACGTGGCCCGCGCCCTGGATCCACTGCTGCCGGACAACGCGATCGTCACCTCCGACTCCGGGTCGGTCGCCAACTGGTACGCCCGGCACATCACCATGCGGCCGGGCATGCGGGGCTCGCTGTCCGGGACGCTGGCGACGATGGGGCCGGGTGTGCCGTACGCCATCGGCGCGAAGTTCGCGCATCCGGACCGGCCGGTGTTCGCGCTGGTCGGGGACGGAGCGATGCAGATGAACGGGCTGGCGGAGATGATCACCGCCGCGAAGTACCGGGACCGCTGGTCGGATCCGCGGCTGGTGGTGGGCGTGTGGAACAACCATGACCTGAACCAGGTGACGTGGGAGATGCGGGCCATGGAGGGCGCCCCGTCCTTCCTGCCGTCGCAGGCGATCCCGGACGTGCAGTACGCCGCGTTCGCCCGTTCGCTGGGGCTGACCGGCGTCCGGGTGGAGAAGCCGGAGGAGGTGGAGGCCGGCTGGCGGGCGGCCCTGGAGGCCGACGGGCCGGCCGTGATCGAGTTCCTCACCGACCCCGCCGTACCGCCGATCCCGCCGCACGCCACCTGGGAGCAGATGGAGGCGACGGCCGCGTCGATCCTCAAGGGCGACGCCGACCGGGGTTCGGTGATGAAGCACGGGCTGAAGGCGAAGATGCAGGAGTTCCTGCCGGGCCGGAGCAGGCGGTAGCCGGGACGTGCGGGAGTGGAACGGCCGGTTTCCGGCGGCCGGAGCGGGTGTCGGTCTCCGGCCGCCGGGTACGCGGTGCGGACCTTCGACCCTCTGGAGGGAGACATGCAGCGAGGCAGTGACCGGCTGAGCGTCCACCGGGACGACGAGATGAAGCACGAGCTGAAGGACCTGCTGAGGTCCGGGCATCCGACGCGCGTCGAGGAGTGGCACGATCCGGAGCCGGCCGCGGACGACGACCCGGAGGTCTGGAGCGGGCCGGTGGGCGGTCTGGGATCGCCCGCGTCGCTGGAGCGGCTGCGGCTGGAGCTGGCGCGCAACCTGAACCGGCACGCGTTTCCCGCGAAGGCGGGGGAGCTGGCGCGGGCACTGCGCCGGAGCAACGCGCCCGGCACTCTGGTCGACGCGGTGGCGAGGCTGTCGCACCAGGACCGCTACGACAACATCCAGCACCTGGCGAAGGCGCTGGCGGGCGGCGAATGAGCCGGAGCCGGGCGGCGGAGATCGCGCGCGACGCGACCGTCGACGTCGGGGACGTCACGACACGGTTCCCGCTGTACGGGCTGCTGCCCGGCTGGTTCGTGCCGGGGCTCGCCGACCGGGCGACGCACCGGCGCACCCGCATCGAGGACACGGCGGGGACGAAGGAGTCCCTGGGGCGACGGCGCTGTGGGACGTGCGCACGGCCGTCGACAGCGACCGTGCGGTCGAGCCCGTCGAGCAGCACATCCACAGCTTTCTGGAGTCGCTGCCGATCGGCGGGCCGACCTCGCTGATGTGTCTGCACGGGCGCGGGGACCCGGACGCGTGGCGGCTGGTGCCGCGCCGGCGTCCGTTGTCGGCGGGAGGTCTGGCGGGCATCGGCGTCGCGATCGGCGCGTGCGTGCTCCTGCCGTACGGCGAGGAGCTGCTGCGCTGCCGACGGGCGGCCCGGGACAGGAAGCGGCGCGCGCGGTCGGCGAAGGCGGCTGTGCGGGCCGGGAAAGGAAGCTGAGGATCATGCGTATCGCGTTTCTGGTGGCGCCCGAGGGCGTGGAGCAGGTCGAGCTGACCGAGCCGTGGAAGGCGGCCTCGGACGCCGGGCACGAGCCGGTGCTGGTGTCGACGGATTCCGGGAAGATCCAGGCGTTCAACCATCTCGACAAGGCGGACACGTTCCCCGTGGACGAGGTGGTGGGCGAGACATCGGCCGGTTCGTTCGGTGGTCTGGTGCTGCCGGGCGGGGTGGCCAATCCGGACTTCCTGCGAATGGACGAGAAGGCCGTCGCGTTCGTGCGGGAGTTCTTCGAGCAGGGCCGCCCGGTCGCGGCGATCTGCCATGCGCCGTGGACGCTGGTGGAGGCGGACGTCGTGCGGGGACGGGTGCTGACGTCCTGGCCCAGTCTGCGGACGGACATCCGCAATGCGGGCGGCACCTGGGTGGACGAGCAGGTGAAGATCTGCGACCACGGCTCCAACCAGCTGGTGACCAGTCGCAAGCCGGACGATCTGAAGGCCTTCTGCGACGCGTTCCTGCACGTGTTCGCCGGGGAGGCCGGCTGATCCGCCGTATCGGGGGGGGGGGGGGGGGGGGGGGGGGGGGGGGTTGGGTGGGGGGGGGGGGGGGGGGGGGGGGGGGGGGGGGGGGGGGTTTTGTCTCTTGCCTTCTGCGCCATCCCCCCCCCCCCCCCCCTGCGCCCCCCGCCCCCCCCCCCCCCCCCCCCCCCCCCCCCCCCCCCCCCCCCCCCCCCCCCCCGCGCGGGTGCCGAGCGCCGCTCTCGTGCCTGACGAGCGCCGCTCGGGTGCGTGCCGGGCGCCGCTCAGGTGCCGGACGTGTCCGGGGTCGCCGCCTCGCCGCAGCCGCGCTCACGGGCGCCCTCGCGGGTGCGGCCCGCGCTCACCAGGCGGCGCGGGTTGCGGCGCAGGTATTCGCCCTCCAGCTGCGCCATGCGCTCGTTGTGGGCCCGCAGCGCGTCGTTCGAGGCGTACAGGAGGGTGTCGTGGCGCGTGCGGTGGATCGTCTCCAGCTCCTTCATGAGCTGCTGGTCGTCCAGCCTGCTGGGGTCGACTCCGGTCATGGTGGTTCCCCGCTCGTCGTATGCGTGTCTGCGGTCCGGGTACCCGCCCCGGCATGCGCTGCACCCGGGGGGCTTCCGGGAGGAATCCATGGAGCTGGCGTGCCTGCATCCACTGTACGAACATCCGGGGCCGTGGGCCTCCGCGGGCGCCGGCCCGCCCCCGCCGGACGAGGAGCGGCGGGCGGCGTCCGCGCGCGGCTACCGGGCCCGCTCCACCCGGCGTTCGTCCCAGACCGGTTCCGGGGTCTCACGGACGCGACCGTCGCTGCCGAAGACGAGGAAGCGGTCGAAGGAGCGGGCGAACCAGCGGTCGTGGGTGACCGTGAGGACCGTGCCGTCGAAGGCCTCCAGGCCCTCCTGGAGGGCCTCCGCGGACTCCAGGTCGAGGTTGTCGGTCGGCTCGTCCAGCAGCAGCGCGGTGACGCCGGCGAGTTCCAGCAGCAGGATCTGGAAGCGGGCCTGCTGGCCGCCGGAGAGCCGGTCGAAGGACTGCTCGGCCTGCTGGGTCAGCTCGTAGCGGCGCAGCCGGGACATGGCCGCTCCCCGGTCCTGGGAGTGTTCCTTCCACAGGATGTCCAGCAGGGTGCGGCCCTGGAGTTCGGGGTGGGCGTGGGTCTGCGCGAAGTGGCCGGGCACGACCCGGGCGCCCAGCTTGAACGTGCCGGTGTGGGCCACGTCCTCGCCGGCCAGCAGCCGCAGGAAGTGTGACTTGCCCGATCCGTTGGAGCCGAGGACGGCGACCCGTTCGCCGTAGAAGACCTCCAGGTCGAAGGGCTGCATCAGGCCGGTCAGCTCGAGCCCCTCGCACGTGACGGCCCGTACGCCGGTGCGGCCGCCCTTGAGACGCATGGTGATGTCCTGCTCACGGGGCGGCTCCGGGGGCGGGCCGGCCTCCTCGAACTTGCGCAGGCGGGTCTGGGCGGCCGCGTACCGGGAGGCCATCTCGTGGCTGACGGAGGCCGCCTGGCGCAGGTTCAGAACCAGCTTCTTCAGCTGGGCGTGCTTCTCGTCCCAGCGGCGGCGCAGCTCCTCGAAGCGGGCGAAGCGCTCGCGGCGGGCCTCGTGGTAGGTGGCGAAGCCGCTGCCGTGCACCCAGGCGTCGGCGCCGGCCGGGCCCGGCTCGACGGAGACGATCTTCTCGGCGGCGCGGGCGAGGAGTTCCCGGTCGTGGGAGACGAAGAGGACCGTCTTGCGGGTCTCCTTGAGCTGCTCCTCCAGCCAGCGCTTGCCGGGCACGTCGAGGTAGTTGTCCGGCTCGTCCAGCAGCAGCACCTCGTCGGTGCCGCGCAGCAGTGCCTCCAGCACGAGGCGCTTCTGCTCGCCGCCGGAGAGGGTGCGCACCTGCCGCCACTGGGCGCGCTCGTAGGGCATGCCGAGGGCCGCGGTGGTGCACATGTCCCACAGGGTCTCGGCCTCGTAACCGCGCGCCTCGGCCCAGTCGGCGAGGGCCTGTGCGTACCGCAGCTGGGCGGCCTCGTCGTCGACGGTCATGAGGGCGTGCTCGGCCTCGTCGACCGCCTTCGCCGCCTCACGGATGCGGGGCGGGGCGACGGACACGAGCAGGTCCCGGACGGTCGTCTCGTCGCGTACGGAGCCCACGAACTGGCGCATCACACCGAGGCCGCCGCTGACGGTGACGGTGCCGCCGTGCGGTTTCAGCTCGCCGGAGATCAGCCGGAGCAGGGTGGTCTTGCCCGCGCCGTTGGGGCCGACCAGGGCGACGGCGGTGCCTTCGCCGACGCGGAAGGAGACATCGCCGAGCAGCGTCCTCCCGTCGGGGAGGTGGTACTCGAGGTGCGCGGCTTCCAGATGTCCCATGGGCAGGCATTCTCCGGGGCGGCCCCGGTCCGCGGCAAACTCTTATCCCGCGGTGCCCTCGAGCGGTTCCCCCGCCGGGCCGCCCTCCCCCGCCGGTTCCACCGTGTGCCCCTCCCAGGACAGCGCCTTCCACCCGTCGGACGGGGAGCCCTCCAGGACGACCACGCCGGTGTTCCGCAGGGGGCGGGCGGCGGCGAAGTCCACGTCGACGTTGTCGGCGCGGGCGGCGGTCCACACGCGGACGGCGGCGCCGTGGCTGATCATGGCGACGGTGCGGGCGCCGCTCGCGGCGGCCTCGGCGATCACGGCGTCGTACCGGGCGAGGGCCTCCTCGCCGCTCTCCCCGCCCGGGACGCGCAGGGCGGTGTCCCCGGCCGCCCACGCGAACACGGTGCGCAGGTACAGCTCGCCCTCGGGTGAGTGGCCGGGCCGCATCTCCAGATCGCCGGCGGACACCTCGCGGATGCCGTCACGGACGATCACCTCGAGGCCGCGGGCGGCGGCGAGCGGGGCGGCCGTGAGCTGGGTGCGGGTCAGGGTGGAGGCGTAGAGGGCCTCGATGTCCTCCCCGGTGAGCACACCCGGCAGGGCGGCGGCCTGTGCCTCGCCGAGCGGGGTCAGTCCGGAGCCCGGTACGGCCGTGTCCAGCAGGTGGTCCACGTTGGCGGGGGTCTGGCCGTGGCGGACCAGGAGCAGGCGCATCCGGGGGATCTCCTCACCGCACCGGCCGGGCGCACGGCGCACGGGGACACAAGAAACGGGCACTTCAGGGTAACCGCACCCCATGAGCCCAGACCTGGACCTGACCGCCGTCCCGACCAGCCGCAACGCCCTGTGCAAGCTGCTCGACCTCGACTCCCGGGTGTTCGAGGCGGCCGCCGCCTGGCACTGGCCCGGCGCCGAGCGGGTACTGCCCCGCCTCAGCCGCAGCGCGAACCACGGGGTGCTGTGGTTCGCCACGGCCGCCGCGATGGCCGCGAGCCGCACGCCCCGGGCCCGCCGGGCCGCCGTCAGGGGGCTCGCCTCCCTCGGCCTGGCCTCGCTGACGATCAACACCCTCGGCAAGCGGTCCGTGCGCCGGGAGCGGCCGGTGCTGGACCCGGTGCCGCTGACACGGCAGCTCAAGCGGCAGCCGATCACCACCTCGTTCCCGTCCGGGCACTCCGCGTCGGCGGCCGCGTTCGCGACCGGGGTCGCGCTGGAGTCTCCGGCGTGGGGCGCGGCGGTGGCGCCGGTGGCGTTCTCGGTGGCCGCCTCCCGGGTCTACACCGGGGTGCACTTCCCGATCGACGTGCTGGCCGGTGCGGCGCTCGGGGCGGGCGCCGCCTTCCTGGTACGGCGTCTGGTGCCGACCCGGGCGGAGGTCTGGCGGACCGCGCGGCCGCGTGCCGAGGCCCCGGCGCTGGACGACGGCGACGGTCTGGTGGTGGTCGCCAACCAGGCCTCGGGCACGGCGGACCGGGTGCGCGCGCTGCACGAGGCGCTGCCGAAGGCGGAGGTCGTCGAGTGCGCGCCGGAGGAGATCCGGGACGCGCTGGCGAAGGCGGCGGCCCGGGCGCGGGTGCTCGGGGTGTGCGGCGGCGACGGCACCGTGAACGCGGCCGCGGAGGTCGCTCTGCGCCACGGCCTGCCGCTCGCGGTGCTGCCCGGCGGCACCCTGAACCATTTCGCCTACGACCTGGGCGTGGAGGACGAAGGCGATCTGGCGCGCGCGATCCGGCAGGGCGAGGCGGTCCGGGTGGACGCGGGCCGGTTCGTCACCGCCGACGGCGCGGGCGTGTTCCTGAACACGCTGAGTCTGGGCGTCTATCCGGAGCTGGTGCGCGAGCGGGAACGCTGGTCGCACCGGATCGGCGGCTGGCCGGCCGGGGTGCTCGGCGCGTTGCGGGTGCTGCGCGCGGACGAGCATCCGCTGGAGGTGGAGGTGAGCGGTGAACGGCGGCCGCTGTGGCTGCTGTTCGTCGGCAACGGCGTCTACCACCGCATGGGGCTCGCGCCCGGCCGCCGTACCGACCTGGCGGACGGCCTGCTGGACGTGCGGGTGGTGCACGGCAGCCGGCGACCCGCGCTCAGGCTGCTCGCCGCGGCCGTCGCGGGCCCGCTGACCCGCTCCCCCGCGCATGCCGCGGTGCAGGTGAACCGGCTGCGGCTGACCGGCATCGCGCCCGGTACCCCGCTCGCCTACGACGGCGAGGTCACGGCGGTGTCGGGTGAGGTGACGCTGGAGAAGCTGCCGGAGGCGCTGACGGTCTACCGTCCACTGCGCGCAACGGCTTGACGCACCGTCAGTCCATTATGCAAAACGCGTATCTCATCATCCGGCATGCGGGCGTACCGTGACGCCTACCGTCGGCCCGATGCCGCAGGGCACCGGGCCGGTACGACCGGAAGGGGTACAGCCATGCCGAAAGCGCAGGAGACCGCCGTCTACACGCACGGGCACCACGAGTCGGTGCTGCGTTCGCACACCTGGCGCACCGCCGCCAACTCCGCGGCCTACCTGCTCGGTTCGCTGAAACCCCACATGAAGATCCTGGACATCGGCTGCGGTCCGGGAACCATCACCGCCGACCTGGCGGAGCTGGTCCCGGACGGCCATGTCACCGGCGTCGACCGGGCTCCCGGAGTGCTGGAGCAGGCCCGCGCCACCGCCGCCGCGCGCGGTCTGGGCAACGTCGACTTCGCGGTCGCGGACGTCCACGCCCTGGACTTCCCGGACGACACGTTCTGCGTGGTCCACGCCCACCAGGTCCTCCAGCACGTCGGCGACCCGGTGCAGGCGCTGCGCGAGATGCGCCGGGTGACCCGGCCGGGCGGGTTCATCGCCGTACGCGACGCGGACTACGCGGCGATGACCTGGTACCCGGCGCTGCCGGGCCTGGACGACTGGCTGGACCTGTACGAGCGGGTGGCCCGGGCCAACGGCGGCGAGCCCGACGCCGGGCGCCGGCTGAAGGCGTGGGCGCTGGCGGCCGGGCTGCGGGACGTCACGGCCGGCTCCGGCACCTGGACGTTCGCCACGCCCGAGGAGCGGGCCTGGTGGAGCGGGCTGTGGGCGGACCGCACCCTCGCCTCCGCCTACGCCGACCGGGCCACCCAGGGCGGTCACGCGACCACGGAGGAGCTGGGGGCGGTGTCGCAGGCCTGGCGGGAGTGGGGCCGGCGGGAGGACGGCTGGTTCGCGGTCCTGCACGGGGAGATCCTGTGCCGCAAGGAAGCCTGATCCGGCAGGGTGAACCGGGGGGTCCGCACCGGGGAACCCGGTGAGTGCGGTCCCCGCGCCCGGCTCATTCGCGGGGAAGCAGCGGTCCGAGCGGTCCGAGGTCCAGATTCAGGTCCTCGGGCCGCAGTCCGTACCGGTCCCTGAGTTCGGCCATCCGGTCCTCCAGCAGCATCAGGGTGAGCCCGATGCGCTCCTCCTGCTCCTCGGTCAGCTCGCCGGTGTCGAAGCGGCGCACCGCCTGCCGTTCCATGAGCTGGCGCAGCAGCTCCACCACGGTCAGGACGAGTTTCACCAGGTCGCGCTCGACCGTGTCGGGCTCCAGGTCGAGCCGTCCCCGCGGGTTGCGCGTGGTCATACCGGCTCCTCGAAGGGCGAGGGGACCTGTTCGTTGACGGAGCTGATCAGCGCGTTCAAGTCGATACGGACGAGATCCACGTCCGCGATGCGCAGCGTGAGGTCGCCGGTGATGACGACTCCGCCGGCCAGCAGCCGGTCCAGCAGGTCGACGAGTGCGATCTCGCGTCGTTCCACGACGGTCATCGTCCGGCCCCCCTCATGATTCCTCGCCCGTGAACGAGTAGGCGGCCCACGGACCGGTGAGTTCCACCCGGATTCCCGGGGCCTCGTCCTTCGTGCGGTCGACCAGTTCCACGAATTCCTCGGAATGCGCCCGGGGCACCAGGTAGGCCCCGTTGAGGATGTTCTGGCCCGGCGTCGTGGACAGCGCGGAATTCTGCGGGGCGTGCAGCCGGGAATCCTCGGCGAGCCGGGAGAGCCTCTCGTTCAGGGACTGCGCGAATTTCTCGGCCCGCTGCCACTTCTCCTCGTGCGCGTGGCTGTGCTCGCGCCGCCGGCGCAGATAGTCCCGCCCGGTGGCCGGCTTCGCCGGGGCGGGGGCGGGTTCGGCCGGCTCGGGCTCCAGGTACACCTTCACGCCCCATTCCACCCGGCCGTGCAGCCGGTCCAGGGTGCGCCGGAAGTCGTCCTCGCGGGCCTCGATCATCGTGCGGACGCCGCTGTCGTCCCGGAAGACGGTCGCGAGCCGCAGCGGCAGCGGGGTGGTGACCGTGGTGAGCGCGTCGATCACGCCCTGGTGGGCGCGGGCGGTCGCGGCCAGCCAGTCCAGGTCCTCCAGGTGGGCCTTGAGGGCGGTCTCGGAGAAGTCCGCCTCCGGGACGGTGCTGACGACCGCGATGAGGTCGTGGTGGTGCAGCAGCGCCGGCGGGGCGCCCCCGATGCCGGTGAGCTGGGACTGCAGGGGCGTCCCGAAGGGGCGGCAGACGGCGTAGACGTACCGCAGTCCGGTCATGGTGCCTCCTTCGGCGCGCGGCGCGGTTCGCGCGGTTCCAGTTCCAGCTCCTCCAGTCGGGCCAGCCGCTCCCTCAGCTCGGCGTTCTCCCGGGTCAGCTCGTCCCGGCGGGCCCGGGAGGAGAGGGCCGGGTCGCTCTCCCACCAGTCGATCCCCATCTCCTTGGCCTTGTCGACCGAGGCGATGATGAGCCTCAGTTTGACGGTCAGCAGTTCGATGTCGAGCAGGTTGATCCGGATGTCACCCGCGATGACGACACCCTTGTCGAGCACGCGTTCCAGGATGTCGGCAAGGTTGGCCCCCGAGCCCTGGCCATAGGGCTCGGGGAAGCGGCCGGGCGTCGTCATCGACGGCTCCCGCGCTCGGCGTACTCCGGTTCCTCTTCCTCCTCGTACTCCTGCTCGGGCTCCTCACCCTCCTCGGGCTCACCCTCTTCCTCTTCCTCTTCCTCGCCCTCGTACTCCTCGGCCTCGTCCTCGGGCTCGGCCTCTTCCTCGGGCTCGGCCTCTTCCTCGGGCTCGCCCTCTTCCTCAGGCTCGCCCTCTTCCTCGGGCTCCTCGCCCTCTTCCTCAGGCTCGCCCTCTTCCTCGGGCTCCTCGGCCTCGCCCTCCGGAGTCTCCTCCTCCTCGGAGCCTTCGGCCTCCTTCTCCTCCTCGGCCACGGCGTCCTCGTGGCTGCGGACCACCTCGCCGTCGCGGATCTCACCACGCCAGCCGTCGTCCGCCTCGCCCTTGAGGGTGATGAAGCGGACGAAGTGCTTCAGATCCAGCCTGGCCCTGCGGCCCTGGGCGCGCCAGATGTTGCCGGTCTTCTCGAACAGCCCGCTGGGGTAGTACTCCATGACCAGCAGCACCCGGGTGAGGTTCTCCCCCAGCTCGTGGAAGGAGACGACACCCTTGACGGTGCCCTTCGCACCCTCCGACGTCCACTGGATGCGGTAGTCGGGGATCTGCTCGGTGGTGTGCGCCTTCCAGCTGCGGCTGGACCAGAAGATCTTCGCCTGCCAGTCCGAGTCGGTGTCGCTGGCCCGGCTGGCGCTCTTGACGCCCTTGGCGAAGCCGGAGAAGTCCTTGTACTGGGTCCACTGGTCGTAGGCGGTGCGCAGCGGCACGCCGACGTCGACGGACTCCATGATGACGGTGGGCTTGTTGCCCCCGCCGCTCTTTCTCTTCCCCTTGCCGCCCCCGAGGTTCTTCAGCGCACCCATCACGTTCTCCTTGGCGCGGGAGGCGCCCAGCTCCAGAGCGGAGCGCAGCGGGCCCTTGCCTTCGGCGAGCTTGCGTCCGCCGTCGAGCGCGAGCTTGGCGAAGCCCGGGCTGTTGCCCTCGGCGATGTCGTTGAGTTTGCCGGTGGTCTCGCCGAGCTTGCGGCCGAGGCCGGTGAGCATCTTCGTGGCCTGCGCGGCCAGGAACTCCTGGGCCTCCGCCTTGAGCCGGTCGGCGGCTTCGCTGTGGGCGAGGTCCGTCAGCGGGTTCGCCTTGGCCGCACCCGTGGCCTTGCCGGCCGCGGAGCCGGCGGATCCGAGGGTCTCGGTCATCGGTCATCGCCCTTCGACTGCCGGGGCCCGGAGCCCCGGGCGGCACTGCCGGTCGAGGCCGTCTTCTTCGCGGCCGACCCGGCGGCGCCGGTCTTCTTGGCCGCCGCCTTCTTGGCGGGAGCCTTCTTCGCGGGCGCCGTCTTCTTCGCCACGGCCTTCTTCGCGGGAGCCTTCTTCGCCGGGGCCTTCTTCGCCGGCTTCTCGCCGCGCGCCTCGGTGCCCCGGTCTTCGCGGTCGCCGTCCTCCCGCTCGGCGGGCTCCTCGGCTTCCTCGGCTTCCTCGGCGGACTCCTCGTAGGCGTCCTCGTCGCCCTGCTCCTCGTCGGAGCCGGTGGGCGCCGCTCCGGAGAGCTGGTCGCGCACCTGGGCGGTACGGCCGTGCAGCCGGTCGGCGAGCGTGTTCATCTGCCGCTCGACCATCGCTCCGGTGGCGGCCTTCCCGACGCCCCGCATGTCCTGGCGCAGCTGGTCGCCCATCTCCTTGAACTGCGGGTTGTTCTTCAGTTGCTGCTGCGCCAGCTCCGCGAGTGCTCTCGGGGTGAGGTTCAGCTTCTTCCCGGCCACCAGGGAACCGACCGCCAGTGCCATTTTCAGCTTCTTGGTGCGTCCGAGGAGATATCCGGCCCCTACGGCGAGGCCCAGTGCCGTTCGGTTCATCTCACGTCCCGTTGCCTGTGGTGTCGCCGGAGCGCAGGGCGATCTCCAGCCGGTCGAGCAGTTCGTCCTCGCGCCGGTCGAACTCCTCCTCAGTGATCTCGCCCGTCTCCAGCTGCTCTTCGAGGCGGGCGAGTTCGGCCCGTACGGCGGAGGGGTCGTAGTAGATCCGTTCCGCCTCGCGGAGCACCTGTCTGAGCGCCCACGCACTGCCACGCACGGGGGCGAACGGCAGCATCAGCACTTCTCCGATCAGTCCCACGGTGTTCTCCTTCCGCTCGGGCCGGGAGCGCTACTGCGCGCCGGCGTCCGCGCCCGCCGTGCTGCCCGCGGGCGCCGCGGGACCGGGCTCGACGAAGCTGTACGGCGGCAGCGGCCCGTTGACCCGCAGGTCCAGGTGGGCGTGGCTCTTGCGGACCTGCTCGACGGTGGCCAGGAAACGCTCGGCCGTGTCCCGCGGGACCAGGAACGAGACGTTCACCAGCCAGCCGGTGGACTCGGGACCCACGCTGACCGCGGCGGCGCCCGGTGCCAGCAGGCCCTGCACCTCGTTCGCGTCCTCGGCCTCCTTGGCCTTGACGGCGGCGGCGACCATCTCGCCGAGACGGATCTTGTCGTCGTAGCCGCCTCCGCCGGAGCGGCGGTTGGCCTCGGCGAGGGCACGTATCTCCGCGTTCTCGGCCATCACGAGGTGGAGGACCGCGTCCTCGACGTGGGTGGCCTTGACGTTGTACTCGACCTTGCCGTCCAGCTCCCGCAGCCGCTCCTTGTAGTGCTCCGCCCGCTCGGTGAGCACCTGGGTGACGGCATCGTCGTCGGGAGCGACGCCGCCGAAGCGCATGGGCAGGATGCAGCCGGCCGCGCCGGACTCGGCGAGCACGTTCTGGTGCGCGAGCAGGTCCCTGCGCTTGGGACGCAGGTCCTCGGGGGCGTCACTGACCACGGCGGCCAGTTCGCCGGCCGTGAGGACACGCACCGGACGGGGCGGCTCGCCCACACCTGTCATGCCCTCGGGCAGCGCGGGGTGCGACCGTGCGGTGATCCCGTAGACGTAGGTGCTCACTCCTGCTCCTCCTTCCGGCGGGCCGTGGTCTTACGAGGGCGCTGCCGGGGCTCGGCCTCGGCTTCCCCGCGGGCCTGCTTGAAGGCGTCGGATATCGTCTCCGCGGCACCGGACAGCGCGCCCTTGGACTTGCCGCGGGCACCGGACTCGGTGACCTCGCCGACGATCTCGGGCAGGCCGGGGCTCTTGCGGGGTCCGGCTTCCAGGTCGAGGCGGTTGCACGCCTCGGCGAAGCGCAGATAGGTGTCGACGCTGGCCACCACGACCCGGACGTCGATCTTCAGGATCTCGATACCGACCAGGGAGACGCGTACGAAGGCGTCGATGACGAGCCCCCGGTCGAGAACCAGCTCGAGTACGTCGTAGAGGCCGCTGCTGCCGCCTCCGCCACCGGTCTGCTGTGCCGGGACAACGGTCATACCGGCTGTTCCTCCTCGTGAGTAGTCGGTTGCACGACGGGTGCCTGGACGTCGCGGGCGGGCGGGCGGCCTAGCGGCCGCCGGGCCGGCGCGCGTCCGAGCGCCCTCGTTCGTAGCGGCGGACACGCCGGTAGCCGGTGAGCTGGCCCTCGGGGTCGAGATCGACCTCGTAGCCGGCCATCAGGCTCATCGTGTCCGGCACCCGCGCCAGCTCGAGGACCTCCACCTCCAGCGACCATCCGTCGCCGGTCTGCTCGAAGGAGGAGATGGTCTCGGGTGCGAGTCCGGTGAGTTCGGCGAACTGGTTGCGCGCCTGGCGCAGCACTTCCATGGGGGTCGGCCGCCGCGCGTCCGTCTCGTTCTCTGTGCTTTTCTGTGCCTCGTGTGAGTTCTGAGTTTCCTGTGAATCCTGTGACTGCGAAGTGTTCTTTGTGTTCGTCATGGCCACCTCTCACTGCGGGTGGCCTCTCATCCCCTTGGCCAAACATTCAGGAGCGGATCTCCGTGAGGCGGCGCCGTGCCGGGCCCAGGACACGGCCACGGGCCGGCAGGCCCGCCCACGGGTCGGTGCGGGCCTGCTCGACGGCGTCGGCGATGGTCCAGCAGCGCGCGTCGAGCCCGGAGTCGTCCAGCTGCTCCCAGGCGAGAGGCACGGCGACGGGGGCGCCGGGGCGGGCCCGGACGGTGTAGGGGGCGACGGCGGTCTGCGCCTAGGCGTTGCGCTGCACGTCGAGGTAGAGGCGGCCGGCGCGCTCGTTCTTGCGGGCGGCGGTGGTGAGCCGGTCCGGGTGCCGGGACTCGGCCGACTCGGCCACCTCGTGGGCGAACTGCCGCACCTCGTCGAAGTCGTGACGGCCGTCGAGGGGGACGACGAGATGGAGGCCGCGCGAGCCGGTCGTCATGAGGGCGGCGTGCAGGCCCAGTTCGTCCAGCAGCTCCCGCAACCACCCGGCGGCCCGGCGCACTCGGGCGAAGTCGTCGCCCGGCGGATCGAGGTCGAGGACGAGCCGGTCGGGGTGGTCGGGGCCGCCTGCGCGATCGGTGCGCGAGAGCCAGCGGTGCAGGGTGAGGCAGGCCTGGTCGGCCAGGTACAGGAGGGTGGCGGTGTCGTCGCAGACGACGTGCGTGACCGTGCCGCCCTCCTTGGCGACCTCGGCGCGGGTGATCCAGTCCGGATAGTGGTCCGGGGTGTTCTTCTGCATGAACCGCGGGCCGTCGAGGCCGTCCGGATACCTCTCCAGCATCAGCGGACGGCCCCGCAGGTGCGGCAGCAGGTACGGCGCGACGGACCGGTAGTAGTCGGCGAGATCACCCTTGGTGTACTCCTCGGCACCGCCGCCGCCCGGGAAGAGCACCTTGCCGGGCCGCTGGATCTCCACCGTGCGGCGGCCCGCCCGTATGGTCCGCGCGTCGCCCGGGCTCATCGCACGACCGCCTCCTCCACCAGCAGCTTGGCGGCCGCGGCGATGCCCGCGGCGTCGATGCCGGCGGCGTGCAACTGCTCGTCGGGCGCCGCCGATCCCGGCATGGTGCGCACCGCGAGCCGGACCAGGCGGGGCGTGGGCCGGCCGTCGCCGAACGCCTCCGCGACGGCGTCCCCGAGGCCGCCCTCCGCGTGGTGGTCCTCGACGGTGAGCAGGCAGCCGGTCTCCTCGGCGGCCCGGCGCAGGGTCTCGGCGTCGACGGGCTTGACGGAGTACAGGTCGACGACCCGCACCGGGATGCCGTCCTCGGCGAGCCGGTCGGCGGCGGCCAGCGCCTCGTGCACGGTCACCCCGGCGGCCACCACGGTCAGCCGGTCGCCCTCACCGGAGCGCAGCGTCCTGCTGCCGCCCACCGGGAACTCCTCGTCGGGGCCGTAGATCACCGGGGACTTGCCGCGGGAGGTGCGCATGTAGCGGATGCCGTCGAGGCCGGCCATGGCCGCGACCAGCCTGGCGGTCTGGTTGGCGTCGCACGGGTAGAGCACGGTCGAGCCGTGCACGGCGCGGAACATCGCCAGGTCCTCCAGGCCCATCTGCGAGGGCCCGTCCTGCCCGATGGCGACCCCGGCGTGCGAGCCGACCAGGTTGAGTCCGGAGCCGCTGATGGACGCCATGCGCACGAAGTCGTAGGCACGGCTGAAGAACGCGGCGAACGTGGAGGCGTACGGCAGCCAGCCGCGCGCGGCCATGCCGACGGCCGAGGCGACCAGCTGCTGCTCGGCGATGTAGCACTCGAAGAACCGGTCGGGGTGGGCCTTGGCGAACTCCTCGGTCCGGGTGGAGTCGCCGACCTCGCCGTCCAGCGCGACGATGTCGCCGCGGGCGCTGCCGAGCGCGGCGAGCGCCTTGCCGAAGGCGTCCCGGGTGGCCACCTCGTCCCCCTGGTCGTAGCGCGGGAGCTGGAGGACCTCGGTGGTGACCGAGCGCAGCGCGGCGGCGGCCGGCGGCTCGCTGACGCGGACGCGCACCTCGCGCGGCCCGCCGAGTTCGGCGATCGCCTCGTCGGCGTCGGGCAGCGGCTTGCCGTGCAGTCCCTCGCGGTCCTCGACAGCGCCGACACCCTTGCCCTTGAGGGTGCGGGCGAGGATCACGGTGGGCTGCCCGGTGGTGGACAGCGCCTCCCCGTACGCCCGGTCGATCTTGTCGACGTCGTGGCCGTCGATCTCGATGGTGTGCCAGTCGAAGGCCTGGAAGCGGCGGGCATAGGCGTCCAGGTCGTGGCCGTGCCGGGTGGGTCCGCGCTGCCCGAGCCGGTTGACGTCGACGATCGCGATCAGGTTGTCCAGGTTCTCGTACCCGGCGTGTTCGGCGGCCTCCCACACCGATCCCTCCGCCAGCTCACTGTCGCCGCACAGCACCCACACCCGGTACCCGGTGCGGTCCAGCCGCTTCCCGGCGAGGGCCATGCCGGCCCCGACCGGCAGGCCCTGGCCGAGGGAGCCGGTGGCCGTCTCCACCCAGGGCAGGCGCCGGGGCGTCGGATGCCCTTCGAGCCGACTACCGAGCTTGCGGAACGTGAGCAGCTCGCCGTCCTCGATGACACCGGCCGCCTTGTAGGCGGCGTACAGCAGCGGCGAGGCGTGTCCCTTGGACAGCACGAAGCGGTCGTTGGCGGGGTGTTCGGGGCGTTCGAAGTCGTAGCGCAGATGGTTCGCCAGCAGGACGGCCATCAGATCGGCCGCGGACATCGAGGACGTGGGATGCCCGGACTCCGCGGCGGCGGCCGCCCGTACGCTGTCCACGCGCAGCTGCTGTCCCAGTTCGGCGAGTTCGGCGGTGTTCATGAGTCTCCTCGGTCTCCTTGCGCAGAGTCGGATGAATGCGGACGCTCGGCGGGGTCAGGGGGGTCGCTGCGCCTGACAGGGCCGGGCGCGGGGTGCCCGCGTGCGGGACGCTCCGGCCTCCCGAAGCCGGACCCTTCACCGGGCTGCCCCTTCCCCGGTGCCCCATGCGACCTCTTCGCCGCTTCGCCCCCGGACCGGCTCCTGGCGGGCTCGCCCCCGGGCTGATTCCTCGCAGGCTCACCGCCCGGCTGATTCCTCGCGGGCTCACCGCCCGGCTGGCTCTTCGCAGGCTCACCGCCCGGCTGATTCCTCGCGGGTTCACCGCCCGGCTGGCTTCCCGCGGACTCCCGGCCCTGCCGATGCCTCGGGTGCTGGTGGTCGTGCTGCTTCTTCATGGGCTCGCCTCCTTGCTGTCGGGACCGGCGCCGGACGCCGGGGGTGTCTCCGGGGCCGCGTCCTTGTCCGACCGGTCCGGGCCGCCCGGTACCCGTGCCAGTTCCGGAGAGGCCGTGTCCAGGGGCACCGACCACGCCCGTACGAGGCCCAACTGGACGCCCTGGCGCGGCAGGACGGCGTCCAGCAGCCAGTCGGCGGCGACCCGGACCCGGTTGCCGGGCAGCGCGGCCAGGTGGTAACCGCGGGTGACCGCGCCGGCCGCCGGGCCGGACAGCGGGACGCCGAGCGGGTTGGCGGCGGCCTGGACCCCGCCCAGGTCGACGGCGAAGCCCAGGTCGCGATGGCGGTACGGGCGCCGACGCCGGCCGAGGCCGAGCGAGGCGGCCACGTTCTCCCCGGCCACCCGCCCCTGCCGCCAGGCGTGCTGGGCCGTCATCGGGGTGAACTCCCCCGGACGCCGCAGGTCCGGTACGGCGGCCGCGTCCCCGCACGCGAACACCCCCGGGCCGCCCGGCAGCTGCAGAAACGGGTCGACGATCAGCCGGCCCCGCTCCAGCGGCTGCCCGACGGCCTCCACCAGGGGATCGGGCCGTACGCCCACGCACCACACCAGCGTCCGGGAGGCGACGAACTCCCCGTCGGTGAGCAGCACCCCGTCACGGGTGGCCTCCTTCACCGAGGTCCCCATCCGCACGTCCACGCCCCGCGCCCGCAGCACCCGGTCGGCCGTGCGGGACATCCGCTCGTCCATCTCCGGCAGCACGCGCGACGCCACGTCCAGCAGGATCCAGCGGGGCCGCCGGCCGCCGGGCAGCCGGCTCCGGCGCGCCAGCCGGTCGGTGAGCATCTGCAGGTGAGAGGCCACCTCGGTACCGGTGTAGCCGGCGCCCACCACGACGAAGGTGCAGCGGGCGGCACTCGTGCCCGGGTCGTCGTCCGCCGCAGCGAGTTCCACCTGCCGGATCACGTGGTCACGCAGGTACAGCGCCTCGGGCAGCCCACGGAACCCGTGCGCGTGCTCGACGACGCCGGGGACGGGCAGCAGCTTGTTGACGCTGCCCACGGCCAGCACCAGCCGGTCGTAGCCGAGGGTGCCCGTGCCGCCCTCGGGGTCGGTGTAGTGGACGGCGCGGCCGTCGAGGTCGACGTGGTCCGCCTCGCCGAGCACCAGCCGCACCCCGCGCAGGGTGCCGGGCAGCGACACGGTGACCCTCCGGGCCTCGAGGATGCCGGCGGCGACCTCGGGCAGCAGGGGCAGGTACAGGAAGTAGTCGGTGGGGTTCAGCAGCGTGATGTCGGCCTGGTTCCGGGTGAGACGGGCCAGCGTGCGGGCAGCCCGGTACCCGGCGAAACCGGCGCCGACGATCACGACGTGAGGTCGGCTCACGGTGCGCCTCCGGCGGTGTGGCTCGTCCGAGGCCTTCCGCGTAACCGGGGCCGGGGCACCCAAACGCCGGGCGGGTCACCCGTACGCCTGTCCCGGCACCCGGACGCCGCCCGCTCGGCGCACCGCCCGGAGCGGCGTTTCGCCCCGGTCGCCCCCGGTTACCCGGCCCCGGACCGGACCACAGCCGACCCAGCGGCCCCGCGGAGGTGCCTGCCATGCCCGAGTACGGCTATTTCCTGGCGAGCGAGGAACACAACCCCGCCTCCCTCGTCGAACAGGCCCGGATGGCGGAGCAGGCCGGCTTCCAGGCGCTGTGGATCTCCGACCACTTCCACCCGTGGAACGACGCGCAGGGCCAGAGCGCGTTCGTGTGGTCGGTGATCGGCGCGCTGTCGGAAGCGGTGTCGCTGCCCATCGAGACCGCGGTGACCTGCCCGACCGTACGGATGCACCCGGCGGTGGTGGCGCAGGCCGCGGCGACGAGCGCGGTGATGACCGAGGGCCGCTTCCGGCTCGGCGTGGGCACCGGCGAGGCGCTGAACGAGCACATCCTCGGCGACCGGTGGCCACCGCTGCACGTGCGCCTGGAGATGCTGGAGGAGTCGATCCAGGTGATGCGGAGGCTGTTCACCGGCGAGGAGGTCAGCCACCACGGCACGCACTACACCGTGGAGAACGCCCGCCTCTACACCGTCCCGGAGGAGCCGGTGCCGATCGACATCTCCGGTTTCGGCCCGAAGGCCACGGCGCTCGCCGCCCGCGTGGGCGACGGCTACATCACGATGATGCCGGAGGAGGAGATGGTCACCCGCTTCCGCAAGGGCGGCGGCGGAGCCAAGCCGGTCAGCGGCGGTACGAAGGTCTGTTACGGGACCGACCGCGAGGAGTGCGTCCGCACGGTGCACAGGCTCTGGTACAACGAGCTGCTGCCCGGCGAGATGGGCCAGGTGCTGCCCTCGCCGCGCCACTTCGAGCAGCTGCACGAGCTGGTCACCGAGGACATGGTGCGGGAGCAGTCGGTGTGCGGGGACGACGTGGACGAGCATGTGTCGGCGCTGAGGGCGTTCGCCGACGCGGGGTTCGACCGGGTGTACGTGAATCAGATCGGGGCCGACCAGCGGGGCTTCTTCGACTTCTACCGCACGAAGGTGCTGCCACAGCTCGCCTCGTGAGCCGGGCGAGCCGGAATCAAGCGTGCCCGGGCCCCGGGTGCCCCGGCCGCGTGGCTGCGTGGCCGGGGCAACCGGGGCCCGGAGGCCGGCGGCTCCCGGGCGTCAGGCCCTGTGGTGCGGGATGTCCGGGTCGATGTCCGGGCGGGGCGGGGCGCCGGAGGGCATCGGCGGGTACGGCATGCCGAGCCCGCTCGGCGGGGCGGCCGGCGGGGTGCCGCCGACGACGTGCCCCGGAGCCGACGGCCGGCTGTGTTTCGGGTGGGCTGCGCCGCGCAGCAGGTAGGCCACCGCGCCGAGGATCGCCGCGGTGATCAGCGCGGCTGCCCAGCCGGGCAGGCCGATGGCCAGGGCCAGGCCCACGGCGAGCGCCACCGCGCCGCCCGCGTAGAGGGCGGCGGCGCCGGAGGCGGCGTAGAGCATGGCGGTGCGGCGCTGCTTGCGGCTCTGCTCACGCAGTTCGTCGCGTACCGTCTCGCGTGCCACCTGTGCCAGCTCGTCGACGAGGTGCTTGTCCAGATGTTCCAGGTGATCCAAACGGTCCATACCCAGCGGGTACCCGCTGGACACAGCGGGTAACGCCCAGGCCGGTGCGCGGTCCCGGCTGCCCCAACTAGGCTCGGCCGTATGGAGATTCTGGGCGCCTCGCTGCGCATCTGCGTCGACGACCTCGAAGCCGCGGTCCCCTTCTACGAGGCTCTGGCGGGCGGCAGAGCGCTGCGCTTCGACCGCGGCGGGGTCCAGGTCGCCGCGGTCGGCTCCTTCCTGCTGATGAGCGGCCCGGAGACGGAACTGGAGATCCTGCGCAAGGTGGCGGCGACGATCGCCGTGAAGGACGTGGACGAGGCCCACCGGCTGCTGACGGAGCTGGGCGCCCGGATCATCGCGGGGCCGGTGCCGACGCCGGTGGGCCGCAATCTGCTGGCGATGCACCCGGACGGGTCGGTCTTCGAGTACGTGGACCAGCGCGGCTGAGCGCTCACAGCGGGTCCGGTCGCATCCGGAAGTCGTAGCGGGCGGGCAGGGGTCCGTCGCCGAGGCGGGCCCACAGCCGGCCGAGCGCGTCCGCGCCCTCCCGGAGGTCGGCGACCTCGAAGCCCTCCTCGAAGACGGCCCCGGCCTGCGCGGTGTGGCCCTCGGCGAGCAGCAGCTCGGCCTCGAGCAGCCGGAACCTGCCGCGCTGCCGGACTGCGGGCGGCAGCCGGTCCCACACCTCCCGTGCCCGCGCCGCGCGCCGGACGCGGAGCAGCGCTTCGAGCGTCTCCCGGCCGAGCGCGGCCACGGCGGCCGTCCAGGTCTCGCCGTCGTCGTCACCGGGGGCACCGTCCTCTCCGTTCAGGGAACCCTCGCCGTTCAGGGAACCCTCGCCGTTCAGGGCGTGGGGAAGTGCGCCGCACAGGTCGTCGAAGGCGTCCGCGTACCGTTCGGCGGCCCGCTCGTGGTGGCCGGCCTCCTGGTCGGAGACGGCCAGACAGCGCAGCAACGGCCACCGGGCGGGCGCGAGCGGGAGGGCGCGCTCCCAGCTGCGGACCGCCTGCGCGCGGTCACCGGCGTGCCACTGGGCGACCCCGAGGTGGTACTCGGTGTGCGGGGTGGCCGGCGCGGTCTCCAGCATGTCCCGCCAGTGCGGGGCGACCGGCGTCTCGCCGGGCGGCCGCAGTGGGTGCGGCCGGGGCAGGGAGCCGGTGCGCAGCAGCTCCCGCCAGGGCGTCTGCGCCTCGCCGAGGGTGGACTCGGCGAACGGTGTGCCCGGCAGCTTCCAGCCGGCGCTCAGCACTTCCAGCGCGCCCCAGCCGGAGCCGGCGGCCAGGGTCTCGCCGGGATCGGTGTCGGCGCTCGGCCGCCAGGCGGCGTACGCCTCCTCGACCCGGGCCCGGGGCAGCGCCGACGCCAGACGCTCCTCGGCTCCGCGGACGGCCTGGTGCCACTCCCCGTCGGGCGGCGCGTCGAGCGGCCCGTACGCCTCCATCCAGGACACCTCGCTCTCCGACTCCAGCCGGACGTGCTCCAGCTGGGTGGGGGCGAGCCCGGCCTGGATCTCGCAGTAGCCGCCGGTGCCGGGCTCGGTCAGCCACTCCTGCCAGCGCCGGCCGCCGGGGCCGGTGCCCCACACGAAGAGCTTGCGGCCGCGCAGCACGTCGGTGGAGGTCTGCGCGAGTCCGTGCCCGTCCACGTCCAGTGCGGCGATCCAGCGGCGGCGGCCGTCCGGGATCTCGTAGAAGTGGTCCGCTGCGTAGGCGCTGTTGAGCGGGTAGGTGTGGTCGATGCCGTCGTACGACGGGACGGGCACCCGGCGCAGCCGGCGTTCGTAGCCGAAGTGGAGGGCCTGTTCGGCGGGGACGAGGACCCGACGGTCCTCGGGGACGGCGATGTTGGACCACCAGTACGAGGGCACGGGCCGCTCGTGCGGGTTGCGGATCCGGACGCCGACGTAGAGGAAGTCGGAGCCCTCGGGCAGCCACAGGTCGATCTGGAAGGGCAGGTCGCGCAGCCGCTCCCACTCCCACAGGCGCAGCATCTCGCCGCCGTCCGGGGCGGGGACCCGGGCGGCGTGCAGCGGGGCGCAGGAGAGGGTGGTGTGGCCGGTGGCGCCGATGTTCCACTCGATGCCGCCGGAGTACCAGGCGCCGTTGAGGGCGAAGTTCGCGGGCTGGAACACCGGGTTGCGGTAGAGGAGTTCGCGTCCGGTGGGCAGGTGGAGCAGGGAGGCGATCCGGCCGCCGAGGCCGGGCAGGACGGTGGCGCGCAGCCGGTCGTTCTCGATCACCAGCGCTTCGAGGGGGCAGGGCTCGCGGGTTCGGCCGTACCCGTCACGGATCCGCACCGGCAGCAGGCTGCGCAGCGGCTCGTGATCGAGCCGGCGGAGCATGTCCCTGGGCAGCAGCTCCCGTTCCCGGTCGTCGACGCGGTGGACCTCGTCGAGCGGGCGCAGCGGGGGCAGCGGGTTGTCGGGTCCCAACTGCGCGGCGGGCAGCGTCAGTACCTCACGTCGGATCCTCGTCACGATGACCATGGAACCCGCCGCCGCGGGACTCGGCCAGGGGAGCTGCCGGTCAGGATTGCGCAAAGGCCGCCGCGACCGGGCCGGCCGGTCACGCGCCCGCCGTGAGGGCAGGGGTGCGCTCAGGCCCGGGCGGGTCGGCCGGCGTGGGTGAGGGACGACCGGCCCGCCCGGGAGTCGGAGCGTGCGGGTCCGCTACAGGCCCACGTCGCGGCCGCGGATGTCCTCCAGGGATTCCCGGCGGACGAGGAGGCGGGCGATGCCGTCGCGTACGGCGACCACGGGCGGGCGGCCGATCAGGTTGTAGGCGGAGGCCATGGAGAGGTGGTAGGCGCCGGCCACGGGTACGGCGAGCAGGTCGCCGGGGTGGACGTCGGCGGGGAGTTCGGCGTCGGCGGCCAGGATGTCGCCCGCCTCGCAGTGGCGGCCCACCACGGTCACCCGGGCCGGGTCCGCGCTGCTGTGCCGGCCGACCAGGCGAGGCGCGTACCGGACGCCGTACAGGGCGGGGCGGGGGTTGTCGCTCATACCGCCGTCCACGGCCACGAAGACGTGGTCGCCGGTGTGCTTCACGGACAGGACGCGGTACAGGGCGATTCCGGCGGGGCCCGCGATCGCGCGTCCCGGTTCGACGATCAGCCGGGGAACGGGGAGTCCGGCCGTGGCACAGGCGTCGGCGAGTTCCGTGCGGACCCTGCGGGCCAGCGCCGTGAGGTCCAGGGCCTCCTCGCCGGGACGGTAGGCGATGCCGTGGCCGCCGCCGAGGTCGAGTTCGCGCAGCACCAGAGCGTGCTGCTCGTACAGGCGGGTCATGAGGCCGACCATGCGCCGTACGGCGGCCAGGTACGGCTTGACGCTGGTGATCTGCGAGCCCAGGTGGCAGTGGAGTCCGGTGAGTTCGAGCTGCGGCTGGTCCAGGATGCGGGCGATGGCGTGCTGGGCGTAGCCGTCGGCGATCGACAGGCCGAACTTCTGGTCGTCGGTGCCGGTGCGGATCTTCTCGTGTCCGCCCGCGTTGATGCCGGGAACGACCCGGACCATGACCTTCTGGTGCCCTTCGGGGCCGACGGCGGCGGCCAGCCGGGCGATCTCCGAGGGGCTGTCGATGACGATGCGGCCCACGCCCAGCCGCAGGGCGGTGTCCAGGTCGCGCGGGGACTTGGCGTTGCCGTGCAGCACGATCCGTTCGGGCGGGAAGCCGGTGGTGACGGCGAGTTCCAGTTCGCCGGCGGAGCAGACGTCGAGGCCGAGGCCCTCCTCGTCGATCCAGTGGGCCATGGCCCGGCACAGGAACGCCTTGGCCGCGTAGAGGACTTCGGCGTCGGGGAAGGCATCGTGGTAGGTGCGGCAGCGGTCGCGGACCTCGGCCTCGTCGAGGACGTAGACGGGCGTGCCGAAGCGGTCGGCGACCTCGGCGAGCGAGACGCCGCCCACGGCGAGGCCGCCGTGCCGGGGTTCGGTGGTGGAGGCCGGCCACACCGACAGGCCGGCGACCGTGCCGGGGGCGGTGGGCTCGTGGAGCGTGGTCATCGTGGCTGCCCCTCTCAGGCGATCCGCAGCGCGGGAATCTCGGTGGTGACCGGTGTGACCGGGGCGGGAGCCGGGGCGGTGAACTGCGGGTCCACCGTGACGGTGGTGACGCCGAGCGGTGCGGTGAGCACGCGCAGGGCGGTCTCGGCGAGGCGGATCCACGCCTGGCCGGGGCCGAGCGTGGCGGTGAGCCGGCGTTCGGAGGTGAAGCCGACGGCCGTGCGCTCGCCGGGCGGTGTGCGGAAGAGCCGGGCCGCACAGCCGGAGGGTCCCGGCCGGACCGGAACGTACAGGGGTCCGGCCGGGAACCGATCGGCGGGCTCGGGGTCGTCGCCGTGCAGAAGCTCTGCCATGGGGTGCCTTCCGAAAGGGCAGGGAGCGAGTGGTCCGGGACGCCCCGGACGCGGGGAGGCGGACCGGGGCTCGCCCTCGACGTTATGCCCGCCCGCCCCCGCTTCCGGGCGGGCCCTGACGGGACGCTGACGGTGATCCGTGCGACCTTGACGGGACACTGACGCCCCGGCCGAGCACGGCGGCTTCTCGTCGGACGCCCGCCGGGCGGACGGGACCGGGATCGGCGGCGCGGCTCCCGCCCCGCAGATCCTTGATGACGTCGACGTGGTCCGTGTCGGGCGGGCCCAGGTCCAGCTGCGGCACCACCTCGGGCTGACGGACGGACGGCGGCGAGCCGGCGGCCGGACGCATCCGGCCGCCGGCTCCCGCTCGGTCCAGGTGACCCCGTCAGCCCTTGGCCACAAGGTCCTTGAGCGCGATGTTGAGTTCCAGGACGTTCACGCGGGGCTCACCCATGAAGCCGAGGGTGCGGCCCTCGGTGTGGTCCTCGACGAGCTTTCGCACCCGCGCGAGCGGCAGGCCGTTCTTCGCGGCGACCCGGTGGACCTGGAGTTCGGCGTAGGCCGGGGAGATGGCCGGGTCCAGACCGGAGCCGGAGGAGGTCACCGCGTCCGGGGGCACGTCCGAGGGCTTCACGGTGTAGCCGGGCACCGAGTTGTCCCTGACCACCGCCGCCTTGGCGGCCTCGACCTGCTTGATCAGGTCCTTGTTGGCGGCGGACAGGTTGGTCGCGCCGGACAGGATCAGCGTGTACCGGGTGTTGACCGAGTTCTCTCCCAGGCCGGCTGCGGGGCGGGGCTGGAAGTACTGGGGGCCGTAACCCTGTTGCCCGATCAGGGACGAGCCGACCACCTTGCCGTCCGCCTTGATCTCGGAGCCGTTCGCCTTGTCGTGGAACAGCCCCTGGGCGATGCCGGTGACGACCAGCGGGTAGATGACGCCCGTCACCAGGGTCAGCACGAGGAGGGCGCGCAGGCCCGCCCCGAGCAACCGGGCGGTGTTCGTGACGGAGTTGTTCATGGCGATCAGCCGATTCCGGGGATGAGGGAGATGAGCAGGTCGATGATCTTGATGCCGATGAACGGGGCGATCAGGCCGCCGATGCCGTAGATGCCGAGGTTGCGCCGCAGCATCCTGTCCGCGCTCATCGGCCGGTACCGCACGCCCTTCAGGGACAGCGGCACCAGCGCGATGATGATCAGCGCGTTGAAGACGACGGCCGACAGGATCGCGGAGTCGGGCGAGGACAGCCGCATGATGTTCAGCCTGTCCAGGCCCGGGTAGACCGCCGCGAACAGGGCCGGGATGATCGCGAAGTACTTCGCGACGTCGTTGGCGATGGAGAACGTCGTCAACGCCCCCCGCGTGATGAGGAGTTGCTTGCCGATCTCGACGATCTCGATCAGCTTGGTCGGGTCGGAGTCGAGGTCGACCATGTTGCCGGCCTCCTTCGCGGCCGACGTACCGGTGTTCATCGCCACGCCGACGTCCGCCTGGGCGAGGGCCGGGGCGTCGTTGGTGCCGTCACCGGTCATCGCGACCAGCTTGCCGCCCGCCTGCTCCCGCTTGATGAGGGCCATCTTGTCCTCGGGCGTGGCCTCGGCGAGGAAGTCGTCGACGCCCGCCTCCTCGGCGATCGCCTTCGCGGTCAACGGGTTGTCACCCGTGATCATGACCGTCTTGATGCCCATGCGGCGCAGCTCCTCGAACCGCTCCCGCATGCCCTTCTTGACGACGTCCTTCAGGTGGATCACACCCAGGACGCGGGCGCCCTGCCCGTCCGCGATCGCGACCAGCAGCGGGGTGCCGCCGGCCTCGGAGATGCGATGGGCCATGGCGTCCGCGTCCATGGCGACCGTGCCGCCCCGCTCCTCGACCCAGGAGATGACCGAGGCGGTGGCGCCCTTGCGGATCTTCCTGCCGTCGACGTCCACGCCCGACATGCGGGTCTGGGCGGTGAACTCGATCCATTCGGCTTGCCGCAGCTCGCCCTGGTGGCGTTCGCGCAGCCCGTACCTCTCCTTCGCCAGGACGACGATCGAGCGGCCCTCGGGCGTCTCGTCGGCCAGCGAGGACAGCTGGGCCGCGTCGGCGACCTCGGCCTCGGTGGCGCCCCTCACCGGCACGAACTCCGCCGCCTGGCGGTTGCCGAGGGTGATGGTGCCGGTCTTGTCGAGCAGCAGCGTGGAGACGTCACCGGCGGCCTCCACCGCACGGCCCGACATCGCCAGCACGTTGCGCTGCACCAGGCGGTCCATGCCCGCGATGCCGATCGCGGAGAGCAGCGCGCCGATGGTGGTGGGGATCAGGCAGACCAGCAGGGCGACCAGCACGACCATCGTCAGGTGGGTGCCCGCGTGGTCGGCGAACGGCGGCAGGGTCGCCACCGCGAGCAGGAAGACGATCGTCAGCGAGGCGAGCAGGATGTTCAGCGCGATCTCGTTGGGCGTCTTCTGCCGGGCCGCGCCCTCGACCAGGTTGATCATCCGGTCGATGAAGGTCTCGCCCGGCTTCGTCGTGATCTTGATGACGATCCGGTCGGAGAGGACCTTCGTACCGCCCGTGACCGCGGACCGGTCGCCGCCGGACTCGCGGATGACCGGGGCGGACTCGCCGGTGATCGCCGACTCGTCGACGGACGCGACGCCCTCGACGACGTCACCGTCGCCGGGGATGACGTCACCGGCTTCGCAGACCACGAGGTCACCGATCCGCAACGCGGTGCCGGGCACGCACTCTTGCGAACCGTCGGTGAGCAGCCGGCGGGCGACGGTGTCGGTCTTGGCCTTGCGCAGGGTGTCGGCCTGGGCCTTGCCGCGGCCCTCGGCGACCGCCTCCGCCAGGTTGGCGAAGACCACCGTCAGCCACAGCCAGGCACTGATCGTCCAGCCGAACCAGTCGGTCGGGTCCTTGAAGGAGAAGACGGTGGTCAGGACCGAGCCGATCCACACCACGAACATCACCGGCGACTTGACCATCACTCGCGGGTCGAGCTTGCGGAACGCCTCCGGCAGGGACGTGACCAGCTGCCCGGGATCGAAGAGGCCCGCTCCGACACGGCCCTCGGCGGGCTTGTGCCCGGTCGGCGCGTCCTGGTGGGGCACAAGGGTGGGAGTGGACATCGTGTCCTCGTGGTTCTCCGTTCGGGTGGTCGTCACGCCAGCCCCTCGGCGAGCGGGCCCAGCGCCAGGGCCGGGAAGTACGTGAGACCGGTGATGATCAGGATCGCGCCGACCAGCAGGCCGGTGAACAGCGGCTTCTCGGTGCGCAGGGTGCCCGCGGTGACCGGGACGGGCCGCTGCCCGGCGAGCGAGCCGGCCAGCGCCAGCACGAACACCATCGGCAGGAAGCGGCCCAGCAGCATCGCGAGTCCGGTCATGGTGTTGAACCAGTCGGTGTTCGCGTTCAGGCCCGCGAAGGCCGAACCGTTGTTGTTCGACGCGGAGGTGAAGGCGTAGAGGACTTCGGAGAAGCCGTGCGCGCCGGAGTTCAGCATCGAGTGCGGCGGGGTCGGCAGCGCCAGGGAGGCCGCGGTGAGGACCAGCACCAGCGCAGGGGTGACGAGGAGGTAGCAGGCGGCGAGTTTCATCTCCCGGCCACCGATCTTCTTGCCCAGGTACTCGGGCGTACGGCCCACCATCAGACCGGCGATGAACACCGCGATCACGGCCATGATCAGCATGCCGTAGAGGCCGGAGCCGGTGCCGCCGGGCGCGATCTCGCCCAGCATCATGCCGAGCAGGGTGATCCCGCCGCCCAGTCCGGTGAAGGAGGAGTGGAAGGAGTCCACGGCACCCGTCGACGTCAGGGTCGTGGACACCGCGAAGATCGAGGAGCCGCCGACGCCGAAGCGGACCTCCTTGCCCTCCATCGCCCCGCCCGCGGCCTGGAGCGCCGGGCCGTGGTGGGCGAACTCGGTCCACATCATCAGGGCGGTGAAGCCCAGCCAGATCGTGAACATCGTGGCGAGGATCGCGTAACCCTGCCTCACCGAACCGACCATCACGCCGAAGGTGCGGGTCATCGAGAACGGGATCACCAGGATCAGGAAGATCTCGAAGAGGTTGGTGAAGGGCGTCGGGTTCTCGAAGGGGTGGGCGGAGTTGGCGTTGAAGTAGCCGCCGCCGTTCGTGCCCAGCTCCTTGATGGCCTCCTGGGAGGCGACCGCGCCGCCGTTCCACTGCCGCGAGCCGCCCATGAACTGACCGACCTCGTGGATGCCGGAGAAGTTCTGGATCGCGCCGCGGGCGACCAGGATCACCGCCGCGACCGCGGCGATCGGCACCAGGACGCGCAGCGTGCCGCGTACCAGGTCGGTCCAGAAGTTGCCCAGTTCACCGGTGCGCGAGCGGGCGAATCCGCGCACCAGGGCCACCGCCACCGCCATGCCCACGGCGGCGGAGACGAAGTTCTGCACGGCCAGTCCGGCGGTCTGCACGACGTGCCCCATGGTCTGCTCGCCGTAGTACGACTGCCAGTTGGTGTTGGTCACGAACGAGACGGCCGTGTTGAACGACTGCGCCGGATTCACCGAGGAGAAGCCGAGCGAGCCGGGCAGGACGCCCTGGAGCCGCTGGAGCAGGTAGAGGAACAGGACGCTCACGGCCGAGAAGGCGAGGACGCCGCGCAGGTACGCGGGCCAGGTCATCTCGGTGTCGGGGTCGGCACCGATGCCCTTGTAGATCCACTTCTCCACCCGCAGGTGCTTCTCGGAGGAGTAGACCCGGGCCAGGTAGGTGCCGACGGGGATGTGGACGAGCGCCAGGGCGCCTATGAGGGCGAGCAGTTGGAGCACGCCGGCCGAAACGGGACCCATGGCGGCTCTCAGAACCTCTCCGGGAAGATCAGGGCGAGGACGAGATAGCCCAGCAGGGCGAAGGCCACGACGAGGCCGACGATGTTCTCGGCGGTCACAGCTTCGTCACCCCCCGGGCGACGAGAGCCACCAGCGCGAAACCCGCGAGCACGGTGACGACGAAGGCCAGATCGGCCATCGCGAACTCCTGGAGTGAGGTTCGGTGGAAACGGACGGTTCGAGGAAACCTCCTCGCCGGCCGGATCCGGTCACCGTTGACGGCTCTCTTACGGCGGACCGTGCGGCTTTGACGGGACTCTTACGGCCCCTGACACGTACCGGTGAGCAGGCCGCGGTGACGGCAGGTGGAGCCGAGGGGCGCGGGCTCCGGACCGGCCTCGCGGTCCTCCGGGGCAGGGGGGAGCGCACGGTGACGGCACGCGCCTCGTCACCGAGGGCGCATGTCCGAGCCGCGTCAGGGAACGGGGAACGCCGGCTTCAGCCGCCGGGCCTCATCTCGGCGGTGATCGCCCAGCGTTCGTGATCGCGCCAGGCTCCGTCGATGCAGATCATGTTCGGCGACAGACCCTCCAGCCGGAACCCGGCGCCCCGGGCGAGGGCGATGGAGGCCGTGTTCTCGGGCTGCGCGTTGATCTCCAGCCGGTGCAGGCCCAGCGGTCCGAAGGCGTACCCGATCACCAGGTCCAGGCCCTCGCGCATCAGCCCGCGCCCGGCGGCGTGCGCGAACGCTCCGTAGCCGAGGGCGCCGCACTGGAAGCCGCCCCGGACGATGTTGTTGATGTTGACGAACCCGGCGATGTCCCCGCTGTCCTTCTCGCACACCAGGAAGCCGGCCTTGGTCGGATCCTCGATCAGCCGGCCGGCGTAGGCGGCGTACGCCTCTTCGCTGTCCGGCGGGAAGAGCCACGGCCGGTGCAGGCCCTTGCTCTCCCGGACCCGCGCGGTGAACTCCGGGCCGTCCTCGGTGGTGAAGGGGCGGATGCCCACGCGGGGGCCTTCGGCGAGAAAGCGCGACGGGGTGTGCGGCATCCGGCCAGCCTACGGCGTCAGCGCAGCGCGGGCTCGTCGAGGGTCAAGGTGGCCGTGTCCGCGTCGAGTTCGGCCGCGACCCCGAAGGGGATCGTGAGCGCGCCCGCGCAGTGCCCGAACCCGAAGTCCTCCACCACCGGAACGCCGAGCGCACCGAGCCGGTCGGCCAGCAGGGGGCGCACCTCGGCGTAGTCGGGGCAGTCCTCCCAGGAGCCGAGCAGCACGCCGCGCACGCCGTCCAGCCAGCCCGCCCGCAGGAGCTGGGTGAGATACCGGTCCAGCCGGTACGTCTCCTCGCCCACGTCCTCCAGACACAGCAGTCCCCCGGCCGCCGAGGGGCGGGCGTGCGGAGCACCGCGTTCGGCGGCGAGCAGGCACAGACAGCCGCCGAGGGTGACGCCCCGGGCCCGGCCGGAGACCAGGGGCGCACCGCCGGAGGCGATGGTGCGGACCGTCTCCGGGGCGAACAACGTGGCCCGCAGATGCTCCTGGGCCCGCGCGTTCTTGACGAAGTCGAGGCCGGCGGCCATCGGACCGTGCAGCGTGGCGAGCCCGAGGCGGGTGGCGAAGGCCTCGTGCAGGGCGGTGATGTCGCTGAAGCCGACGAAGACCTTCGGCCCGGCCGCCCGCATCGCCTCCCAGTCGAGCAGGTCGACCATGCGCTGCACACCGTAGCCGCCGCGGGCGCACAGCACCGCGTCCACGGCCGGGTCGCACCAGGCGTTCTGGAGGTCGGCGGCGCGGTCGGCGTCCGTGCCGGCCAGGTAGTCGAACGCGCCGTGCCGGTCGAGGACATGGGGCCCGGTCACCGGGTCGAGGTCCCAGCCGCGCAGCACGTCGAGCCCCGCCTGCAGCCGCTCCTCGGGCACCGGACCGCTGGGGGCGACGACCGCCACCCTCGCCCCGGGGGCCAGCCGGGTCGGACGCACCAGTTCCTTCACGTCACCAACTCCACCTTCGGCACCTCCGGCGCCGGATTCAGCTCGAACACCTGAGCGTACAGGGACAGCTCCGCCTGCAGGGCGCGGACCATCGTCTCGGCCCGCCGGAATCCGTGCCCCTCCCCCGCGAAGGTGAGGTAGGCGTGCGGCACGCCCCGGCCGTCGATCCGGGCGAGGAAGCGTTCGCACTGGGCGGGCGGGCAGATGACGTCGTCCAGGCCCTGGAGCAGCAGGAAGGGCGCGGTGAGCCGGTCGGCGTGAGTGGTCGGCGACCGCTCGGCGTACCGGGCCGGCACCTCGGCGAGCGGCCCGATCAGCGACTCCAGGTAGCGGGACTCGAAGTCGTGGGTGTCCCCCGGGCCCCAGGTGGCCAGGTCCAGGACCGGGTAGATGATCGTGCCGCAGGCGTAGAGGTCGGTCGTGGTCAGGGAGGCGGCGGTGGTCCAACCGCCCGCGCTGCCGCCCCGGATCGCGAGCCGGGCGGGGTCGGCGGTGCCCTCGTCGGCGAGGGCACGGGCGACGGCCGCGCAGTCCTCGACGTCGACCACGCCCCACTGCTCGCGCAACCGCTCGCGGTAGGCCCGGCCGTATCCGGTGGAGCCGCCGTAGTCGACCTCGGCGACACCGATGCCCCGGGAGGTGAAGTAGGCGATCTCCAGGTCCAGTACGAGCGGCACCCGGCTGGTGGGACCGCCGTGCGCCCAGATGACGTACGGCGGCGACTCGCCGTCGGCCGCGGTCCGCCCGGGATGGTGCGGGGGGTAGACGTGGGCGTGCACCTCGCGGCCCTCGGGGCCGGTGAAGACCCGGATCTGCGGTTCGGGGTAGTAGGCCGGGTCGACGGGGTCGCGGTGCCGGGCGCCGATGGCGCGGGCGCGTCCGCCGCGGGTGTCCAGCTCGACCACCTCGTATGCGGTGCGCGGGCTGGCGCCGACGGCGACGACCCGTTCGCCGTGCGTCGCGAGCGTGGAAGCGAACTCGGTCCACGGCCCGGCGGCGTCGACGACCTCGCCGGACTCCGGGTCCAGTATGCCGAGCAGGGTCGAGCCCCGGCCGTGGACGACCGCGATCAGCCCGTTGTCCAGCGGCGCGAACCAGGACAGACCCAGCTTCCACAGCGGGCCGGCGAACTCCTCCTCGCGCGGGCACAGCGGGTGGCCGTCCCGGTACAGGTTCCACCAGCCGCTGCGGTCGCTCGCGTACAGCAGACGGCCGTCCGCGGACCATTCGGCCTGGGCCACGGACTCCTGCGGTCCGCCCGCCACCGTGCGGACCGTGTGCAGGACGCCGTCGGCACCGATCTCGCCGACGAGCAGCTCGGTACCGTCCCACGGCATCCGCGGATGGTCCCAGGCGAGCCAGGCGGCCCGGCGGCCGTCCGGTGAGAGCCGGGCGCCGGTGACGAAGCGGTGCCGGCCGTCGGTGAGTTCGCGGACGGCGGTGCGGTCCTCGGCGGCCGAGCCGTCCAGCGGTACGGCGGCCAGGACGCGCCGCACGTCGTCCGGACCGTCCCCGGTGAACTCCTCGAGCACGCACCACACCTCACCGCGCGCGAGGTCCACCCGGGGCTCCGCCCAGCGCAGTCCGCCGCCCACCGGTGACAGGGGGGTCAGCGGGCGGGGCTCGCCGCCGGGCTCGTACCGGTACAGCCGCTGGTCGGCGAAGTGCGTGAAGACCACCAGGGGCGTGCCGTCCCGCACCACCCCGGCCCAGGGCCGGCCGCCGTACTCGATGACCCGGCTGCGCACGTTCCACGGCGCGGGCAGCACCGACTCCTCGGTGCCGTCGGCCGTCCGGCGCACCAGCGCCCGCCGCCCGCCCTCGGCCGGCCGCGGCTCGGTCCACCACACCTCGTCACCGACGAACCCCACCCACTCGGGATGCCCGTCGTGCGCCGCGGCCAGCGCCGCGTCGATGGGCGAGGGCCAGGAACCGTACGCCGCCTTCAGCACCTCGTCCCCCATCGTCTAGGCCGTCCGCAGGAAGCGGTCGAGGACCCGTACGCCGAAGTGCAGGGCCTCCACCGGCACGCGCTCGTCCACGCCGTGGAACAGCGCCTGGTAGTCGAGTCCCTCGGGCAGCTTCAGCGGGGTGAAACCGTACCCGGTGATGCCGAGCCGGGAGAACTGCTTGGCGTCCGTGCCGCCCGACATGCAGTACGGCACGACGTGCCCCTCGGGCGCGAACTCCTGGACGGCGGCCCGCATCCTGGCATACGTGGGCGAGTCGAGAGGTGCCTGGAGGGCCACCTCGCGGTGCTCGAACTCCCAGGTCACGTCCGGGCCGGTCAGCTGGTCGAGGGTGGCGCGGAACTCCTCCTCGGCGCCCGCCAGATAGCGTCCGTCGACGAAGGCGACCGCCTCCGCGGGGATGACGTTCAGCTTGTAGCCGGCGTCCAGCATGGTCGGGTTGGCGCTGTTGCGGACGGTCGCCTCGACCAGCTTGGCGGCCGGGCCGAGCTTCTCCAGCAGCCGGTCCACGTCGCTGAGGTCGGCGTCGATGCCGTACAGGGCGGCGAGTTCGGTGAGCGCGGCCCGCACGGTCGGGGTGAGCCGGAGCGGCCACTCGTGCTCGCCGATGCGGGTGACGGCGGCGGCGAGCCGGGTCACCGCGTTCTCCTTGTTCACCTTGGAGCCGTGCCCGGCCCGGCCGCGCGCGGTGAGCTTCAGCCAGGCCGTGCCCCGCTCCCCCGCGGCGATCGGGTAGATCCGCCGGCCGGCGCCGTCGTGGAAGGTGAAGGCGCCGGACTCGCTGATGCCCTCGGTGCAGCCCTCGAACAGTTCGGGGTGGCGGTCGGCGAGGAAACCGGAGCCGTCCTCGGCGCTGGCCTCCTCGTCCGCGGTGAACGCGATGACGAGGTCCCGGCGGGGCCGTACGCCCTGCCGGGCCCAGGACCGGACGACGGCCAGGATCATCGCGTCCATGTTCTTCATGTCGACGGCGCCCCGCCCCCACACGACGCCGTCCCGGATCTCGCCGGAGAACGGGTGCACGCTCCAGTCGGCGGCCTCGGCGGGCACCACGTCCAGATGGCCGTGCACCAGCAGCGCGTCGGCGGACGGGTCGGTGCCCTCGATGCGGGCGACGACGTTGGTCCGGCCCGGTGTCCGCTCCAGCAGCAGGGGGTCGAGACCCGCCCCGGCGAGCCGCTCGGCCGCGTACTCCGCGGCGGGCCGCTCCCGGCAGTCCCCGCCGCCGCGGTTGGTGGTGTCGATCCGGATCAGACCGGAGGTGAACTCCACGACCTCGTCCAGGGCGTGCTGGTCAGCCATACTGCTCCTCCACGGCGGCAGAGACGATCGTGGTGACCGCCTTGAACGTCCTGATCCCCTCGTACATGCCGGCGCTGGTGTACGCCACCTTCCGCTCCCCGATCCGCGCGACCCCGGGGACGACGGTCGCGGCCATCGCCAGGTGCTCGGCGTCGAACTCCACGGCGAGCGTGAACGGCCCGGCCTGCACGGGTTCGTGGCGCACGGCCAGCCGTGCGGCCTCCTTGGCGGCGGCGCGGATGTCGGCCGCGGTGCGGGCCGGGGTGCGGCAGACCGCCGCGTACCGCGACACATGGTCCTTGACGGCGACCTTCAGCGCCTCGGGCGCATACCCCAGCGCGTCCTCGCAGGCCAGGTCGTCGCCGGTGACGAGCACGACGGGGACGCCGTACTCGGCGACGACGTGCGCGTTGAGCAGACCCTCGCTGGCGCGGACGTCGTTCAGCCAGACCCCGGTGATCTGGTTGGCCAGGTAGGTGTGGGCGAGGACGCCCTCCATGCCGGCGCCCGCGTGGTAGCCGATGAACGCGACGCCGTCGACGTCGCCGTGCTGCACGCCCTCCACCATGGACAGGGTCTTGTGCCGCCCGGTGATCATCTCGACCCGGTCGTCGAGCCGCTCCAGCAGCAGGTTGCGCATGCTCCAGTGGGCCTCGTTGACGAGCACCTGGTCGGCGCCGCCGTCGAAGAAGCCCTCCGCGGCGGCGTTGACGTCGGAGGTGAACATCGACCGGCACCGCTCCCACTGCGGCGTCCCCGGCAGCACGTCGGCCGGCCAGGTGACGCCGGTGGCCCCCTCCATGTCGGCACTGATGAGGATCTTCATGCTCCGTCACGTTACGCGTCGGCAAGCGGACAGGCTACGACCCCGACCTCGTGAAACGGCCCCCGCTACCGGCCGCTCTTCTGCCGGACCCAGATCTCGAAGTGCCCGCCGCCCGTGGACGTGCGGTAGGGCAGGGAGCTGGTGAGGCGGTAGCGGCCGGTGGTGCGCATCTCCTGGCGCACGGCCTCCTCGGCCGGGGGCAGGCCGCCGGAGTAGTCGAGCACCACCCCGTCGAAGTACCCCTCGCGGACGGCCGCGCGGTAGCCGGGGATGCCCGACAGGTGGCGGCCGTCGTGGGTCTTGTAGTCGATGAAGAAGAAGGACAGCCAGTCCTGGTAGGAGGTGCGGCGCTCGCGGCTGAGGTAGTACACCGGGCCCTCCTTGGGATCGCCCAGCCAGTGCTGGCCGGGGCGCACCGTGTAGGAGAGCTGCGGGACCAGGTAGCGGGTGTCGGGCCAGCTGCCGAAGTAGGCGGCGGACTGGCCGAGGCCCAGGGTGAGGGCCAGGACGCCGATGGCGATGGCCCACTGCGGGAACTTGAAGTGGGCTCCCATCAGCCGGGTCACCCCGACGCCGGCCATGGGCGCGGCGAAGAACAGCCCGAAGCCGATGTGCTTCTGCAGGGACGTCTCGGTCTGCAGATGGATCTGGTAGGCGGGCGCGAGCAGCGCGGTACCGGTGAGCAGGACGCCGAGGCAGGTGCGCCAGCGCCGGCCCGGGACGGCTCGCCGCCAGCCGGGGATCTCGCTGAGCCGGGCCGTGCGGGCGTAGGTGACCGTGCCGACGAGGGAGACGGCCAGGAGCAGGCCCGCCCAGCGGCCGGTGTCCTCGAGGATCTGCCAGGCGGGCGTGGTGCCGTGGGCGCGGGCCGTGGTGGTGCTCCGGATCGCGGTCAGATAGCCGCTGGCCAGGAGTCCGCCGACGAGCACACCGATGGTGGCCGCGGAGAAGAGCGCACCGCGCAGCAGGGCGCGGCGCACGTAGTGGTGGCGGTAGGCGGCCAGCACGTACAGCAGCACCAGGGTGGGCAGGAACAGCGCGGAGGCGTACTTGACGCCCACCGCGAGCGCGGCGACCAGGCCGACGGGCACGGCCCAGAGCCAGTGCCGGGGCGCGATGACGACGAGCAGCCAGGCGGTCAGGGCCAGCAGGCAGACGGCCATCGCGTCGTAGGTGGCGAAGTGGCCGAGGAAGAGGGTCGGCATGGAGACGGCGAACAGGGCGCTCGCGCACAGGCCGGCGCGCTCGTTGAACAGCCGCCGGGTGAGCCCGTACAGGCAGGCGGTGGCCGTCAGCATGAACAGCAGGCTCAGCGCGCGGACCCCGGCCAGCCCGAGGACGGAGTCCACGGCGGCGGCCAGCACCGGGTACAGGACGGGGGCGCCGGAGAAGTAGGTGTCGAAGCCGCCGTAGTTCGACGCCCCGTAGAAGAGGCTGCCGATCTCCACGTGCCCGGCCCACAGGTAGAGCGCCTCGTCCTCGAAGGCGGAGTTGGCGAGCCTGAGCGACAGCGCGGCCTGCACGAGCAGGATCACGGCGAGCAGCGCGCGGCCGACCATGCGGCGGCGCCGGCCGGTGTCGGCGGCCCAGCCCATCAGGGCGGGCGGCGGCAGCGTCCAGCCGGGCAGCGGCTGCTCGACGAAGGAGAAGCCGGGGTCGGCCTCCGGCGGGGGCGGCGGCAGGACCCGCAGCTGCATGGTCTGCTCGTGCACCGGCGGTGCGGCGTGGTCGTGGCCGCCGTCGTACCGGCCGTGGTCGTGGCCGCCGTCGCCGTACCAGCCGTGGTCGTAGCCGTGGCCGCCGGTGTTCCGCGCCTCGGGGGGCTGCGTGTGGGTCATCGTGGTGTCTCGTCTACTTCAGAGCGGCGAAGTCGAGGTCGTACCGGTGGTTCCGGGCGGCCTTCCTGAACGCGGCGAGCGTCTCGGGACTGCTGTCGACCCGCCAGTCCGTCTCCTTGTCGAGGTTGAACCAGATGAAGCCCACGATGTCGCCGCGGGTGGCGACGGTCTTCAGCAGTTCGGTGATCTGCGCGGTCTTGTTCGGGTTGGGCTGGGCGCCGGTCTCGGCGAGCAGGAACGGGCGCCGGGTGAAGGTGCGGATCTGCCGGAAGGTGGGTTCGAACAGGGTCTGGAAGTCCTGGGCGCCGGTGCGCGCGTAGTAGCCGACGACGCCGACCCAGTCGACGTAGCCGTCGCCGGGCCAGTACGGCTTGAGGGCCACCTGGGGCACGGGGTTGATGACGTTCGGGCTCCAGACCCAGATGACCGTGGAGACGCCCTCGTCCTGGAAGACATCGTGCACATGCCGCCAGGCCTTGACGAACTGGGCCGCGGTCGCCTTCTTGTAGCCCCACGGGTACCAGGCGCCGTTCATCTCGTGGGCGAGGCTGACGGCGACCGGCACGTTGAGGGCGCGCAGCGTGCGGGCGGTGTCGGTGATGTAGGCGTCCTGGCTGCCGTCGGCGATCTGCGCGAGGGTCGCCTTGTGCGGTTCCCAGGCGATGTACGGCAGCTGGCCGTTCTCCCAGACCGCGCGGGTCTGGTCGGTCTGGAGTTTGTCGCCCCAGCCGAGGTAGTACTCCAGCATCCTCGGGGTGCGCCCGACCTGGGAGGCGTAGGCCTGGACGGGCCCCAGGTCCTTGGGGACGCCGTCGAAGGTGGCGCCGAAGTACTTGGCCTTCGGCTGCAGCAGCGGGGTGACGTCGTACGGCTGTGCGGGCACGTAGGCCGTGCCGCCGCCCGGCATGGACGCGGCGGGCTGGGCGCCGTCGCCGCCCGCGCCGATGGGTGCCGGGCCGGTGCTCGCGCAGCCCGCGAGGCAGGCGACCACGGTCAGCAGGGCGGCCAGGAGGCGGATGGCCTTCACCGGGTTCACGCCGTGACCCCCTTCGGCTGGATCAGCACACGGGCGACGGCGACCGCGTAGAACAGGCCGGAGGCCAGCATCAGGGCGAAGTTCTCCGGGTGGGCGCCGCTCATCCGCCACACGGCGAGAGCGGGCCACAGCACAGCCGTCGGCGCGCTCCACAGCCACATCCCGCCCCAGAAGCGGCGGGTCTTGTTCTTCTTCGCACCGCTGGATCCGGTGGGCTGCCAGCCCATGGGGCGGCGGCGTACGACGTCCCAGATGGCGAAGACGTGCGCCCAGCCGTACATCACGCGGGTCGCCCAGGCCTCCAGCCGGTAGGGGTTGCGGTGCCACAGGGGGTAGACCACGGTCAGGTACAGGACGCTGGGCAGGACCATCCAGTAGTTGGTGGCCTGGAGCTGGTCGGGGTAGTGGATCAGCAGGGTCAGCGCGATGAGCGGCGTGGTGAAGGTGAGCAGGGCCGTCTCGATGTAGTAGATGAAGCCGGAGATGTAGCAGAGCCGGCTGGCGAAGCGCATGCGCACCTGCCAGAAGTCGCGCAGGCTGCCGAGCATGCTCATCGAGGCCATGCACCAGCGGTACTGCTGGTTGTAGTAGGCGCCGACGGTGTCCGGGCAGATGCCGGTGGACAGCGCGAGCGGCACGTAGCGCAGGTCCCAGCCGCGGGCGCGCAGGTCGAAGCCGGTGTGCATGTCCTCGGAGTGCTCGATGAGGCTGGTGCCGCCGATCTCGTCCAGGGCGGCGCGGCGGTAGACGGCGCAGGAGCCGACGCAGATCGAGCCGTCGCTGCGCTGCCGGGAGACCTGCACCGAGCGGTAGAACAGCTCCTGGACGGCGCCGCCGCCGCGTTCGATCCAGTTCTGCTGGTCCAGCACGCGGAAGAACTGCGGGGACTGGACGATGGCGCAGCGCGGGTCGACGTCGAGGTACGGCAGCAGTTCGTGCAGCAGGTCGGCGCGCGGGACGAAGTCGGCGTCGAGGATGAGGACGGCCTCGCCGGAGGAGTTCTCGAAGCCGTGCCGGAGGTTGCCGGCCTTCTTCATCCAGCCGCGGTTGGGGCGGACCAGATGACGGAAGCCGAAGTCGGCGGCCATGGCGGCCGCTTCCGCGCTGTCGCCGTCGTCCAGGACGAGGACGTCGACCTCGCCCGGGTAGCTGTCGGCGAGGACGCGCACATACCGCCAGGTGTTGTGGAGGACCTCGAGGGGCTCGCCGCAGACCGGCAGGAAGACGTCGACGCTCGGGTAGTGGCTCGGCTGCCAGCGGCGGACGATCCGGCGGTGTGCCCTGAGGTCGAAGCTGGGGGCGAACGCCTCCAGGCGCAGGGATATGACGAAGCCGACGACGGCGAGCAGCAGGGTGGGCGCGAACACCCAGATCCACGCGCTGTGCGTGGCGGTGTCCGTCTGGCTGAGCAGCACGCACGCGAAGCCGATGAAGGAGCTGGAGGTCAGCACCCAGGTATGGCGCTTGACGTAGCTGTACTTCTCCCGTTCGTCGGGCGGGGTGGGCAGCAGCCCCTCGGGGGCATGCGGGCGCCCGGAGCGCGGGGCACGCCGCCGCCCGCGGCTTCGTGCTTCCGCCGTACGGACGGTCACGGCTAAGGGTCCCCCTCTGCACCTTCGGGCGAATGAGCGAGGGGAATGCTATAGGAAGGAAGTTCACCGAACGCACACAGCTTCGGCAAATTCCGGTTACTCCGCACCCGTGGTGCTCGGAGCGGCGGGCGAGGGCGGGTCGGGCGGGTGGCCGTGGCGGCCACCCGGTCCCGTGGGCGCCGGTGCGCTCAGGCTCCGGTCACTTCTCGGCGGTCACTTCCCGGCGGTCACTTCCCGGCCAGGACGAACCAGCGCGCCGGCAGGTCGATGCGGGTGCCGTCGGCCAGGTTCTCGGTCTGCGGCAGGACCGTCTCGCCGTCGGCGAGTATCTTCAGGCCCGCCTCGGTGAGCAGGCGCGGGATCTCCTCGTCGTCGGCGTCGGCGGGTTTGAGCCCGTGGTGGAAGACGCGCTGGAGCTTGGGCCCCGGGCCGCCCGGCTCGGAGGCGGCGCGCTTGAGCACGTCCCGGGAGCCCGAGGTGAGTTCGACGACGAAGGCGCGGCCCTCGGCGCCGATGATCCGGGCGACGGCGGCGGCCACGACGGGGCGCGCGGCCGGTTCGCTCTGGTGGATGACGGCCCGCATGTAGACGTTGCTGTCGCCGAGCCGGTCGTGCAGGGCGCTCACGGCCTCGGCGTCGGTGAGGTCGAGCTGCTGGAACTCGACGGTGTCGCCGCTCGGGAGGCGGCGGGCGTGTTCGACGGCGGCGTGCGAGAGGTCGACGCCGACGGCGCGGGCGAACCGGGTGGCGAGGTAGCGGGTCTGGGTGCCGTTGCCGCAGCCGAGGTCGACGATGGTGCGGGCCGGGTCCGCATGCGGCAGGAGCAGCGCGGTGTGCGGTTCGGCGCTCAGGGAGGGATCGGCGTCCCAGATGGCCTCGCCCCGGGCGTCGGAGGTCTCGCTCCAGTAACTCTCCCAGGCGTTGCGGTAGTTGTCCGAGACGTTCATGCGATCTCCCCACGGTCGGTTCCGTGATCGGGATATCGCGGGAGCCCGGCGTGGGGCAAGGGGGCTGTCAGGTGATGGCCTGCTCGAACCAGACGGTCTTGCGGTGCCCGGCGGCGCTGGCTCCCCACTCCCGGGCCAGCCGGCTGACCACGCGCAGTCCGCGGCCCGACTCGTCGGAGGGCCCGGCGCCGAGCATGGCGGGCAGGGCGGGTTCGTCGTCGGTCACCTCGAACAGCAGGGCGTCGGTGCGCACCACGCGCAGTCCGATCCCGTCGCTCTCCGCATGCCGGACGGCGTTGGTGACGACCTCGCTGACCAGCAGTTCCGCCGTCTCCACCGCCTGCGGCAGACCCCACTGCAGAAGCCGTTCGCGCACCAGGCGGCGGGCCCGGGCGACCTCGCGCGGGTCGGCGTCGAGCCGCCACTCGGCGACGTGCTCGTCGGGGATGCCGTTGAGACGGGCCATGAGCAGGGCGACGTCGTCCTTGCGGCCGCCGCGGGTGTTGAGGGCACGGATGATGGTGTCGCAGGCGTCGTCCATCGAGGCGGCGGGGTGCGCCGCGGATTCGCAGAGCGCGGCGAGGCCCTCACCGATGTCGGAGCCGCGCACCTCGACCAGGCCGTCCGTGCACAGCACCAGCCGGTCGCCGGAGGCGACCTCGATGCGGGTCGCCTCGAAGGGAACGCCGCCGACGCCTATGGGGGCTCCGGTGGGCAGGTCGAGCAGTTCGCTGCTGCCGTCCGCGGCGCGGACCAGGACGGGCGGGATGTGTCCGGCGTTGGCCAGGGTCAGTTCGCCGCGGATGGGGTCGTAGACCGCGTAGAGGCAGGTGGCGAGGTAGTTGTCGCCGAGTCTGCGGGCCAGGTCGTCGAGGTTGCGCAGCAGCTGGGCGGGCGGGGTCTCCATGGTGGCCATGGTCTGCACGGCGGTGCGCAACTGGCCCATCATCGCAGCCGAGTTCAGGCCGTGGCCCATGACGTCGCCGACCACGAGGGCGGTGCGCGAGCCGGGCAGCTTGATGGTGTCGAACCAGTCGCCGCCGATCCGGCCGAGCCGGGTGCCGGGAAGATAGCGGGTGGCGACGTCGCACCCGGCCATCCGCGGGGTCACCTGCGGCAGCATGCTGTCCTGGAGGGTGTCGGCGACGTTCTCCTGGTAGGTGTACATACGGGCGTTGTCGAGCACGAGGCCCGCGCGGGCGGCGAGTTCGGCACCGGTGGTGCGGTCCATGTCGTCGAACGCCGGGCGGTCGGGGCGGCGCATCAGCACCATGAAGCCGAGGACGACGTTGCGCGCCTTGAGCGGGACGATCAGCAGGGACCGGCCGCCGATGAGCGGCCTGAGATCGCGCTTCTCGAACTCGCCGGAGATCCGTTCGGACAGCTCCTCGGTGACCCTCGGGACGACGACCGGTTCCCCGGTGACCATGCACTGGTAGAACGGGGTGTGCTCGGGGAAGGCGAAGGCCTCGCCGACGGGCACGGTGTCGTCCCAGCGGCCCGGTTCGTCGTTGTGCTCGACCCACACGCGGAACATCATGGTGCGGGCGTCCGGCGGGCCGTCCGGGAAGCCCTCGCCGGCCAGCACCGCGGCGCGCAGGTGGGTACCGGCGAAGTCCGCGAACCGGGGGACGGCGGCGCTGGTGACCTCGCGGATGGTCTCGCCGAGGTCGAGGGAGGAGCCGATGCGGGAGCTGACCTCGTTGAGGAATTCGAGCCGCTCGCGTACGGCGGCGTACTCGAGGTCCTGTTCGGCGCCGGCCGGGAGCAGGGCGGCCGCCGCCCGCTCGTGCGGTACGACGGCCTCGGTGCGGATGCGTCCCGGGCGGCGCGGCACCCCCCAGTACGGGGTCACGGGCACCCGGTCGAACTGGCTGAACTCCAGGACGGGGTAGCCCAGTTCGAGGACCTGGGAGACGATGCGGCCGCTGAGTCCCGGGCCCATGTTGGGCAGGATCTCGGGCAGGCGCCGTTCGAGTTCCTCGGAGGCGGGCAGCTCGGTGTGGCGGGCGAAGCCGGGCGAGATGCGTTCGGCGGCCTCGTCGTCGTAGCCGCGCTCCTCGCGCAGCTGGGCGGCATCGGCGGCCAGCACGAGCAGCCGGGAGGGGCCGGGGCCGACGAGCGGGTAGGCCCACCAGAGCACGTCGAGCCGCTCGTCGTCCGGCGCCTTCGGGTGCGGGAAGAGGCGGGCGCGGCCGGCCGTGGCGTAGGCGGTGTGACCGCCGAGCGAGGACTCCAGGTCGGGGCCGGGTCCGTCGTACTCCTCGTAGGCGTCCGGCATCGGGACGCCGTGCAGGTCCTCGGGAAGGGCGCCGGAGACCGGCAGCAGGTCCGCCGCGGGACGCCCCACGGCTTCGTCCCGGCCCACGCCGAACAGGCGCCGCGCGCCGCTGCTCCAGTGGGACACCAGGCCGTCGCGGTCGACGACGACCACGGCCAGCGGAATCCGGCCCGCCGCGGTGTCGCCGGCGCCGCGCCCGGGAGCTGTGTCCCGCTCGCTGCCACGGTCCATGGCCCAGGCCCTCTCTCCGCAAGGCTGTTCGCAAACGATCTGTGCCGCCGCCACTACGGTACGGCGGCGGCCGGTGGCGATGTGTGGCAATCCTGGAATTGGTTTCACCTGATCGCACCGGCGCGCGGCTCGCGCTCCGCGGGTGCCCCCGCCCGGCGCGTTCGTCAGTCCTCGTGCCCCAGTTGCAGGTCACGTTCGGTGCGGCCGCCGCCCGCGACCTGCAGCACCGTGGCGACCGGCGGGTAACCTGCGGCGATGACGGTGTACTCGCCGGAGGAGAGGTCCACGAACCGGAACGTTCCGTCGGCTCCGGTGGTGAGCGTGTCGACGACGTTGCCCGCGGCGTCCAGGAGCGTGACGCGGGCGTCCTCCACGGGGCGGCCGCCGTTCGCCCGGACGGTGCCCTTGAGCACGGCGCCGCCGGCGAGTTCGACGTCCTGCCGGGTCTCCCGTGAGGCCTGCACGGTGACGGGCAGCGCGGCGGGCCGGAAGGCGGGGGCGCTGGCGGCGAGCGTGTACTCGCCGGCGACCAGCTCGGTGATGACGTAGCCGCCCTCGCGGCCGCTGCGGGTGGCGGCGACGACCTCGCCGTGCACGTTGGTGAGGGTGACGGTGGCGTCCCGCACGGGGCTGCCGTCGGCGGTGAGGACGCTGCCCGCGAGACGTCCGGCGCCGCCGAGGACGACGTCGAGTTCGACGGGCCGTTCCCCGACGGTGACGGAGACGGCCTGCGGCTGGTGGCCGCCGGCCGCGGCGATGAGCACGTACGCCCCGGAGCCGGGCGTGCTGAGCGCGTACCGTCCGTCCTCGCCGCTCGCGCCCCGGCCGATCTGCTGTCCGGCGACGTCGATGAGGGTGAGCGCCGCCCGGGGCACCACGGTGCCGTCCGGGTGCTGCACCGTGCCGCAGACGGGGATCCCCGCGGGGTACGGCGAGCGGAGCGGGGTGGAGGTCCCCCCGGGCTGGGGGCGGGCCTGCGGAACGGTGGCGCCGGCCGGCGCGGTCTCCTGGTCGGCGGCGGGTGCGTTGTGGGACACCAGTGGTTTCTCCTTGAGGAAGAAGGCGATGAGCAGGCCGAGGACGAGCACCGGGACGAGGTAGAGGAAGATCCGGGGCATCGCGTCGGCGTAGGCGCGGATGTAGGCGTCGCGCAGCGCCGGAGGCAGCGCGTGGACGAGCTGCGGGGTGAGCGAGTCGGCGTCGGGCAGCCGGGGGCCGGCGCGCGGGGGCAGCTCCTCGCGCAGGGAGTCGGTGAGCCGGTCGGCGAAGAGGGTGCCGAAGACGGCGGCGCCGACGCTGCCGCCGATCTGCCGGAAGTAGTTGTTGGCGCTGGTGGCGGTGCCGAGGTCGGCGGGGCGTACGGAGTTCTGCACGGCGAGGACCAGCACCGGCATCACCAGGCCGATGCCGGCGCCGAGGACGGCCATCCAGATGCTGTAGTGCAGCCGGGGCGTGTCCTCCTCGAGCCGGGACAGCAGCCACATGCCGGCGGCGGAGACGGCGCCGCCGAGCACCGGGAAGATCCGGTAGCGGCCGGTGTGGCTGATGAGCTGTCCGGCGACGATCGAGGCGCCGACGATCCCCGCCATCATGGGCAGCATCAGCAGCCCGGACTCGGTGGCGCTGGCCCCGTCGACCATCTGCAGGAAGGTCGGCAGATAGCTGGCGGCGCCGAACAGGGCGACGCCGATCACGAGGCCCACCAGTGCGCTGACGTTGAAGACGGAGTCGCGGAACAGCCGCAGCGGGATGAGGGGTTCGGCGGCGAAGCGCTCGGCGACGAGGAAGAGGACGGTGGCGACGAGGGCGCCGGCGCCGAGGCCGAGGATCTGCCGGGAGTCCCACGCGTACTCGGTGCCGCCCCAACTGGTCAGCAGGACCAGGCAGGTGGATGCGGCGGCGAACAGCAGCGCGCCGAGCACGTCGAGACGCCCCCGGACCGTGGGCCTCGGGAGTTTCAGGACCACGGCGACGACGGCGAGGGTGAGCAGGCCGAAGGGGACGTTGACGTAGAAGCACCAGCGCCAGGAGAGATGGTCGGTGAAGTAGCCGCCGAGCAGGGGGCCCGCGACGGAGGCGAGGCCGAAGGCGGCGCCGATCAGGCCCATGTAGCGGCCGCGTTCGCGGGGCGGCACGATGTCGGCGATGATCGCCTGGACGCCGATCATGAGCCCGCCCGCGCCGACGCCCTGGACCGCGCGGTAGGCGATCAGCTGGTCCATGGACTGCGCCCGGCCGGCGAGCGCGGAGCCGACGACGAAGACGGCGATGGCGAACTGGAAGACGCTCTTGCGGCCGACCAGGTCGCCGAGCTTGCCGTACAGGGGCAGGCCGATGGTGGAGGTGAGCAGGTAGGCGGTGATCGCCCAGGACATCTTGTCCAGGCCGTGCAGCTCACCGACGATCTTCGGCAGCGCGGTGGCGACGATCATCTGGTCGAGCGCCGCCAGGAGCAGGGCGAGCATCAGCCCGAAGAACACCAGCCGTACGCGGCGCGGCCCGAGTTCGGCGGGGGGTGCGGGCGGCGGTGGCGCGGCGGCGGTCGCCCCGGCCGCCTCCCCGGCGGCCGGTGCCACGGCCTGCTCGTGCTTCACCAGAGTCGTCCCGCCCACGTACCGCTCCCCTCGTCGCACCTGTCACAATTCCCGCGTAAGGCGACAACTGTGAACAACTGCGGCGAGTTACGGCACCGCCAGGGTCGGGGCGGAGATCCACTCGAACCGGTGAAGGGGCACAACACCCCTTCACCGGCGGGGTCTTGGGCCTACTTCTCGACCTCGGCGGCGAGGCGCGCGAGCACGGCGTCGTAGATCCGGCCGAGCCCCTTGGGCGCGAAGGTCCTCTCGAAGAAGCCGCCGATGCCGCCGGCCCCCTTCCAGGTGGTGGTGACGACGACCCGGGACCTGCCCTCGCCGGCCGGGGTGACGCGCCAGGTGGTGACCATGGAGGAGTTGCGGTCCTTCTCGACCAGCTCGCCGTCGGTGGGCTCGCTGACCTCCAGGAGGCAGTCGCGCACCCGCTTGCTGGTGGCCTGGAGCTTCCAGTGCACGAGGGTGCCCTCGCCGTCGCCGCCCTCGCGCACCTCGTACTCGCTGAAGTGCTCGGGCAGCAGCTTCTGCCGTGTGCCGCGGTAGTCGGCGAGGGCGTCGAACACCTTCTCCGCGTCCGCCGTGACGACCCGCTCCGTAGTGGCCTCGACCTGCGCCATCGCGTTCCTCCAGGACCTGTCTGCTCGGGGTGGGAACAAGCCAACCACCCCGGCACCCGGCCGCCCAAATCGGGGCCCGCACGATCATGGGAACAGATGTTCTATTCTGTGCCGCAGTGCTACCGAGGAGGCGTCATGCGCTGGGAGAACCTCACCGTGGAGTCCGGGGAGCCCGCCGAGCACGGCCGGGCGGCCGATGCCGCGCTGTTCGGCGCGGACGCCGTGACCACCCGGACCTTCGACACACCCGAGTTCCGCGGGATCACCTTCCACGAGGTCCGGGCGCGCTCGGTGCTGAACCGGGTGCCGGGTGCCTCGCGCATGCCGTTCGAATGGACCGTCAATCCCTACCGGGGTTGCTCGCACGCGTGCGTGTACTGCTTCGCGAGGAAGACGCACAGCTATCTGGACCTCGACACCGGTATCGGCTTCGACACCCAGATCGTGGTCAAGGTGAACGCGCCGGAGGTGCTGCGCCGCCAGCTGGGCTCCCGCCGCTGGCCGGGCGACCACGTGGCGATGGGCACGAACGTCGACTGCTACCAGCGCGCGGAGGGCCGCTACCGGCTGATGCCGGGCATCATCTCCGCCCTCACCGACCACGCGAATCCCTTCTCGATCCTCACCAAGGGCACCCTGATCCTGCGCGACCTGGACCTGCTGACCCGGGCGGCCGAGGTGACGGACGTCGGCATCTCGGTCTCGGTCGGCTTCCTCGACACCGGGCTGTGGCGCACGGTGGAGCCGGGCACCCCGGCGCCCGAGCGCCGCCTGGACGTCGTACGGACCCTCGGCGAGCACGGCATCGGCTGCGGGGTGCTGATGGCGCCGGTGATCCCGTTCCTGAGCGACGACCCGGCCCAACTGCGGGCCACGGTACGGGCGATCGCGGCGGCCGGCGCCACCTCCGTCACGCCTCTGGTGCTGCATCTGCGGCCGGGCGCCCGGGAGTGGTTCACGGCCTGGCTCGGGCAGCACCACCCGCACCTGGTGCGCCGCTACGAGCGGCTGTACGCGGAGGGCGCCTACGCACCCAAGTGGTACCAGCGCCGGATCACCCGTCAGGTGCACGAACTGGCACAGGAGTACGGCATCGGGCCGACGCGCGCCGGCACGGCCCGCCGGATCCGCCCGGCCCGGCCGGAGGCCGAGGCCCCGTCCGAGCCGACCCAACTCACCCTCATCTGAGAGCGTTCGAGGGCATCCCGCGGCCCAATTGGGTCAAGTATCGGCGGAACGCGTTCTGCGGGTGCCCGTTGCCGGGACGATCCGGCGAGAACCGTGATCCTCGCGGTCCGTCGCAACCTCCGTCCCGGGAGGACCCATGAGAACACGCGCAGCCGTGCTGTGCGCAGCCGTAGCCGTGGTGGCGGGCTCGGTCACGGCCGTCCCCGCGCAGGCGACCGCCGCGGCCTCGTCGGCGCCGACCGCCCCGGCGGCGAAGGCCGTCTGGAAGAAGTGCGGCACGAGCGAGTACCCGACGCTCCAGTGCGCGTCCCTGAAGGTGCCGCTGGACCACGCGCACCCGTCGGGCCGGCAGATCACGCTCGCCCTGTCCCGGGTCCCGCACACCGCGCGGACGTCCCAGGGCCCGCTGCTGGTCAACCCCGGCGGCCCCGGGGGAAGCGGGCTGACGCTCGCCGGATTCGTCGCCTCGGCGCTGCCCAGGGAGGTGGCGGCCCAGTACGACGTCATCGGCTTCGACCCGCGCGGGGTGGGCAAGAGCACCCCCGCCCTGGACTGCGCGCCCGGCCACTTCGCACCGGGACGCCCGGACACCGTGCCGGCCACGCCCGCGCTGGAGCGGGCGAACCTGCAGCGGGCGCGGTCCTTCGCCGCCGCCTGCGGCCGCAAGTACGCCGACGTCCTGCCGTACATCGACACCGTCAGCGCGGTCCGCGACATGGACTCCGTCCGCCGGGCCCTCGGCGCGAGGAAGATCAGCTACTTCGGGTACTCCTACGGCACCTACCTCGGCGCCGTCTACGCCAAGCTGTACCCCGAGCGGGTGCGCCGGCTGGTGCTGGACTCGATCGTCGACCCGACCGGTGTCTGGTACGAGGACAACCTGGGCCAGGACTACGCCTTCGACACCCGCCACCGCGCGCTGATGGCGTGGATCGCCAAGTACGACGCCACGTACCGGCTCGGCAAGGACCCCGCGAAGATCGAGGCCGCGTGGTACACGATGCGGGCGTCCCTGGCGAGGAACCCGGCCGGGGGCAAGGTCGGCGCCCCCGAACTGGAGGAGACCTTCATCCCCGGCGGCTACTACAACGGCTACTGGCCCTACCTCGCCGAGGCGTTCTCGGCCTACGTCCGCCACAAGGACACCCGGCCGCTGGTGAAGGCGTACGAGAACTTCGCCGCCGTGGACACCGAGGGCGACAACGGCTACAGCGTCTACACGGCCGTGCAGTGCCGGGACACCTCCTGGCGGCGCACCTGGAGCCGGTGGAACTCGGACGCCTGGAAGGTGTACGCCAAGGCGCCCTTCATGGCCTGGAACAACACCTGGTACAACGCGCCCTGCGCGTTCTGGCCGACCGGCCCGCTGGAGCCGGTGGACATCACCAACCGCAAGCTGCCGCCGACGCTGCTCTTCCAGGCGACCGACGACGCTGCCACCCCCTATCCGGGCGGTGTCACGGCCCACCGGCTGCTGGCCGGCTCCAGCCTGGTGGTCGAGGAGGGCGGCGGCAACCACGGCATCTCGCTGAGCGGCAACGCCTGCCTGGACAAGCACCTTTCCGCGTACCTGTCCGACGGCAGGGTGCCGCGCGGCGCCGGTACGGCCGACGCGGTCTGCCAAAGGTCACCCGACCCGAAGCCGCTCACGGCGAAGGCGGCCTCGACGTCGTCCCGCGGCTCCACCCTGCACGAACTGCTGGGCTTCCGCCGGTAGCCGTCCCGGCCGGCGACGGGCGCCGAAGCTCCTGCCGGAGATCGAGGCGGTCGCGGTGGCGGGCGGATAATCACGGGCGCGCCCCGGAGCGGCTCCCTAGGCTGCCGTCATGGAGGACCCGTACACACTCATCCGTCCGATGGCCCTCGCCGACTGCGACCGCGTCTCGGAGATCCGCGTGCGCGGCTGGCGCCACGCCTACCGGGGGATCGTGCCCCAGGCCTACCTGGACGGACTCAGTGTCGCGGCGGACGCCGAGCGGCGGCGGGGCCGGTTCGCGCAGGGGGACGGCTCCGTGGTGAACCTGGTCGCGGAGCGGGGCGGTGAGATCCTCGGCTGGGCGGCGCACGGACCCTACCGGGACGGGGAGGCGCGCACCGGGGACGCCGAGCTGTACGCGATCTACGTCGACCCGGCCCACCTCGGCGGCGGGATCGGGCGGGCCCTGCTGGGCGAGGCGGTCCAGCGGTGCCGGTCGTGGCCGCGGATGCGTCTGTGGGTCCTGAAGGACAACGCCCCCGCCCGCCGTTTCTACGAGCGCGCCGGCTTCCGGCCGGACGGTGCCGAGGAGCCCTTCGAGGCGGACGGCGTGCCCGTGCCCGAGGTGCGGTACGTCAAGGACCTGCGGGGCTGACCGGGCGTCATCTCACCTCCGGCTGCTGCGGGATCCGCGCCAGCGCGTGCACCGCCGCCTCCGCGAGCGCCGGATGCGCCAGGGCCTCGTTCAGCACCCGCCGGGCGCGGTCGTCGCCGAGCGCGCCCAGGCCCTCCACGCAGGCGAGGGCGACTCGCCGGTAGGGGTCGTGCGGGCGCAGCCGCCGCTCCAGGGTGGTGATCAGCGCGGGCACGGACTCCGGGGCACGCAGGGCGGCCAGCAGCCGCACCGGGTGCAGGGCGTAGGCGACGCGCAGTTCGTTGGTGGCGAGGGCGGCGGCCGCCCGGGCCGTGCGCGGGTCGCCGAGCCGGGCCAGCGCGTGGGCGGCGGAGGCGCAGCGGGGCGGGTCGCGGTGGTTGAGCAGCAGCACCAGGGACTCGAAGGCACGCCGGTCGCCCGCGAGGCCGAGGCGGAAGGCGGCCAGCTCCCTGGCCCACAGCGGCTGTCCGGGAGCGGTGAGGACTTCCGCCAGTTCACTGTGGTCCGCGGTGCCCAGCAGGTGCTCGAAGCCCGCCGAACCGCGCGCCTCCCGCCGTAAGCGTTCCGTGAGCGATCGCAACTCTTCGTCCACGAGCACCAGCGTAGAGGGGTTGCGCCGGCAGAGGGAGCCACATCACAAAGTCCGGGGACTAGCGCGCTCGTTACCCGCCGGTTAAGCTCATACGAGCGAGGAACCCTCTCGCACTTCGCTGGCGACGGTTTGGTGACGCGGCCGTCGCGAGCGCTTGATCGGTTCGGTACACCCTATGTACCGCAGTACGACCCGGCTCCGGGACAGGGCCGGTCGGAGATCCGCCGCTCCCGGGCGTGTGCACGCCCGCGGCACCGGCAAGCACCGGGCGTGTGCGCTCGCAGCCCGGCCACACCCGCACTCCTTTCCGCACCGTGGTGCGCCCCTCGGGCGCACCCGGCGCGTTCCTCGTCGTCACCCTCATTTCTGGAGTCCCGCGATGGCCACTCCCCTGTCCCCCCAGTCCGGCACCCCGCTGTCCCCGCTCAAGACGATCGCCGTCGTCGGCCTCGGCACCATGGGCACCGGCATCACCGAGGTCCTCGCGAAGGCAGGCCGCGAGGTGATCGGCATCGACATCAGCGAGGCCCAGGCCGCGCGGTCGCTCGCGGCCCTGGAGGCCGCCACCGCCCGCGCCGTGGCACGCGGCCGGCTCACCGAGGAGGAGCGGACCGGGACGCTGGCCCGGGTCCGCACCTCCACCGACCTGCGCGCCGCCGCCGACGCCGACCTCGTCATCGAGGTGGTCCCGGAGTCGTACGAGATCAAGCAGCAGATCTTCCGCGAGCTGGACGGCATCGTCCGCCCGGAGACGATCCTCGCGACCGGCACCAACGCCCTGTCCGTGACCCGGCTGGCCGCCGACTCGGCCCGTCCCGAGCGCGTGCTCGGCCTGCACTTCTTCAACCCGGCGCCGGCGATGAAGCTGGTCGAGGTCGTCTCCTCGGTGCTGACCGCGCCGCAGGCCGTCGCGACGGTCACGGACCTGGCGCTCGAGCTGGGCAAGGAGCCGGTCGCGGTCGGCGACCGCCCCGGCTTCGTCGCCGACGGCCTGCTGTTCGGCTACCTCAACCAGGCCGCCGCGATGTACGAGGCCAGGTACGCCTCCCGCGAGGACATCGACGCGGCGATGCGGCTCGGCTGCGGTCTGCCGATGGGCCCGCTGGCCCTGCTGGACCTGATCGGCATCGACACCGCCCGCACGGTCCTGGACGCCATGTACGCCGAGTCCCGCGACCGGCTGCACGCCCCCGCCCCGATCCTCAAGCAGCTCAGCGAGGCGGGCCTGACCGGCCGCAAGTCCGGGCGCGGCTTCTACACCTACGAGGCTCCGGGCAGCGCCACGGTCGTGCCGGACGCGCTGACCCCGGCGGAGGGCGGCTCGCCCGTCGCCGGCCGCGAGGTCCGCTCGGTCGGCGTCGCGGGCTCGGGCACGATGGCCTCCGGCATCGTGGAGGTGTTCGCGAAGGCGGGCTACGAGGTCGTGGTGGCCGCCCGCAGCGAGGAGAAGGCGCAGGCCGCCAAGGCCCGGATCGGCAAGTCCCTGGCGCGCTCCGTCGACAAGGGCCGGCTGACCGCCGAGGCCGCCGCGCAGATCCTGGACCGGATCACCCCGGCCGGGTCCTACGACGCCTTCGCCGACGTCGACCTGGCCGTCGAGGCGGTCGCCGAGGACCTGGAGATCAAGCGGCAGCTGTTCCAGACGCTGGACAAGGTCTGCAAGCCCGGGGCGGTCCTGGCCACCACCACCTCCTCGCTGCCCGTCGTCGCCTGCGCCCGCGCCACCTCGCGCCCGCAGGACGTGATCGGCATGCACTTCTTCAACCCGGCGCCGGCGATGAAGCTGGTCGAGGTGGTCCGTACGGTGCTGACCGCGGACGACGTCCACGCGACGGTCCGCGAGGTCTGCGTCAGGATCAAGAAGCACGCCGTCGACTGCGGTGACCGCGCGGGCTTCATCGTGAACGCGTTGCTGTTCCCGTACCTCAACAACGCGATCAAGATGGTGCAGGAGCACTACGCGTCCCTCGACGACATCGACGCGGCGATGAAGCTCGGCGGCGGCTACCCGATGGGCCCCTTCGAGCTGCTGGACGTGGTCGGCCTGGACGTCTCGCTGGCCATCGAGAAGGTGCTGCACCGCGAGTTCCGCGACCCGGGCCTCGCTCCGGCCCCGCTGCTGGAGCACCTGGTGGCCGCGGGCTGCCTCGGCCGCAAGACGGGCCGCGGTTTCCGCGAGTATGCCCGCCGCTGACGGCGTCGGCGACTGGTTCGACGGCGCCCCCGAGGGCGCGGACTGGGGCGGACTGCTCGATCCGGTGGACGGTCCCCCGCCCTTCACGGGCGGGGGAAACCCGGCACCTGCGCATCGAGCTGGGCACATGCAGTACGTTCGGGTCATGTCCCAGCCCGCCAAGTCCTCACGTACACCAGCTACGCCCGACGCGCCGGAAAGTGCCGCAGGCAGTCGCGCCGCCGCCCAGCGGCTCAAGATGCGCCGAGAACTGGCGGCCGCAGCCATGGAGCTGTTCGCGACCAAGGGGTACGAAGCCACCACCGTCGACGAGATCGCGGCCGCGGCCGGCGTCGCCCGCCGCACGTTCTTCCGCCACTTCCGCTCCAAGGAAGAGGCGATCTTCCCGGACCACGACGACACACTGATCCGCGCCGAGGCGGTCCTCAACGCCGCCCCCGCGCACGAGCATCCACTCGACACCGTGTGCCGCGGCATCAAGGAAGTCATGAAGATGTACGCGGCCCGGCCGGAGATCTCGGTCGCCCGCTACAAGCTGACCCGGGAGGTGCCCACCCTGCGGGAGGCCGAGATCGCCTCGGTCGCCCGCTACGAGCGCCTGTTCACCCGGTATCTGCTCGGCCACTTCGACGAGCACGCACACGCCGACGACGCCAACGACGACCCGTTGCTGGCCGAGGTCGCCGCCTCCGCCGTCGTCACCGCCCACAACCACGTCCTGCGGCGCTGGCTGCGGGCGGGCGGCCAGGGGGACGTGGAGGCCCAGCTGGACCACGCCTTCGCGATCGTGCGGAAGACGTTCGGCACGGGGATCGGGGCCGGACGCGGGCCGGCGGGCAGGGCGGCCACCACCGTCCCGGCGGCGGTCTCCGCGCGCGGCGAGGTGCTCGTGACGGTCGCCCGCACCGACGCGCCGCTGGACGAGGTCATGCGGACCATCGAAGAGGCTCTGAGCGAGCGCTGACCGCTCTCCTCGCCCTGTGATGACGGCCACCCTTCGGGGTGGCCGTTTTGCCATGTCAGGGGCCATTTTCGAGCGGATTTCACGGGCCGTTCGATCGATCATCGCTCATTTGTTCCGTAAAGATTTCATCTGAGGCGAACTCCTGGCACTCAGTGCCTTGCCACCTGACACGCGGTGTCATACGTTGAAGGTGTCCGGGCGGCCGGCGAGCAGAGACCATTCGTTCGCCGGCTGTCCCCGCAAGCCAATGGCCTGCGCGCCCGGACGCCTGCGTCACAGGCACCCTCCCGCGCCACAAAGCGCTGCCGAAGCACCACCGAGCCGAACCGACGGCACTCTTCCCCAAACCCTCAGCAGCACTCATCGCAGCACCGACGAACCCTCAGCGCCCCTCCCTCAGGGCGCTCACCGCCGGAGGCAACACCGTGACCGTGAAGGACATCCTGGACGCGATCCAGTCGAAGGACGCCACGTCCGCCGATTTCGCCGCCCTGCAGCTCCCCGAGTCGTACCGCGCGATCACCGTGCACAAGGACGAGACGGAGATGTTCGCGGGCCTGGAGACCCGCGACAAGGACCCGCGCAAGTCGATCCACCTCGACGAGGTGCCCCTGCCCGAACTCGGCCCGGGCGAGGCCCTGGTGGCCGTCATGGCCTCCTCGGTCAACTACAACTCGGTGTGGACCTCGATCTTCGAGCCGCTGTCCACGTTCGGGTTCCTGGAGCGCTACGGCAAGGTCAGTGAGCTGACCAAGCGCCACGACCTGCCGTACCACATCATCGGCTCCGACCTCGCGGGCGTCGTCCTGCGCACCGGCCCGGGCGTGAACGCCTGGAAGCCCGGCGACGAGGTCGTCGCCCACTGCCTGTCCGTCGAGCTGGAGTCCTCCGACGGCCACAACGACACGATGCTCGACCCCGAACAGCGCATCTGGGGCTTCGAGACCAACTTCGGCGGCCTGGCGGAGATCGCCCTGGTCAAGTCGAACCAGCTGATGCCGAAGCCGGACCACCTCAGCTGGGAGGAGGCCGCCGCCCCCGGCCTGGTGAACTCCACCGCCTACCGCCAGCTGGTCTCCCGCAACGGCGCCGCCATGAAGCAGGGCGACAACGTCCTCATCTGGGGCGCGAGCGGCGGTCTCGGCTCCTACGCCACCCAGTTCGCGCTGGCCGGTGGCGCCAACCCGATCTGTGTCGTCTCCAGCGACCAGAAGGCGGACATCTGCCGCTCGATGGGCGCCGAGGCGATCATCGACCGCAACGCCGAGGGCTACAAGTTCTGGAAGGACGAGAACACCCAGGACCCGAAGGAGTGGAAGCGCTTCGGCAAGCGCATCCGCGAGCTGACCGGCGGCGAGGACATCGACATCGTCTTCGAGCACCCCGGCCGCGAGACCTTCGGCGCCTCGGTCTTCGTCACCCGCAAGGGCGGCACCATCACCACCTGCGCCTCGACCTCGGGCTACATGCACGAGTACGACAACCGCTACCTGTGGATGTCGCTGAAGCGGATCATCGGCTCGCACTTCGCCAACTACCGCGAGGCCTGGGAGGCCAACCGCCTCATCGCCAAGGGCAAGATCCACCCGACCCTGTCGAAGACGTACTCCCTGGAGGACACCGGCCAGGCGGCCTACGACGTCCACCGCAACCTGCACCAGGGCAAGGTCGGCGTGCTGTGCCTCGCCCCCGAGGAGGGCCTGGGCGTGCGCGACGAGGAGATGCGCGCCAAGCACATCGACGCCATCAACCGCTTCCGGAACATCTGAGGGCCTTAGATGACAGAGCGTCAGAAGGACCGTCCGTGGCTCATGCGGACGTACGCCGGCCACTCGACGGCCGAGGCGTCCAACGAGCTGTACCGGCGCAACCTCGCCAAGGGCCAGACCGGCCTGTCGGTGGCCTTCGACCTGCCGACGCAGACCGGCTACGACCCCGACCACATCCTCGCCCGCGGCGAGGTCGGCCGGGTCGGCGTGCCCGTCTCGCACCTCGGTGACATGCGCCGGCTGTTCCAGGACATCCCCCTGGAGCAGATGAACACCTCGATGACGATCAACGCCACCGCCATGTGGCTGCTGGCGCTCTACCAGGTCGTCGCCGAGGAGCAGGGCGCGGACATCACCAAGCTCCAGGGCACGACCCAGAACGACATCGTCAAGGAGTACCTGTCCCGCGGGACGCACGTCTTCCCGCCGGGGCCGAGCCTCCGCCTGACGACGGACATGATCGCGTACACGGTCTCCCACATCCCGAAGTGGAACCCGATCAACATCTGCAGCTACCACCTGCAGGAGGCCGGGGCCACACCGGTGCAGGAGATCGCGTACGCGATGTCCACCGCCATCGCCGTCCTCGACGCCGTGCGCGACTCCGGCCAGGTTCCGCAGGAGCGCATGGGCGACGTCGTCGCCCGCATCTCCTTCTTCGTGAACGCGGGAGTCCGCTTCGTCGAGGAGATGTGCAAGATGCGGGCGTTCGGCCGCATCTGGGACAAGGTCACCCGCGAGCGGTACGGCATCGAGAACCCCAAGCAGCGCCGCTTCCGCTACGGCGTCCAGGTCAACTCCCTCGGGCTGACGGAGGCGCAGCCGGAGAACAACGTCCAGCGGATCGTGCTCGAGATGCTGGCCGTGACCCTCTCCAAGGACGCACGCGCGCGTGCCGTGCAGCTGCCGGCCTGGAACGAGGCCCTCGGCCTGCCCCGGCCCTGGGACCAGCAGTGGTCGCTGCGCATCCAGCAGGTCCTCGCGCACGAGAGCGACCTGCTCGAGTACGAGGACATCTTCGCGGGCTCGCACGTCATCGAGGCGAAGGTGAACGCCCTCGTCGAGGAGTCCCTCGCCGAGATCGACCGGATCCAGGAGATGGGCGGCGCGATGGCGGCCGTCGAGTCCGGCTACCTCAAGGCGCAGCTGGTCTCCTCGCACGCCGAGCGGCGGGCCCGGATCGAGTCCGGCGAGGAGAAGATCGTCGGCGTCAACATCTTCGAGACGACCGAGCCGAACCCGCTCACGGCCGACCTGGACACCGCGATCCAGACGGTCGACCCGGCGGTCGAGGCCCGCGTCGTGGAGGCGATCGGGACCTGGCGCGACACCCGCTACCAGCCGCCCTTCAACCACCCGCGCCCGTGCAAGGCGCTGGAGCGGCTGAAGGAGGCCGCCAAGGGCACCGGCAACCTCATGGAGGCCACCCTGGAGTGCGCCCGTGCCGGGGTCACGACCGGCGAGTGGGCGGGGGCCCTGCGCGAGGTGTTCGGCGAGTACCGGGCACCCACCGGGGTGTCCTCCGCGCCGGTGGCCGTCGCCGCCGATCCCGGCTCGGCCATGGCCGAGGTCCGCGCCAAGGTGGACGCCACCGCGCGCGAGCTGGGCGTCGGCAAGCTGCGCTTCCTGGTCGGCAAGCCGGGCCTGGACGGGCACTCCAACGGCGCCGAGCAGATCGCCGTACGCGCCCGTGACGCCGGCTTCGAGGTGGTCTACCAGGGCATCCGGCTCACCCCGGAGCAGATCGTGGACGCGGCCCTGGCGGAGGACGTCCACGCCGTGGGCCTGTCGATCCTGTCCGGCTCGCACGCCCAGCTGGTCCCTGACGTGCTGGAGCGGCTGCGTGTGGCCGGTGCCACAGATATACCGGTGATCGCAGGTGGCATCATCCCGAACGGTGACGCCGAACAGCTCAGGGCCGCCGGCGTGGCCGCGGTATTCACCCCGAAGGACTTCGACATCACCGGAATCATCGGCCGCATCGTCGACGAGATCCGGAAAGCGAACAAGCTCGACCCCCTGGAGGTCCCCGCATGACGACCGTCAACCGCCTTCGCCCGCGGCGCTCCTGCCTGGCCGTGCCCGGCTCGAACCCGCGCTTCCTCGAGAAGGCGCAGGGCCTCCCGGCGGACCAGGTCTTCCTGGACCTGGAGGACGCGTGCGCGCCGCTCGCCAAGCCCGAGGCACGGCACACCATCGTCAAGTTCCTCAACGAGGGCGACTGGACGGGCAAGACGCGGGTCGTGCGCGTCAACGACTGGACGACCGAGTGGACGTACCGGGACGTGGTCACGGTCGTCGAGGGCGCCGGCCAGAACCTCGACTGCATCATGCTGCCGAAGGTCCAGAGTGCCGAGCAGATCGTCGCCCTGGACCTGCTGCTGACGCAGATCGAGAAGACCATGGGCTTCGAGGTCGGCAAGATCGGCATCGAGGCGCAGATCGAGAACGCGCAGGGCCTCAACAACGTCAACGCGATCGCGCAGGCCTCCCCGCGCGTCGAGACCATCATCTTCGGCCCGGCCGACTTCATGGCCTCCATCAACATGAAGTCGCTGGTCGTGGGCGAGCAGCCGCCCGGCTACCCGGCGGACGCCTACCACTACATCCTGATGAAGATCCTGATGGCCGCCCGCGCCAACAACCTCCAGGCGATCGACGGCCCCTACCTCCAGATCCGCAACATCGACGGCTACCGCGAGGTCGCCCGGCGCGCCGCCGCCCTCGGCTTCGACGGCAAGTGGGTGCTGCACCCGGGCCAGGTCGAGGCGTCCAACGAGATCTTCTCGCCCTCCCAGGAGGACTACGACCACGCCGAGCTGATCCTGGACGCGTACGACTACTACACGTCCGAGGCGGGCGGCAAGAAGGGCTCCGCGATGCTCGGCGACGAGATGATCGACGAGGCCAGCCGCAAGATGGCCCTGGTCATCTCCGGCAAGGGACGCGCAGCCGGCATGCAGCGCACGTCGAAGTTCGAGATCCCGGAGGCCTGAGCGCGATGCAGTTCGGACGCACGTACGAGGAGTTCGAGGTCGGGGCGACGTACAAGCACTGGCCGGGCAAGACGGTCACGGAGTACGACGACCACCTGTTCTGTCTCCTCACCATGAACCACCACCCGCTCCACATGGACACCAACTATGCGGAGAAGACGACGGACTTCGGCAAGAACGTCGTCGTGGGCAACTACATCTACTCCCTCCTGCTCGGCATGTCCGTCCCGGACATCTCCGGCAAGGCGATCGCGAACCTGGAGATCGAGTCGCTCAAGCACGTGGCGCCGACCTTCCACGGCGACACGATCTACGGCCAGACGACCGTGCTCGACAAGTGGCCGTCGAAGTCGAAGGACGACCGCGGGATCGTCTACGTCGAGACCAAGGGCTACAAGCAGGACGGCACCCTGGTGTGCGTCTTCCGCCGCAAGGTCATGGTGCCCACCGAGACGTACATCAAGGAGCGCGGCGGCGAGCAGCCGGGCCGCCCGGAACTGAAGCAGCAGGAGAAGTAGGCATGGCCCGTCTCGCCCAGACCGCCGGTCTGACCGACGTCCAGCAGGAGATCCTCTCCACGGTTCGGGACTTCGTCGACAAGGAGATCATCCCTGTCGCGACCGAGCTGGAGCACCGCGACGAGTACCCGCAGCAGATCGTGGACGGCCTGAAGGAACTCGGCCTCTTCGGTCTGATGATCCCCGAGGAGTACGGGGGGCTGGGCGAGTCGCTCCTCACCTACGCGCTGTGCGTGGAGGAGATCGCCCGCGGCTGGATGTCGGTGTCCGGCATCATCAACACGCACTTCATCGTGGCGTACATGCTCAAGCAGCACGGCACGCAGGAGCAGAAGGACCACTTCCTGCCCCGGATGGCGGCCGGCGACATCCGCGGCGCCTTCTCGATGTCCGAGCCGGGCCTCGGCTCCGATGTGTCGGCGATCACGTCGAAGGCGGTCAAGGACGGCGACGAGTACGTCCTGAACGGTCAGAAGATGTGGCTGACGAACGGCGGTACGTCCTCGCTCGTGGCCGTCCTGGTCCGAAGTGACGAAGGACACCCCGAGGGCACGGCCCCCCACAAGTCGATGACCACCTTCCTGATCGAGAAGGAGCCGGGCTTCGGCGAGGTCCGCCCGGGACTGACGATCCCCGGCAAGATCGACAAGATGGGCTACAAGGGCGTCGACACCACCGAGCTGATCATGGACGGCCTGCGCATTCCGGCCGACCGGGTGCTCGGCGGGGTCACCGGCCGAGGTTTTTACCAAATGATGGACGGCGTCGAGGTCGGCCGCGTCAATGTGGCGGCGCGTGGCTGTGGCGTCGCTCAGCGTGCGTTCGAACTGGGTGTCCAGTACGCCCAGCAGCGGCACACTTTCGGCAAGCCGATCGCCCAGCACCAGGCCATCCAGTTCAAGCTGGCGGAGATGGGCACCAAGGTCGAGGCCGCGCATGCAATGATGGTCAACGCAGCACGCAAAAAGGACTCCGGGGAACGAAACGACCTCGAAGCAGGCATGGCGAAGTACCTCGCCTCCGAGTACTGCAAGGAGGTCGTGGAGGATGCCTTCCGGATCCACGGCGGCTACGGCTTCTCCAAGGAGTACGAGATCGAGCGCCTCTACCGGGAGGCCCCGATGCTGCTCATCGGTGAAGGTACCGCCGAGATCCAGAAAATGATCATCGGGCGCAGGCTGCTCGAAGAGTATCGATTCCAGGGCTGAATGTCCGGATACGGGGTGTTTTCTTCGAGAAGAAGATCACACCCCGTAGACACTCTTCCGCCGCCGACTCGGCTTCCTGGCTTGCCCAGTTGTAGCCCGCGACCGGTACGATCCCGGAAAGCCGCCGTCCCCCGTCATAGCGCGGCATCATCCGCTACGAAGGTCATCCATGCCCCACAGCCAAACCTCTGCACACCGCGACAGCCTGGTAGGCGCACGCCTCGCGCGCGGAGCATCGCCGTGGCTTCTCCCGACCGTCGCCACCGCAGCCCTCAGCCTGGCCCGCGCTCGCCGCTCGGGCGCCGCCAAGGCCGTTGCCGTGCCCGCCACCGCGCTGGCGGCGGGCATGCTGTGGTTCTTCCGCGACCCCGAGCGTGAGATCGCCACGGGCACGGTCATCTCGCCCGCCGACGGTGTGGTGCAGAGCATCATGCCGTGGAAGGACGGCCGCACCCGCGTCGCGATCTTCATGAGCCCGCTCAACGTCCACGTCAACCGCGCGCCCCTCGCGGGCACGGTGACGTCGGTCGAGCACATCCCCGGCGGCTTTGTTCCGGCTTTCAACAAGGAGAGCGAGAACAACGAGCGCGTAGTCTGGCATTTCGACACCGAACTCGGCGACATCGAGATGATCCAGATCGCCGGCGCGGTGGCCCGCCGCATCGTGCCCTACATCCCCGAGGGCACGAAGGTCGAGCAGGGCGACCGTATCGGTCTGATCCGCTTCGGCTCGCGTGTCGACCTCTACCTGCCCGAGGGCGTGGAGGTCGCGGTCGAGGTCGGCCAGAAGACCGTGGCTGGGGTGACTCGCATTGACCGTGATTGATCCGGAGACCCAGGCGGGCTGGGTGCCCGAGGCCGACGAGGTGGACGAAGAGGAGGAGATGCCCCTCTCTCTCCGCCTGTCGATAGCGGACACCCTCACGCTCGGCAACGCCACGTGCGGCTTCATGGCGGTGTACTTCACCACCACCGGCATCCTGATCCCGCACCTCACCGGCAGCCAGGAGTCCGGCATGGCCCGCCACAGTGCGGCCACGGCGGTCATCCTGATGCTGTGCGCGGCGGTCTTCGACCTGTTCGACGGCCTGGTGGCGAGGAAGCTTCGCTCCTCCCCCATGGGCGCGGAGCTGGACAACCTCTCCGACCTGATCAGCTTCGGCCTGGCGCCCGCGTACTTCGTCCTCGTCTACGGCATGGTCGCGGACGACGCGCACCAGAGAGTGGCCGCGCTCGGGGCAATCGTGGTGCTCCTGGCCGTGGTCCTGCGCCTTGCGCGCTTCTCGTGCGTGACGATGAAGGACGGCATGTTCCAGGGCATGCCCTCGCCGTTCGGCGCGCTGACGGTCGTCTCGATCGTGCTGCTGGAGCTGCCCTTCGTGGCGACGCTGCTGGCGATCCTGGGCACGGCGTGGCTGATGGTGAGCCGGGTGGAGTACCCGAAGCCGCGGGGCCGCCTGGCCGGCGCGATGCTCTCCTGGATCGTCCTGTCCATGGGGCTCCTGGCGGCCTGGGCCTTCGAGGCCCCGAGCGGCCAGCTGCTGCTCCAGACGGGCTGCGCGCTGCAGCTGGTCATGGGCGCGGTGATCCCGCTGTTCGCCACGGCTCGCCGGGTGAACAACTTCCGCGACAACCGGCGTGAGGCCAGGGCCGCGCAGCTGCCGTAGGAATGAACGCCGAGGGCCCCGAACCCAGGGTTGGGTTCGGGGCCCTTCGCCGTCCGGGTGCGGAGCCCCGGCCTCCGGCCTGTGCCCACCCCCTCGACTCGGCCGGCCGGGACGGTGCCTGTTCGGCCCACCGAGTCGGGTGGGTGAATGGGAAACGGGGATCCGGGGCGGAGCCCCCGGGGCCTCAGGCCAGGTGGTCCTCGGCGATCCGGGCGGCGACGCGCTCCAGGATCGGGCCCGCCTCCGCGATGCACTCGGCCACGTCGGGCTCGACGGACGTCAGGGGGTACGCCTGTTCGATCCCCGCCCGCAGCAGCGCCTCCTCCGGCAGGGCGAGCCGGCCGCACACCGCGACGACCCCCTTGCCCGCGGCACGCGCCGCCGCGGCCACCCCCGCCGGGGCCTTCCCGTGCAGCGTCTGCTCGTCCAGGGACCCCTCCCCGGTGATCACCAGGGAGGCCCGCTCCAGGGCGGGCGCGAAGCCCAGGACGTCCAGCATGACCTCGATGCCGGGGCGGAAGCGCGCGCCCAGGAGCAGGGCGCCGTAGCCGATGCCGCCCGCCGCGCCCGCCCCCGCGGCCGCCGCGTGCTCCGCCGCCCGCGGCCCGACCTCGGCCTCCAGGACCTTCGCGAAGTGGGCGAGGGCCGCGTCCAGGGTCGCCACGTCGTCCGGCGAGGCCCCCTTCTGCGGGCCGTACACCGCGGGCGCGCCCTTCGGCCCGGTCAGCGGGTTGTCGACATCGCTGGCCAGCACCAAATCGACCGAGGACAGCCGGGGGTCGAGACCGGAGAGGTCGGCGCGGGCCAGGCCGGCCAGCCCGCCGCCACCCGGGTACACCGGCTCGCCGTTCTCGTCCAGGAAGCGCGCGCCGAGCGCCGCCAGCATGCCCGCGCCGCCGTCCGTCGTGGCACTGCCACCGACGCCGAACACGATCGTCCGCGCGCCCGCGTCCAGCGCGGCCCGCAGCAGTTCCCCGGAGCCGTACGTGGAGGCCGTCAGCGGTGCGAAGACACCGGCCGGAAGACGCTGCAGTCCGCTCGCCTCGGCCATCTCCACCACCGCCGTGCCCTCGCGCAGCGCGAACGCGGCGGTGACCTCCTGGCCGAGCGGTCCTGCGACCCGGATCTCCCGGCGTTCGAAACCGGCCGCGACCGCCGCGTCCACGGTCCCGTCGCCGCCGTCGGCCACGGGCAGCGCCTCGACCCGAAGATCCGGCACGACCCGGCGCAGCCCGGCCGTCACCCGCTCGGCGACCTGTACGGCCGTCAGCGAGCCCTTGAACTTGTCCGCGGCGATGAGCACCCGACGGGTCTCGTTCACTGCAGCGTCCGCCACCTTGCTTTCCCCTTGCTCTCCGGGCCCCGCGCACGTCAGGGCCAGTCGCGCCGCTGTGACCATAACCTCAGGACGCCCTCCCCGTCATGCCCCGACCGAACCCTGGGAAAGCCCCTGGGACGGGGCCGGGGAAAACGGGTAGACCCCAGCCATGACCACCCGGCCCCTGACCACCCGGCGCACCGAGCCCGGCCTCGCCGACCGCATCCACGGCGGCTGGCTCGGCCGGATCGCGGGCAACATGCTCGGCAAGCCGGTCGAACTGGGCGAGGTGTGGACCCGCGACCGCATCGACCGCTATCTGCGGCGGGCCGCCGCCCTGCCGCTCACCGACTACCTGCCCGAGCCCGCCGACGCGGCCGAGGCCGCCGTGCTGCGCCCTGAGTGGCGTGAGTGCGTGCGCGGCCGCATCCACGGCAGCTGCCGGGACGACGACGTGGACTACGCGATCCTCGGCCTGCACCTGCTGGAGACCCACGGCTTCGGCTTCAGCACCGAGCAGGTCGGCGATCTGTGGCTGCTCCGTCTGCCGTACCTGCAGACCTTCACCGCGGAGCGGGCGGCGTACCGCAACCTCGCGAACGGGCTGAAGCCGCCGCTGACGGCGACGTACGACAATCCCTGCCAGGAGTGGATCGGCGCCCTCATCCGCGCCGACGTCTACGGCTGGACCTGTCCCGGCGACCCGCCGCGCGCCGCCGGCCTCGCCCGCCGGGACGCGGTGCTGTCGCACACCGGCAACGGTGTCTACGGCGCGATGTTCGCGGCGGGACTGATCTCGGCGGCCTTCACCGCCGCGACCGTGCGTCAGGCGCTGGAGCGGGCGCTCGGACTGATTCCGGCGAGCAGCCGCCTGGCCCGTACCGTGCGGCGGGTCGCGACGCTGCACGAGGCACGGCTGCCGTGGGAGGAGACCCTGGCCACGCTGTCGGAGGAGACCGCCGGGCTCGGCTGGATCCACACCGTGCCGAACGCCGCCGTGCTCACCGCCGGGCTGCTGTACGGCGACGGCGACTTCACCCGGACCATCGCCCTGACCGTGCGCGGCGGCCTGGACACCGACTCCAACGGGGCGACGGCCGGCTCGGTGGCCGGGGTCCTCACCGGCGCGGCCGCGATCCCGGACCAGTGGAAGGACCCGCTGGAGGACACCGTCCGCAGCGCGGTGTTCGGCTTCGACGGCGTACGGATCAGCGAGCTGGCGGCGCGCACCCTGCGGCTGGCGGACGAGCGGCGGGAGAAGGACGGGGCCGGCGGCTCGAATCCGTCGTAAGCACCGTCACGAGGGTGCGCCGGTCGGCACAATGAGCCCATGCCGGAGTACTTGGAACTCGACCTGGCCGGAGCCGCGGTGCGTGTGGAACTCGCCGATGTCGGCGAGCCGTTGGCGGACGACGGCCTGCCCGCGGAGTTCGGCGTGCCGAGCCCCGTCTCGCGCGGCGGGAGCCGGGTCGCGTCCGCGGCCGCGGACGCGCTGCGGGCCACCCTGCGCCCGCTGGGCCCGCTCCTGGACGAGGTGCACGACGCGGTCCGCGGTGCCGCCAACCCGCCGGAGTCGTTCACCGTCGAGTTCGGCATCGAGGTCGGCAAGGACCTCAAACTGGGCGTCGTGGGTGTGAAGGGCGCGGCCACGATGACCGTTTCGGCCACCTGGCGGCATGAGGTGCGCGGAGCCTAGGACGTGAGCTGGTTCCGCAGGCCCGCGGGCGAGCCGCCTGTGGTCTCCGTGCTGCGCCGGGACGGCGGCCCGGCCGTCGGCGCGGCGGCGCTGCTCTCCCCCGACCGGGTACTGACCTGTGCGCACGTCGTCAACGACGCCCTCGGCCGGGCGCCCCGCAGCACCGGGCGGCCCGACGACGAGATGGTGGAGGTCGCCTTCTGCCAGGGCGAGCGGCGCGTCAAGGCGCACGTCGAGGTCTGGGTGCCCGAGCGGCCGCGGCCGGGCGGGACCTGGCACGGCGACCTATGCGTCCTCCTGCTGGCCGAGCCCGCGCCGCCCGACAGCGAGCCGGTCGTCTGGGCCGACATGGCCGAGGGCGACGGCCTGCGGGTCTGGCACGGCAGCGGGTACCAGGTGACCTTCGCGGACGTCGAGGCGAAGCGGCTCGACGACGGACTGGGCCTCGTGGACGGCTCGTTGTCGGGCGCGGCCATCGGCCCCGGGCACAGCGGGGGGCCGCTGCTGCGGCGCGCCGACCACCGGGCGGTGGGCCTGGTGACGGGCGAACTGCGCCTGCCCGCAGGACCGTTGCAGGCCGGACACGTGGTGCGGCGCGCCTGGGGACTGCCCTGGCAGTCGATCCGCGCCGAGCTGACGGCGGCGGGGGCCGGTGAGGCGCTGGCCGCCTGCCACACCGACCGGTGCGAGCCGGCCGACGCCCTGGTCGGGGACGAACTGCTGACCGTGCTGCGGGAGTTGATGCCGCTGCCCACCGAACGGGCCGAGCACGCCCGGCAGCTCGCGGCCGACCTCGGGCTCGACACCCCGCAGGACGACAGCGCGCCGCGGCCGGAGGAACTGGCCGAGCTGCTGCTGGGCACCGCCCGGGCGCTGCCCACGCTCAGCGAGTCCCTCGCGACCCGCAACCGGTCCCGCCCCGGCCGCCTCGACGCCCTGCTGCGCCTCGGCACGGCCATCCCGGCCGCGGGCCTGCTCTCCCGGCACGAGTACGCCGTACTCGCCGAGCGGCTGCGCACGGTCGTCGCCCGGGACGCGGGCCTGCCCGGCCGGGCGGCGCAGGCCGCCCTGCGCTTCACCCCGCTGCCCCCGGTGCTGTGCACGGCCGCGCTCCGGCCGGACCGGCTCGACGAGGCGGTCACCGCACTGGAGGCCTGCGCGTACGAGCCCGGTCCGGACGGCATCACGCGGATGCCGCCGCTGCTGCACTGGGCCGAGTTCGTCGCGGCCGGCCTCCCGGAGGCCGAGCGGGATCTGCGGGACTGGAGCGACCGCGTCTGCGCCCGGCTCGGGGTGCACCGGGCGGCGCTGGCCGAGCGACGGGCCGACGCCGAGCGCTGGGCGCGGTCCGCCACGCCCCCGGTGTCCCGGCTGCTGGTGCGGCTCACCCCGGAGAGCGGCTCGCCCGAGCTGTTGCGCTGCCGGCTGTGGCAGCGCACCTCCGGCGGCTCGGTACGGCGCCTCGACACCGCGGCCGGGGACACGCCGATGACCGCCGCCGAGGCGGCCGAGCTGATCCGGGTGGGCGCGGAGCGCTCCTACGACCCCGCCCGGTCGGCACCGCCCGCCGTGGACGTCGAGGTGACGCGGGCGTGGCTGCATCTGCCGGTGGACCAGTGGGACGGCGGCAGCCCCAACGAGTACCTGCCCAGCCAGCCGCTCGGCGTCTCCTTCCAGCTGACCCTGCTCTGCCCGGAGATGAGCAGGCGTGTCCCCGACCGTGACGCGCACCGGCGGCGGCGCTGGGGGGACGGGCACCGGCGCTCGCTCGTCGTCGACGCGTCGTGCGCGGACGGGGCACGGCTGGCCCGGCTGCTGGCCGGGGGCCGGCACTACACCACCAACCACGTGGTGGTGCACGGTTCCCCGGAGCAGCGCGAGCAACTGCTCAACGTGTGCCTGGCGCTCGGGGTGCCGGTGGTGCTCTGGGACCGGGACGCCGTGGGCCACGAGCACGCGGACCGGCTCGCCCCGCTGGCGCCGGCCGGTGCGCTGACCGACCTCCCGGAGCGGGTACGGGAGTTCCGGTCCGCGACGGAGCGGCCGCCGGCCAGTCCGGCGCTCGTCTTCGACGTCGGCACCTGGGACGGCCTCGCCGCCGAGGGCCACGGTCCGCAGCAGATCGACCCCGACGAAGGAGTCTGCGCACCATGACCGCAGCACACGCGCGCACCGGCGAGGACGGAACGCCGCCGACCGACGACTGGCGCCTGTTCCGTGGTGACGGGCGGACCCGGCCGGTGGACTTCCCCGAGCCTCCCCCGTGGCGTCGTTTCTCGGGCGGCCCCGAGGACGCGCCGCGCCCGCGCCCGTATCTGATCGGCCCCGAGGAGGCGGACGTGGTCAACGCGGCGCTGTTGCTGCGCCGCCCGCTGCTGGTGACCGGACATCCCGGGACGGGCAAGTCCTCACTGGCGTACGCCGTCGCGCACGAGCTGTCGCTGGGCCGGGTGCTGGCCTGGCCGGTCAACAGCCGTTCCACGCTCCAGGACGCGCTCTACCGGTACGACGCGATCGGCCGGCTCCGGGAGGCGAACCTGCGCCGGGAGCGGACCGAGAGGGGTGCCGAGCCGTTGCCCGAGGGCCCCGGTATCGGCTCCTATGTGCGGCTGGGCCCGCTGGGCACCGCGCTCGTCCCCGGGGAGCGGCCCCGGGTGCTGCTCGTCGACGAGCTGGACAAGGGTGATGTGGACCTGCCCAACGACCTGCTGACGGTGTTCGAGGAGGGCGAGTTCGAGATCCCGGAGCTGGCGCGGCTGCCCGAGGATGAGGGCACGATCGAGGTGCTGACGGCGGATCCCCGGCGCACGGTGCCGGTGACCCGGGGGCGGCTGCGCTGTTCCCAGTTCCCGGTCGTCGTCATCACCAGCAACGGCGAACGCGAGTTCCCGCCCGCCTTCCTGCGCCGCTGCGTCCGGCTCGACCTTCCCGAACCGGACGAGACGCGGTTGCGTGACATCGTCCGGGCCCATCTCGGCGATGCCGCGCTGGACGGCGTGGACGACCTGCTGCGCGCCTTCCTCGACCGGCGGGCCCGCGGCGAACTGGCCACCGACCAGCTGCTCAACGCCGTGTTCCTGCGCAAGGGCGGGGTGGAGCTGCCGGCCGACGGTCTGCTCACCGCCGTACTGCACCGCCTCGGCGGGACGGTGTAGCCGGCGTGCGACCCGAGCCGGAGGCGCACGCCGGCGCCGAGCGGACCCCCGCAGGGGTGCGTGGCCCCGCCGAAGGGCCCGACGGTCACGGCCGCGACGGGGGCGACGGCGGGCAGCCCGGCGGGCAGCCCGGCGGCGAGCTGGTCGGCCGGGTGGCGCGGGTGCTGGCCGGCAGTGGGGTGGACCTCTCGCCGGACGAGTTCCTCGACGTGCTGTGGCTGGCCCGGCGGCTCCCGGCCGGGCAGGGGGCGCTGACGGCCTCGGCCGTCGTCGCGCCGCAGGCCGAGGCCGCCGGGGCCGGCACGACCGAGGTCCCGGCGACCTGTCCGGAGCCGGTGCCGCCCGCGCCCTCCGCCCCCGGCGAGGATCCCCCGGCACCGCGCCCGGCCGCACCGGAGCAGGCGGACGCCCTCGCGGCGGCGGTGGAGCGGCTCGTCGCCCTGCACGCCGCTCCCGCGGCGGCGTACGACCGGCCCCGCGACACCCTGCCCGCGCGGCCTCTGCGCACGCCGTCCGCCGGCCCCGCGCGCGCCGGTGAGCTGCAGCTGAGCCGGTCCCTGCGCCCGTTGAAGTTACGGGTGCGCGACCCGCACGGCTGGGAGCTGGACGAGACCGCGACCGCCGAGGCGATGGCCGAGGCCGGGCTGACGGACGCCGTCCTGCGACCGTCCCGGGTCCGCTGGCTCGACGTCGTCCTGCTCGTCGACGACGGCACGTCGATGCTGCTGTGGCAGCGGCTGGTCTCCCGGGTGAAGGGGCTCGTGGAACGCGCGGGCGCCTTCCGCACCGTACGCGTCCTGGGGCTGCAGACCCGCGCCGGGCAGGCGCCGTGGCTCACCCACCGTCCGTTCCTGCCCGGTGCCGCGCCGCTGCCGCCGTCCACGGTCACCGATCCGGCCGGGCACACCCTGCTCCTGGTGATCAGCGACGGGGCGGGCGCCGCCTGGCGGGACGGCCGGATGGCCCGGCAACTGGAACTGTGGGCGCGCAGTGGTCCCACGGCGGTGCTGCACGCCCTGCCGCCGCGGCTGTGGGACGGCTCCGGTATCCGGGCGGAGCCCTGGCAGGTGACCACCCGGCGGCGGGGCGCGCCCAACGCCGCCTGGGAGGTGGCCGATCCGCTGCTGCCGCCCCAGCTGGCCGCGTTCGGCCGCCGGGTCCCGGTGCCCGTGCTGGCCGCGGAGCCGGTGGCGCTGGCCCGCTGGGCCGGTCTGGTGGCCTCGCCGGGCGCCAGCGCGGTGCTGCCCCTGCTGGCCGAGCCGCACCCGGTCACACCCGGGGGCGGAACCGGGTCCGACGCCGCCGGCACGGTCCTGCGCTTCCGGGAGACGGCCTCCGCCGAGGCCTACCGGCTGGCCGCCCATCTGGCCGCCGTCGCCCCGGTGTCCGTCCCGGTGATGCGTCTGGTGCAGCGGGCCCTCGGGCCGGACATCACGACCGGTCACCTGGCCGAGGTGTTCCTGGGCGGGCTGCTGCGGCGCACGGCCGAGGACACGCTCACCCCGCAGCACCGGGGCTACGACTTCTCCGACGCGGTCCGCGCCGTCCTGCTGGGCACCGCACCGGCCGCCGACCTGCTCCGCACCAGCCGACGGGTCGCCGACGGGCTCGGCCGTCTCGCCGACGGCCCTCGGAACCTCCCGGCCTGGCTGGCCCACCCGGAGGGGGTGGAACGCGTCGCGGCCGACAGTCACCCGTTCACCTGGCTGAGCCGGCGACTGCTGCGCAGGCTGGGCATCGGGGAGCCTCGGGCGGACGCACCGGGCGGGACGGATCCCGGCGCACGGCCCCTCCCCGACGCGGGCGGCGCGCAGGACCCGGACGCGCAGGCCGGTCCGACGGCGACCGACGCCCCGGCCGACGAGCCGCCGTTGCCCGACTACGTCGGCGCCCCCGGCTCGGAGTGGCTCCCGCTGGCCCCCGGCAACCCGCGCGCGGCCGGTTCCTGGCGGCTGTTCGCCCGGCACGCCCTGGCCCGCACCGAGTCCGGGCTGTTCCTGGGCCGCGCCGAGGACGGCGCGGTCGCCGTGCTCCGGCTGACCCGGGCGAAGTCCCGGGCCCGCGCGACGCTGCCGCGGCAGGCCGCGGCGCTGCGGGCGCTCGAGGGCAGGCAGGCCCCCCGGCTGCTGGAGGAGGGGGACACGTGGCTGGCGACCGAGGTCTTCCCGGGTGGCCGCTCGCCCCGGCCCGCCACGAGCCTGGCCGCCGGGCTGGGGACGAGCGACCGGTTGTTCCGGAACGTGTTCGCCCAGGTCGCCCGGGAGACGGCCACCGTCCTCGCCCGCGCCCACGCCCTGGGGGTCGTCCACGGCGGGCTGTCGGCGGGGCGGATCCTGATGACGGACCGGCTCGTGTGCGTCACCGGGTGGGCGGTGGACGAGCACCCCGACGGGACCGCGCACGACGTGCAGCGCCTGGGCACGTTGCTGCTCGACGTCGGCGAACCCTGGCTGTCCGAACCGCTGCGCTCGCTGCTCCGGCGCTGCTCCAGCCCCATCCTCGCCGACCGGCCCGATGCGACCCAACTGGCTTTGGCCTTCCGCGACTTCGCCCGGGACGCCGGGCTCCCGCCGGCACGGCTGCCCGAGGTGCCGCCCGAGGTGACCGTCGGAAGCGGTGCCGACGGGGGCCGGGTGGTGCTCGACCTGGCCACCATGGGACCGCACGGCCGGATCCACGGCCCGTTCAACGTCCGGGCCGCGTTGCTGCGAGCGATCGTGAACGGCATGCTCCGGCGCCGGTACACCCCCGACGAGACCCGGTTCGTGCTGCTCGCGGGCGCCCGTGTGTACCTGGACGGCCCGGCACTGAACCTGCGCCAGATCGACCACTACGACGATGTCCCCACCCTGGCCGGGGAGCTGCGAGGGGAGATCCGCCGGCGCCGCCTGTTGCTGGGCGAGGCGCAGGCCGCCGGGAAGGCTCCCCCTGTGACGGCCGCGATCGTGGTCGTCGCCGAGGAGCCGGACCACGCGGCGGTCCGGGCCTGGCTGGACCCGCTGCCCGCCGGGCTCGGCCTGTACGTCGTGGTCCTGGACACGGCGGTGTCCACGCCGCCCGGACCGGGCTACGTCATCGAGATGGCTCCCGGAGGAGAGGGACGGCTGCGCCACCCCGGCGCTCCCGGCCGCGGCAGCCGCTTCCGTCCGCTGTCCCCCGTACCCCCCACCGACGATGCGGACCGGCTGCGGGAGGAGCAGCGGTACGCGGTCTCCCTCGGGCGTTCCGGGCGGGTCGAGGAGGCGCTGCAGGCCCTGCGCGACATCGCCGCCCGGCAGCAGGCGCTGCTCGGCACGGGGCACCGGGACACGCTCACCAGTCGCTACGAACTCGGGTACCTGTGTCTGCGCTCCGGGCGTCTGGAGGAAGCGCTGGATCTGTACCAGGACACGGCCGACGGGCGCATGTTCCTGCTCGGGGCCGACCATCACGAGACGCTCGCCGCCCGCCAGCAGTGCGCGTACACGCTCGGCCGGATGGGCCGCCTCGAGGAGGCCTGCGCGATGTACCGCACGGTCCTGCAGTCCTGGCAGCGGGCCGTGGGCCCGGACGACCACACCACGCTGCACTGCCGGCACAGTCTGGCCGCCGCGCTGAACGCCCTGGGCCGGCATGCCGAGGCGGTGCCCGAGGCGCGGGCGGTGGCGGAGAGCCGGGGCAGGAGGCTCGGCCCGGAGGCCGAGGACACCCTGGCGAGCGCCTACCAACTGGTCGTCGCCCTGCACGGTTCGGGCGCGGCGGGCGAGGCCGCGGCTCTCGCCGAGGAACTGCGCGCGCGGCAGCTGCGCGTCCTGGGTCCCGGCCACCCGGAGACGGCGGAGGTCCGGCGGTTCCTGGAGGGCCGCCGAGGCCCGTTACCCTCGGCAGAGTGACCACTGCTGACTTCGCCGCGTACATCGCGAGCCTGCCCCGTGTCCTCGCCGGTGCCGCCGCGCTCTTCCGGGACGCCGAGGGGCGGGTGCTGCTCGTCGAGCCCAACTACCGTGAGGGCTGGGCGCTTCCGGGCGGGACCGTCGAGTCCGACGACGGGGAGACCCCGCGCCAGGGCGCCCGCAGGGAGACGCTGGAGGAGATCGGGCTCGACCGGGAACTCGGCCGGCTGCTGGCCGTGGACTGGGTGCACGGCGCGGGGCGGCCGCCGCTGGTGGCGTACCTGTACGACGGCGGTGTCCTGCCGGAGGCCGACTTCAAGGCCATCCGGCTGCAGGAGGAGGAACTGCTGTCCTGGCGTCTGGTCCCCCGCGAGGAGATCGGAGCCCATCTGCCCGGCGCGCTCGGCCGCCGTGTCCTGGCCGCCCTGGACGTCCTCGCGAGCGGCTCCGGCACGGCGGAGCTGGAGAACGGCCACCGGGTGGCGTGACCGGTCAGCCCTCCGGGTCCCGCGGCTTGGCGTCCACCTCGCGCAGCGCCTCGTCGCGGGCGGCGGTCCGCGCCTCCGTGCGGTGTCCGCGCTCGATGTAGTCGCGGACGACGAGTTCGACGGCGTCCTGGGGGTTGCCCACACCGGCGAGCACCATGACTTCCACGACGAGCTGGGCGTCGAGCGAGACAGTCACCTTGGCCATGCCGGGACGCTAGCACCGGCGGCTCCCCGCCGTGACCGGCCGGGCGATATCCGTTCGCGGCGGCCGGGACGTCCCGCCTACCCTCGGCTGCATGACCAAGCCTCTCGTGGCCGTGCTCAGCGGTGCCGGTATCTCCACCGACTCCGGGATCCCCGACTACCGCGGGCCGGACGGGCTGTGGCGGCGGGACCCGGAGGCCCAGAAGCTCGTGACGTACGAGTACTACATGGGGGACCCGGAGATCCGGCGGCGCTCCTGGCAGATGCGGCGCGCGAACCGGACGCTGCAGGCCGAGCCGAACGCCGCGCACCGGGCCGTCGCCGAGCTGGAGCGGTCCGGTGTCCCGGTCCGGGTGATCACGCAGAACGTGGACGGGCTGCACCAGCTGGCGGGGATGCCCGCGCGCAAGGTGCTCGAACTGCACGGGAGCGCGCGGGGCGTGGTGTGCACGGGATGCGGGGCGCGCGGGCCGATGGAGGACGCCCTCGCCCGGGTCGAGGCGGGCGAGGAGGATCCGGCGTGCCGGGTGTGCGGCGGCATCCTGAAGTCGGCGACGGTGATGTTCGGCGAGCGGCTGGACCCGGTGGTCCTCGGCGACGCACTGTCGATCAGCAAGGCCTGCACCGTGTTCATCGCGGTCGGCAGCAGTCTTCAGGTGCAGCCCGCGGCGGGCCTGGCCGGGGTCGCCGCCGACCACGGCGCTCGCCTGATCATCGTCAACGCCGAGCCGACCCCGTACGACGAGCTGGCCCAAGAGGTGATCCGCGAGCCCATCGGCACCGCCCTGCCCGAACTTCTGCGCAGCCTGGGCGCCCAGGGCGACTGAGGGGTGCGCGGTGCCCGTCGGCGTTCTCGCGGCTTCGCCCTTACGCGCGCGTCGCCGCCAGGCCCCAGATCGTCAGCGCGACGGCCGCGCTCGTGAGCAGGGTGTAGGCGGTCACCCGGCCACCGCCCAGCGGGCGGGGGTCTTCGGCGGTCCGTGACCACAGCGGTCGCGGTTCGCACCACAGGTACGTCAGGAATCCGGCGCCCGTGAGGAGGGTCGAGAGGTACCAGTGCCCCGGGTTGGCCCGGGGTCTGTCACGGAACGCGATGGCGGCGAGTACGGCCAGGCCGCAGGCGAGTACGGTCCAGCGCAGCCAGTCCTGCGGGATGAAGCGCCAGTAGAGGACGGGGACGAACGCCGACAGGCCGCCCAGTTCCGACAGCGGGTCGTCCTCGGCGAAGGTGACGGTCTTCCCCTGGGCGCGGGCCTCGCGCCGCACCGTGTCCTCGAAGATCTGGACGCCGCCGGGGCTGAGCGGGAGTTCGCCGAAGCGGTGGGTGACCTCCTTGTCGCCGAGGAAGCCGGTCGACCAGCTCGCCCGGACCTCCAGGAGATCCGTCTGCCGGACGTGCACGACGGGTGATCCGTCGCGTCCGGCGTCCCGCACCAGGTCGGACACGCCGACCTGGGCGGGCAGCAGGTGCGACATCCCGCTGAGCATTCCGGCCAGCAGGACCAGCAGGGCCGCCGCTCGCAGGGGGCGGTCCGGTATGCGCCGGACCGCCCGGCTCGGCAGGGATGTCGCCTTCACTTGTCTCGGTTCTCCTTATTCACGGATGGTCATCGTGTAGTAGTAGGTCTGGTGCACACTGGCCATCTGGTGGCCCTGGCCTCGCTCCATGCCGATTCCCGTCCAGTCCGGGAGGTGGAACAGGGACTTGGTGCCCGTGTTGTTGAAGGCCGCGACAGCTACGGTGAACTCCCGCTTCTTCTTGTTGATGTTCACCACCTGGAAGACCTCGTTGTAGGACCCGAGGAAGGCGTCGGGTGTCCCGGTGCCCCCCTGACCGTCCGTCTTCATCCCCCAGAGGTCCTTGAAGATGTTGGTCTTGGGGTCACTATACGAAGCGTCACCACCGAGCATGGACGGCGGCAGGTCCCAGTCCGCGTCGACGGACCTGGTCAGGTACTTCAGCAGTTCCCGGTTGTGCGGGCCGGTCGCCAGCTGCTGTGTGATCTTGGCTCCCGCACCGAAGGTGAGGGCGCCGCCCTTGCCGTCGAGCCACCGCTGCAGCACGTCCTGCCAGACGACGTCCGAGGTCTGGCCCTGCAGGTCGGCGCAGCCGGCGGCGACACCGGAGCTGACTTCGGCTCCCTCGATGCACGGCTTCATGTTGCCGCCGAGGACGTACACGTAGTTGCGCAGCTCGATGGCCAGCCTCTTGTTCAGTCCCTTCTGTGTGTTCACGAGGGCGTTGAGCGCGTTCTGGCAGGCCTGGTCGCACCCGGGTGCGGGGGCCGTCGCCGGGCCGCGCGGGGTGTTGGGGATGCCGCCGCTCGTGTGCTGGCCGCTCGGCTTGCCGTTCACCACCAGCGGCGGACGGTGTCCGCAGCGGCAGGCCCGGTCGAGGCCGGTGGGGTCGCTGTAGTTGACGGGATCGTTCGCGGAGTAGCTGTAGGAGCTGAGCTTCTGCGGTTCGTACGGCGACTGCATCGGGTCCGTGGACAGGAACCGCCCCAGCTGGGGATCGTAGACACGCGCGCCCAGCAGCGAGAAGCCCGTCGAGTCGTCCTCGGCCTTGCCGAGGAAGCCACGGTCGCTGCCGCCGGCCAGACCGGTGGCCCCGCGCTGCGCCCCGAACGGCGTGTACCGGCGCCGGGTGACGACCCCGGCCACACTCACGGCGAGCTGGGTGGAGGCCTGCCCGTCGCCGAGCAGCCAGGTCAGCACGCCGTTTGCGGAGCCGTCCGCGGTGCGCATGGCGAGACTGGCGTCACCCGCGCTGTAGTAGCGGGTCGCCTTGGCCGCCGCGGTGCCCGACTTGTGCAGCTCGTGGCCGTCCAGGTAGAGGACGTTCTCCTGCTTCGAGGTGCGCAGGAGGACGTCGCCGTCCGCGTCGTAGACGTACCGGGTGGTCTCGTCGCCGCCGGTCTTCTTCTGGGTGATGGAGGCCAGCCGGCGCTCCGGGGTCCAGGCGAGGGTGGAGGCGACCCCGCCGAGGGTGCGGCTCTTCAGCTGGCCCGCGGCGTCGTAGCCGTAGGTGTCCGTGCCCGAGGGCGAGGTCACCGAGGCGACGGCGTGCGGGTGCGGCTGGTCCGGGGTGTAGGTGGACTCGTCGGCGCTGTAACCGGCGTAGGCGTAGTCCTTCTTCACCGATCCGCTCTGGGTGGTGTCGACGACGGCCTGGATGTTGCCCATCCGGTCGTAGGCGTACTTCGTCTGGTACGGCGCCGGTCCCGCGAAGTCGGACTGCGGTGTGCTGCCGCAGGTCGTCGCCGCGGTGGTCCAGGCGTCCGTGAGCCGGTTCAGGTCGTCGTAGCGGTAGCACTCCTGCTGGTTGTCGACCGAGGCACGCAGTGCGGTGACCGCGCCGGCGTCGTCCCGGGTGTAGGTGTCGTCCTGGACCTTGGTGCCGGTGCCGTCCTTCACGGTGGTGGTGACGATGTTCTTCAGCCAGCCGGTGCCGTTGGCGTCGTCGTAGGCGAAGGTCCGGGTGAGGGACGTGCCCGTGCCCGTGGTGCCGAAGCCACGCGAGGTGAGCCGGCCCAGGCCGTCATAGCCGGTCCCGGACAGATAGGTGGTCAGGGCGCTGGAGACCTTGGAGAGCCTGCCCTGTGTGGTGTAGTCCGTGGTGACGGTCTCCTGGGGCAGGCCGCCGATCGCCGGGTAGTTCACCGAGGTGACGTGGTCGACGGAGTCGTAGCCGTACCCGAAGGTGTACGAGCCCGCGAGACCGGCGCCGTCGTCCGGCACGGTGACCGTCTTCGACGTCGGGCGTCCGCCGGCGTCGTAGGTGTTCACCTTGGCGGTGTAGGCCTGCCCGCCGGAGTAGGTGGTGGACGCGGCCGGCAGGCCCTTGCCGCCGGTGGCGGAGTCGTACGTCCGGCTGGTGAGCACGGTGGTGCCCTGCTTGGTCTTCGTGGACCGCATCAGGTTGTCGTACTCGTACGTGAGGACGGTGTTGTTGGCGTCCTTGGTGGTCAGCACCTGGCCGTTGGCGTCGTACGTCGTCGAACTCGCGCCGGCGTCGGGGTCCTCGGTGGTGAGCCGGTCGCCCGCCCAGTTGTAGGTGTAGTGGGTGGTGTTGCCGCGCGAGTCGTGGATGTACTTCAGTTTGCCGCTGCGCGTGTACTCGTACGAGGTGGTGTACGACTCGGCGCCGATGTGCTCGACCACCTTCTCGGTCCGGCCGTAGACGTCCGTGTAGGTGTCGACGGGGCCTCCGGTGGGCGGGAAGACCGTCGTCAGGTCGGCGCCGCCGTAGCGGGTGACGGTCTTGTTGACCGGCTGGACCACACCGTTGACCTGGATCTGGCTCAGGGTGGTGCGTCCGGCCCAGTCGACCTCCGCGTCGGTGTACGACGACAGGTCGGCGACGGCCGCGTTCACCGGGCCCGAGCCGGTCGCCCCGGAGTTGTAGAACGGCGCCGAGGTGCCGGCCACGTTGCCCGAGGAGTCGTAGCGGGTCACGGTCACGGTGCGGCCCGTGCCCGTGGCCGACGGCTCCTGCTTCTCGCGCTCCCGGCCGAGCCCGTCGCTGTAGACGACCGACTTGGCGTAGGTCGCGCCCTTCTGGAGGGTCTCGGTGGTGGTCCTCATGTCGGCACCGGTGGCCACGTCGGGCACGCCCGTCTCGGAGGCGGCGACCGGGACGTCGTAGGCGAACTTCATCGAGGGGTTGCCGTCGGGGTAGTTCGCGGACTCGGTCGGCTTGAAGACCTGGGCGAGACGGCCCACGGCGTCGTAGACGACATGGGTGGTGTTGCCGTTGGCGTCCACGGTCTTCCAGGGGCGGCCGAAGAACCGGGAGTCGTACTCCGTGTTCGTCATCGCCGTGCCCGGGCCGGTGGTGCCGTCCGGGTCCGGAGTCGTCGTGGTGATGCCGTCGAGCGGCCAGGACGTCGGCGGGTTGTAGGCCGTCGTGGTCAGGTTGTTCTTGCCGTCCCACGCCTTGATCCGGCGTCCGGCGTCGTCGTAGTCGCTCTTCGCGGCACGGTAGGTGGCGGCGTCGGTGTAGACGCGCACCTCCGTGGCGTTGCCGTCGGTCAGATTCGTGTCGTTCTCGGTGAACGAGGCCGCGTGGTCGTAGAACGTGACGGTCCGCTTGTCCTGGTGCAGGGTGTCCTGCCCGGCCGCCTGGTCCTCCGCCTGGGTGGTGCAGGAGACGCTGTAGTGCCGTTCGTCGTCCTGGTACACCATCCAGCGCTTGGTGCCGGTCCCGTCGAGGGTGTCGGTGTTGTAGGTGCGGCCGTACTCGGTGCAGGTGTTGTCGGAGACGCCTGTCGCACCCCAGTCGTCGATCCGCATCGGCAGGCCGAACGTGGTCGAGGCCGCCTCGTTGTCGTCGTACTCGTTCTCGACGATGTGCTCACGCCAGGTGGCCGGGTCGTCGGAGGACGTCGCCAGCTTCTCCAGGCTCCGGGTCCGGTCCTCGCGGACGAACCGCGCGTCCGGAAGGCCCGTGTACTGCGCGGTGTTGTGCGTCCAGTACTCGTGCCACTGGCGGGACTGCGCCTTGTCCTCGTGGTCGCGGCTCGACGTCTCCAGCGTTCTGCCCGCGAGCCACGGCGAGTCCGTCCACTCCTTGCCGTCGGAGTCGGCGATCTTCACCGTCCGGGTCTGCGCCGGGTCCGTCTTGGACGTCCGGTCCCCGTCGAGGCCCCGGTACAGCCAGTAGTACGTGGAGTGCTTGTTGCCGCCGGCGCCCGTGGTCACCAGCACCTTGCCGTAGCCACGCCACTCCGACCAGGACTCGTCCTCGTCCTTGCCGATCGGGTCGGCCGTGAAGCGCCACCCCGGAGCACCGTCGTACTCGTAGGTCGTGGTCATCGAGGGGTCGCCGTCGGCCAGGTCGCCCGGGTCGACGACCATCCTGGTCACGACGAACTTCTTGAACCAGCCGGACTTCTCGGTCTCCGAACCCTCGGGGGTCCACTTCTGCCAGAAGCACTCGTAGTGGTTGTCCGACTGGGACGGCAGGTTGTTCGCGTCGCACTGGCGGTCGATCGCGCCGCCGTCGTCCGTGGCGTGCCCGTAGGTGGCGCTGATCACCGCACCGGTGTCGGTGAACACCTTGTTCACGCGGCGGAAGTTCAGCTCGCCGTCGCCGACCTTGTTGTCCTGCCACTCCCCGTTGAAGTTCAGCGTCGGCAGGGTGATGTCGTCGCCCGCGTAGCCGCGGCGCTGGATGTAGTCGAGCCACAGCTGGTCGCCGACCGCTCCGGACGGGTCCATCAGCGCGTACTTCATCTGGTACTGCCGCACGGTGTCCCAGTCGGCGGCGTTGGTGTCGCGGACCTTGACCAGGATGTCCCACAGCATGCCGCGCTGGAAGAACGTGGGGAAGTACGTCTTGCCCGTGCAGCTCTCCCCGTCCTCCGGGCCGTCGCAGATCAGGTCGACGGGCACGTCCGGGTACGACGACGGCTTGGCGTCGATCGTCGGGCAGTCCGGGGTGACGTTGTCCAGCGGGTCCTGCTCACTCATCCGCTCGACGCACCGGTTGACGTGCTGGAAGTCGACCTGCCCGGGCAGCTGTGCGCCCGGGATCTGGGAGGACCAGCCGTAGTCGATGCGCTCGAGGTAGGAGGCGGAGTCGTACGAGCGGGCCTTGTCGGCCGCCGCCACCGACCGGTAGAAGTTCGTCTCCCTCTTGTAGAAGTAGGAGTTCTCCACCTCGTTCGGCGTCACCACACGGTCGAGGTTCCACCGGTAGGCCTGCTTGCACGGGCTCGGGTACGAGGCATGGCACGGCTCGCCCTCGTCGTCACCTACCACGGGCACGGTCAGGACGGAGTTCGTCTTCTCGTGCTCGCTCTGGGAGTTGAGGCGCTCGGTGCGGCCCCAGCCGAAGTAGTAGCGCGTGCCGTCCTGGTGGGTGATGACCCAGAACTCGTCGGTGTTGTCGCTGCCGTAGCCGCCGTTGAGCTTCTGGACCCGCCAGCCCTCGTCGTCCTTCAGGTGGAAGGAGCCGGTGCCGGTGTTGTCCTGGACCAGCTCCGAGGTGGTGCCGCCGAGGTTGATGACGTAGTTGGCGCCGTTGGGGTCGGCGCCGGAGTTCGGGGAGTCCCAGCACAGGTCGCCGAAGGTCGGGTGGCCGTCCTGGGTGCAGTTCTTGTAGCGCCGCTCGATGTAGCCGACGTCGAGGTCCCAGCCCATGCCGACCCAGGAGGCCTGGTTGTTCGAGGCCGACGTACGGCCGTCGATGGCCTGGGAGTTGTAGTTGAGGGAGACCTCGGGGGCCTGGCCCATCGGGGGGTCGGGTATCTCGATCGGCACCGAGTAGGTGAAGGCGCCGGAGCCGAGCGAGACGTCCCACTTGCCGGTGGGCGACAGGGTGCTCGCGCGGTAGTCGCCCTTGTCGGACGAGGAGCCCGAGGTCAGCGTGTACACGGCCGGATCGGACACGGCATACATGCCGGACATCTGCTGGGTCTGCGGAGCCGCCTGGACCGTCGCGGTCAGGGTCTGCCGGCCGCTGTCGTTGTGTGCCGGGACGTACTGCGCCTTCTGGCACGCCTTGGCCTCGGGGGTGGTCGCGGCGCAGGCCGGCAGCTTGACCATCCGCAGCCGGTTCGCGAAGTCACCGCCGTAGGCGTGGGCGAAGCCCGAGTAGTCGATGGACACGTCGACCGCGCCCGTCGTGGCGCCGCCGTCCTTGCGGGCCACCCGCACCGCGAGGCCGAGGCCGCCGGCCGCCTCGGCCTTCTTGCGGTCCAGTACCTGCAGTTCGACCTTGGCCGGGGCACGGCCCGTCGGCTTCGCGGCGGCCTTCGCGGCCTTCGCGGCCGCCGGCCGTACGGTCACCACGGACGCCTTGGCCGGCCCGCTCCCTGCCCGAAGGTCCAGCGTGGCCTTCACGGGCTCGGGCCAGGACGCCTTGGGCGCCTTCTTCAGGGTCGGCTCGGTGGCTTGCGGAACCGGCGCGTCCAACGCCCTCGCCCGCACACTCGGTTCGTCACCCTTGGGCAGCGCGACCGCCGTCGTCACCGGTGCGAGCACCAGTGCGGACAGCAGACCGGCCATCAGCCCGTTGCCGACCAGCGCGGCCATGCCGCGCGAGCGCAATCGTCTCACAGAGTTCAGCTCAGCTTTCTTCGGAGAGCCGACGCACGTCGGCCACTCGCGCCCGCTGGCGGCTGCTGTGCCCGGCTGTGTGTTCGCTGTACACCGATTGCGACAGCGGCACGGACCCTAAGCGTCATGGGAATGTCCTGTCCAGTTCAAGGGAGGGTCAAGTTCCGGGCACTGTCGCAATCGTGGAACTTCTGACAAGATCCGTGCCCGTCACCTGTGAGGAATCGCAACAGTGGACGTACGCCCAGGTCAGGGCCATCGGTCCACCTGGGGAGGGAAATTCGATGCGACGCGCATCCCGTTTCGGGGCGTCGAGGATCGCCGCTGTGCTCAGTGCCGTCCTGCTCGCCGCCGGGCTCCAGTTGGGCACCGCCCCCGAGGCCGCGGCCGCCGTGGCCGAGGGCCCGGTCTTCAACAAGCCCACCGGCACCGTGGCCGAGCAGCAGGCGATCCGCACGCAGTTGCTGACGTTCGTCGACACCGCGGCGCCCGGGTCCGACATCAAGGTGGCGATGTACCACCTGTGGGACGAGGAGGTGGCCCAGGCCCTCGCCGACGCGCACACCGTCCGCGGCGTCAACGTCCAGGTGATGCTGGACTACTCGAGTTCGACGTCGGCCACGGACGCCTCGTACGGCATCCTCACGACCGCGCTGGGCACCGACCGGTCCCAGGGGTCCTTCGTCGGCACCTGCCCGGCCAAGCAGTCCTGCCTCGGCGATCCCGACGTCCTGCCCAGCAACGGCCTGAACCACAACAAGTTCTGGCTGTTCTCCCAGGTCGACGGGGCCTCCGACCTCGTGGTGCAGAGTTCCTCGAACATGTCCCCCTCGGCGTACAGCCGCATGTGGAACAACGCGTTCGTGCTGCCGTTCAACGTGCCGATGTACACGGCGTACACGAACTACTTCGCCAAGCTGAAGGCGATGGACTGGCAGAACTGGGCCTACACCTCGACCACTTCGAGCCCGTTCAAGGTGTACTTCTTCCCCTACCCGGGCTCGGGGAACACCCAGGACACCATCTGGAACATCCTCGACAACGTGACCTGCAAGTACACCTCGGGCGGCGTCGCCAAGCAGACCAAGGTCCGCGTCGCCGTGCTCCGGCTCACCCGGCAGGGCGTCGCCGAGAAGCTGACGGCTCTGCAGAAGGCCGGCTGCTCCGTCGACGTCGTGTACGCCGAGACCGACAGCGCCGCGGGCACCGGCACGCCGGGCACCTGGGAGGCGCTGCACGCCTCCGGCGGTCCCGCCGTCCGCTGCTACAACTGGGACGAGGACGGTGACCCCGCCACCACCAACTCGGTCATCCACTCCAAGTACCTGCTGATCGACGGCATGTACGACGGAGCGGTCAACAAGGTGCTGTGGACCGGGAGCCACAACTACTCCGGCCCCTCGCTCCGGGAGAACGACGAGGCGCTGCTCAAGGTGGACAACTCGGCGTACCACGACGCCTACGTCACCAACTTCAACGCGGTGAAGGCCGCCGCGGTCCCCGGCACCGCCGACGGCACCGACGCCTGCAAGGGCGTCACCAAGACGTCCGACTGAGCGTCACGGGGAGCCCGGCGGAGTCCTGTTCCGCCGGGCTCCGGGTGCGTCAGAAGAGGGCCGTTCCCCGCTCGAAGTCGAGCAGTCGCCGCTTGCGGTCGAGTCCGCCGCCGTAGCCGGTGAGGCTGCCGTCAGAGCCGATCACCCGGTGGCAGGGGACGATGATGCCGACGGGGTTGCGGCCGTTGGCGAGGCCGACCGCACGCGAGGCCCCGCGGTTGCCGAGGGCGTCGGCGAGTTCGCCGTAGGTGCGGGTCTGGCCGTAGGGGATGCGGGTGAGCTGCTCCCAGACGAGGCGCTGGAACGGCGTCCCGCGCAGGACGAGTCCGACGGTGAACTCCGTCAGCTCGCCCGAGAAGTACGCCGTCAGCTGCTCCTTTGCCTCGGCGAAGCAGCGCAGTCCGTCCTCGTTCGGACCGAAGTTCTCCGCGGGCGGACGGTGCCGCTGGCCGACCATGTACAGGCCGCACAGGGCGCCGTCCTCATCGGCGACGAGGGTGAGCGGGCCGTACGGGCTGTCGATCACGGTGTGGCGTTTCACTGCTGGGCCCTCTCAGACGGGGAGGAAGTTGATCGGGTGGCTGTCGGTCGCCCACAGGTACTGCACCGCGTACGCCCGCCAGGGCCGCCAGGCCTCGGCGCGCGCGGTGAGCGCGGCCGGGGTGGCCGGCAGGCCCAACTCCCCTGCCGCGCGGCGGATTCCGAGGTCGGTGGGGAGGAAGGCGTCGGGGTCGCCGAGGGCGCGCATGGCGATGACGTCGACCGTCCAGGGTCCGAAGCCGGGCAGCGCGAGCAGCCGGGTACGGGCCTCCGCCCAGTCCGACTCGACGCCCAGGTGCAGGGTGCCGTCGGCGAGGTGCCGGACGAGGGTGGTGAGGGTCGTGCGCCGGGTGCGGGGCATGGCCAGGGTCTCGGGGTCCACGGCGGCCAGCGCCTCGGGTGACGGGAAGAGGTGGGTGAGCCCGCCCTCGGGGTCGTCGAGGGGCTTGCCGTGGGCGGTGACCAGGCGGGCCGCGTGGGTGCGGGCGGCGGCCGTGGACACCTGCTGGCCGAGGACGGCACGGACGGCGAACTCGGCCTCGTCGACCGTACGGGGCACCCGGCGGCCCGGGGCCCGGTCGACCAGGGGCGCGAGCAGCGGGTCGGTGCGCAGCCGGCCGTCGACGGCGACCGGGTCGGCGTCCAGGTCGAGCATGCGGCGGCAGCGGCTGATGGCCACGGTCAGGTCACGCAGGTCGCTGAGGGTGAGACGGCACGCGATGTGGTCGTGCCGAGGGGTGAGGGCGACGATGCCGTGCCCGTAGGGCAGCCGGAGCGTGCGCCGGTAGGCGCCGTCGCGCCACTCCTCCACGCCGGGTACGGCCGTGGCGGCGAGGTGGCCGAAGAGGTTGTCGGGGTTGAGCGGGGCGCGGAACGGCAGGCGCAGGGCGAGGGTGCCCGGGGCGGCCGGGGCGCGGCTGCCGGGGACGCGGGCGCGCAGCTCGCTCGGGGACAGGGCGAAGACCTCGCGGACGGTGTCGTTGAAAGTGCGGATGGAGGAGAAACCGGCCGCGAAGGCGATCTCCGCCATGGGCAGCGGGGTGGTCTCGATGAGCAGGCGCGCGGTCTGGGCGCGCTGGGCGCGGGCGAGCGCGAGCGGTCCCGCGCCCAGCTCGGCGAGGAGCTGCCGCTCCACCTGCCGGGTGCTGTAGCCGAGGCGGGTGGCGAGTCCGGGCACGCCCTCGCGGTCCACGACGCCGTCGGCGATGAGCCGCATGGCGCGGGCTACCAGGTCGGCGCGCTGGTTCCACTCCGGGGAGCCGGGGCTGGTGTCGGGGCGGCAGCGCTTGCAGGCCCGGAAGCCGGCCTGCTGGCAGGCGGCGGCACTCGGGTAGAACGTCATGTTCTCGGGCTTGGGCGGCACCCCCGGGCAGCTGGGCCGGCAGTAGATCCGGGTGGTCAGGACCGCCGTGAAGAACCACCCGTCGAACCGCGCGTCCTTGGACTGCACAGCGCGCACGCAGTGCTCCCGGTCGAAGTGCATCCCTGTCTGCATGCGTCCAGCATCGACCACCGCCGGGCCCGGTCGCTGGCGGAAATCCGACACCTACGTGGGCGTGACCAGGGGCGGGCCCCTGCTCCGTCGCGGCCGCTCAGGGCCGGTTCTCCTGGCGGAACCGGGCGACCCACTCGGCGGTGGTCCGCAGCCCGCCGAAGGTGTAGAAGTGCACCTTCACCTGGCCGTGCCGCGCGGGGTCGTACCGGTGGGCCAGAGTGCGCAGGAAGCGGTCCGGGCCGGTCGTCCCCATCAGGTTGGTCAGCGAGAAGCCGTACTTGCGGGCGACGGAGGCGCTGGTGGCGACGCCGAACCGGGTGGCGTAGCCGAGCAGCCGGCGCACGCCCGCCGGACCGGGGACGCCGATGCGGACCGGCAGGTGGACGCCGCGGTCGCGGACGGCCTCCAGCCAGGTGAGCACCGGGTCGACGTCGAAGCCGAACTGGGTGATGACGTCGCCGCCGAACCGGTCGGCGGCGATGGCCGCCGCCTTGTCGGTGAGCGCCGACCACAGTGCGGGGCCGGTTATCGCCGGGTGGCCCTCCGGGTAGCCGCTGATGCCGATGTGGCGGACGCCGTGGCGCCGTAGCAGACCGGTGCGCAGGAGGGCGAGGGAGTCCTCGTACGGGCCCTCGGGGCGGGCGGGGTCGCCGCCGACGACGAAGACGTTCTCGGCGGTGCCGTCCGCCGCCAGCCCGGACAGGAACTCCTCCAGCGCGGAGCGGGAGGGCAGGCGGCGCGCGGAGATGTGCGGTACGGGGACGAAGCCGAGCCGTTTGACCGCGCGTGCCGCCGTGAGCCGCGTGCCGAGGTCCTCGCCGGCGAGGAAGGTGATGTTGATCCGGGTGCCGGGCGGGATGCCGTCGCGGGCCTCCTCCAGCCGGGGCACGTCCTTGCCGGTCATCTCCAGGGAGAAGTCGTCCAGCAGGGAGAGGCCGTCCCGCTGCGAGAGGTCGTCCGGCAGGCCGGTGACCCGCCTCGGGCTCTCGGCTCCGTTCTGGCCGGGGACGCCCCCGTCGGGCGGGGCGGTGAGAGCGGGGTTCATCGTGCTCCTCGTACGGCGGCGGTCCTGACCTCGGCCGATGATGCCACGCGGACCTCCGCCGCCTCGGGCCAGGGGCCGCACGGCGCCCGCCCCGCACAGCTCCGCGATCGCACCGTCGCCGTCGGTGAGCGGCACCGAAAGCGCCGCCCTACGCCGGGGCCGCGTGACACGTGCCGGCCCACCCGGACGCGACACGACGCGCCCCCACCGAAAGCCGACGCCGACCTGCGTGCCTGCGACCGGGAGCAGCCGACCCACGCGCCCACACCCGGGGACCACCGACCCGGATGCCTCCGCCCGAGCATCGCCGGCTCACGCGCCTCCGCCCGGGGACATGGCCCGCACCCCCGCACCCGAGACCACCGACCCACGCACCCACGCCCGGCGATCACCGACCCGCGCACCCAGGCCCGCGAATACCGCCTCGCATGCCCACGGCCGGAGACCACCAGCCCGCACGCCTCCGCCCGGGGACATGGCCCGCACCCCCGCACCCGAGACCACCGACCCACGCACCCACGCCCGGCGATCACCGACCCGCATACCTAGGCCCGCGAATGCCGCCTCGCATGCCCACGGCCGGAGACCACCAGCCCGCACGCCTCCGCCAGAGACCACCGAACCGCGCACCTATATTCGGCGGCTACCGGCCCGTACGCCTCCGCCCGGGACTCGGCTCGCACCCCCGCACCCGGAACCACCCGCCCGCGCGCCTGCCGAGGGGCCACCCTCACAGCAGGTCCTCGATGGTGATCGGTATCTTGCGGACACGGCGGCCGGTGGCGTGGTGGACTGCGTTCGCGATGGCGGCGGCGGCACCTACCTGGCCGATCTCGCCGACCCCCTTGACGCCCAGCGGGTTCACGACGTCGTCCTCGACCTCGACCAGTTCCACGTCGACGTCGGGGGCGTCGGCGTTGACCGGGACCAGGTACTCCCCGAGGCTCGCGCTCGCCCAGTGCCCGGTGCGCGGATGGGTGTGGTTGGCCTCCAGCAGTGCCTGTCCCAGGCCCCAGAGCATGCCGCCCATCAGCTGGCTCCGGGCCGTCTTGGGGTTGAGCACCCGGCCGGGAGCGAAGGCCCCGGTCATGCGCCGCACCCGGACCAGCCCCAGCTCCGGGTCCACGGCCACCTCGGCGAACTGCGCCCCGAAGGTCATCATCGCGAACTCCGCGTCCGGGCCCGGGCCCGGCGGAGTCCAGGCGCCGGACGCCTCGGCGTCGGGCTGGAAGTTGCGCTGCAGCAGATCTGCGTACGAGTCCGAGGCGGTCCCGGCGGTCATCACCCCGTCCCGCACGACCACGTCGATCGGGTCGGCGCCGTGCAGCGGGGAGTGCGCGTCCGCGACGGACCGGCCGATCAGCTGGTTGCGCAGAGCGGTCCCGGCACTGTGCACGGCGGCGCTGATCATGCCCGCGCCCGCGGAGCCCACCGCGGCCGCGATGTTCGGCAGGTCCGTGTCGCCGTCCTCGAACCGGCAGCGGTCCACCGGCATGCCGAGGGCGTCGGCGGCGACCTGGGTCATGACCGTGGCGACACCTGTGCCGAAGTCGGGAGTGGCGGCCTGGACGACGGCGGTGCCGTCGGCGTAGACGCGGGCACGCGCGCGCTGCGGGTTGGCGGGCGGGGCGACCGGGTAACCGGCGCTGGCCATGCCCGTGCCGATCAGCCAGTTCCCGTCGCGCCGCAGGCCCGGCCGAGGATCACGGTCCGCCCAGCCGAAGCGCGCGGCACCGCGCCGGTAGCACTCCCGAAGTCCGCTGCTGGACCACGGCAGGCCGGACGAGGGGCTCACGTCCGTGACGTTGCGCAGCCTCAACTCGAGCGGGTCCAGAGCGAGTTCACCGGCCAGTTCGTCCATCGCGCACTCGAGCGCGAGCATGCCGCTCGCCTCGCCGGGCGCGCGCATGAACGTGGGTGTCATCGTGTTGGCCCGGAAGACGCGGTAGATCCCCTCGAAGTTCGGGCAGGCGTAGATCTCCGAGGAGACACCGATCGAGGGCTCGGCCCAGTCGTCGAAGTGCGAGGTGGGCGACAGTTTGTGATGCCTGATCCCGGTCAGCCGGCCGTCCCGTGTCGCGCCCACCACGATGGTCTGCTCCTGCTCCTCGCGGTGCCCGACCGACGTGAACATCTGCTCGCGGGTCAGCACCAGTTTGACGGGCCTGCCGACCTCCCGCGCGGCCATCGCGGCCAGCGCCGCATGGCTGTGGATCATGGCCTTGGAGCCGAAGCTGCCCCCTACGAAGTGGCTGATGACCCGGACCTTCGACAGCGGGAGACCGAGCAGCCGGGCCACGGTGATCTGCGTGGCGTTGACCCCCTGGGTCGAGTCGTGGAGCACCAGTTCGTCGCCGTCCCATGCGGCGGTGGTGCTCGAAGCCTCAAGGGGGTTGTGGTTGTTCGCGGCGTACGTCAGGGTCGTCTCCACCCGGGCGTCCGCTTCGGCGAGGCCCGCGTCGACGTCCCCGCGCCGGACCCGGCCCGGCAGCCAGCCGCCGAAGATGCGATCGGGCACGTACGCCCGGTCGCGGCCCTGGTCCAGGGTGGTGAGCGGGGGCTCCTCCGCGTAGTGGACGCGCAGCACGCTCGCCGCGTGCTGGGCCCGCTCCCAGGTGTCGGCCACGACGATCGCGATGTGCTGGCCCGCGTAGTGGATCACGTCGTCCTGCATGGGGAAGAAGGTCTGCCCGGGTGCCGCGGTGCCGGCCAGCGAGGGGATCAGCGGTGGCTGCTCGGCGATCCTCGGCAGGTTCTGGTGGGTGAGGACGGCGAGCACGCCCGCCTCCTCCCGTGCGGTGGCCGTGTCGATCCCGGTGACGCGACCGCTCGCGACCCGGGACCCGACCAGGCAGGCGTAGGCCGTGCCGGGGACCGGTATCTCGGCGGAGTAGCGGGCGGCGCCGGTGACCTTGGCGCGGCCGTCGACGCGGTCGAGAGGCTGTCCGATTGCCGTCGCGGTCGTCATGCCGGGCTCCCGCTGCCGTCGCTGACGAGGGTTTCCAGGGCGCGCACGACGGCGCGCTGGACGAGTTCGACCTTGAAGGCGTTCATGCGGGTCGGCCGGGCGGCCGCCAGTTCCACCCGGGCCGCCTGCTCGAAGTTGACCCGGTTCGCCGGGGCCCCGATCATGAAGTCCTCGACCCGCCGGGCCCGCCAGGGTTTCGTGGCCACTCCTCCGAGTGCCACGCGGATGTCCGCGACGGTGCCGTCCACGACGGAGACCGCGGCCGCCACCGAGGCCAGCGCGAACTCGTAGCTCTCGCGGTCCCGCGTCTTGAGGTAGAGCGAGTGGCGGGCCAGTGGCATGGCGGGCACCTCGATCGCGGTGATCAGTTCGCCGTGTTCCATGGGGTGCTCGCGGTGCGGGGAGTCTCCGGGCAGCAGGAAGAAGTCGTCGAACGCGTAGGCCCGCTCGCCCCGGGGGCCCAGCGTGTGCACCCGGGCGTCGAGGGCCATCAGCGCCACGGCCACGTCCGAGGGGTGGGTCGCGATGCAGTGCTCACTGGTCCCGAGGACGGCGTGGCCGCGGCTGAACCCCTCGACGGCCGAGCAGCCGGAGCCCGGATCGCGCTTGTTGCAGGGTGACACCGCGTCCCGGTAGTACGAACACCGCACCCGTTGCAGCAGGTTGCCGCCCATGGACGCCATGTGCCGCAACTGTGCCGAGGCGCCCAGTTCCAGCGCCTGGCAGATCACCGGGAATCGCTCGCGCACCACGGGCGACGCGGCGACCTCGCTCATCCGGGCGAGGGCCCCGATGCGCAGCCCTCCCTCCCGGGTCGTCTCGATGCCCGTCAGCGGAAGGCCGTTGATGTCGACGAGCCTTCGCGGGTGGAGGACGTTCTGGCGGAGCAGATCGATCTCGGTGGTGCCGCCCGCGAGGAAGTCGCTGGTGGGATCCGCGCTGACGGCGGCGACCGCGGTGGCGGTGTCCGTGGCCCGGGAGTAGGTGATCGGCCGCACGGCAGGACTCCTAGGATCCGTTGTCGCGGACCGCGCGGATCGCGGCCCGTATGTTCGGGTAGGCGGCGCAGCGGCAGACGTTGCCGCTCATCCATTCCTTGATCTCGGCGTCGTCGTCCGCGTGGCCCTCTTCGAGCAGTGCCACGGCCGACATGATCTGGCCGGGTGTGCAGTAGCCGCACTGGAAGGCGTCCTCGGCGATGAACGCCCGCTGCATGGCGTGCAGTTCGTCGCCCTCCGCGAGCCCCTCGACGGTGGTCACCTCGCGCCCCTCGCAGGTCAGGGCGAGCGTCAGACAGGCCAGCACACGACTGCCGTCCACCCAGACGGTGCAGGCGCCGCACGTGCCCTGGTCGCAGCCCTTTTTCGCGCCGGTGAGGAAGAGGTGTTCGCGCAGTGCGTCGAGCAGGCTGACCCGTGGCTCGATCTCCACAGAGTGTTCGGTTCCGTTGACCGTCAAGGTGACCCTGACCGGGCCTGGGCCTCGTTCCTCCAGTGTCTGCCCCTGTGCGGTGAGGGCCGGGCCGTGTACAGACATGGGTCACCTCCAGCAACCGACAGTTTCATCCTCGTACCGCCACATATGTGCTGCAACCGTAGGATTCCGGTATGAGCGACGTCGCGCGGGAGGCCCCTGAGGCGGTGACCGTGGTCTTCACCTGGGAGGTGAGGCCCGGAAAGGAGGCCGAGTTCGAGCGCTGGGCCCACGGGATCGAGGCGGAGGCGGCCGCGTTCACCGGGGGGTGACCTGGCTGCGCCCCGAGGGCGAGAGCAGGAACTGGTACGCGGTCGTCCGGTTCGCGGACACCGCCGCCCTCGACCGCTGGCTGGCCTCACCGGGGCGAGCCGCGTGGGAGGACCGCGTCGGACCGATCGGCCGCTCCGTGCGGCCGAAGCTGACCACCACCGGCCTGGAGACCTGGTTCAGCGTCCCCGGAGCCCCCGCGCACCCGCCCGCGCGCTGGAAGATGTCCCTCGTCACGATCCTCGCGGTCTACCCGTTCGCCCTGCTGTACGACGGGCTGGTCGCCGAGTACTTCCACGGCTGGCCGCTTCCCTTGCGGACCCTGGTGTTCCCCGTCTTCCTCGCGCCTGTGCTGACGTACGCGGTCATGCCCTGGCTCAGCAGGGCCCTGCGGCGCTGGCTCTACCCGAGGGGCTGAAGGACGACGAGGGCCCGCGGCCGGGGCAGGGCCCCGCGGGATCTGGAGCGGTTCAAGGGCCCCGCGGGATATGGACCGGTCACTCAGGCCCGGTTTGGCCCTGGCTGCCGGACCACTGCCCCGGCAAGGTGGTGTTCCCGAACGTCGAGGAGGTCCTGTTGAGCGTCTCGTTCCCGCTGGTCACCCCGGTTCCGCCGGTCCCTTGCCGCCGCACCGCGGCACCTGTGGGCCCCGGTGCGCGAGCGGCGGTGTCGTGATCATGCGATTCCGGCATGCGGAGACCACCTGGGCCGCGTTTCCCGAACTGTCCTCCGGCGCGCTGTACGCCACCGGCATCGACGCCTCGGCGGACACCGGGCCGCGCGCCGCCGCGTACACCGCCCGGGCCGCGGCGCGGCTGGCCAAAGCCACCGAGGGCGAGTTCCCCGAAGTACTGGCGTGGCGGCGGGCGTTCACCCGGATGGGAGTGAAGCCGACGCAGTACCGGTGCGCGTCGGAGTCGCTGCTGCGGCGGCTGCGGAGAGAGGGGGCGCTGCCGCGCATCCACCCGCTGGTGGACCTGTGCAACGCCCTTTCGGTGGCGTACGCGGTGCCGGTGGCGGTCCTCGACGCCGACCGCATCGCCGGGCCGCTGCTGGAGGTGCGCCCGGCCCACGGGGACGAGACGTACACGACGTTCGGCGGCGGCGTCGAGCGTCCCGTGCCCGGCGAGGTGACCTTCGTGGACTCCGCCGGACGGGCGCACGCCCGCCGCTGGACGCACCGGCAGAGCGGTCACTCGGCGGTCGGCGAGCGGACCGGCCGGGTGCTGGTGGTGGCGGAGGCCATGCACGACGGCGGCGCCGAGATGCTGCCCGAGCTGCTGAAGGCGGTCGAGGAGGAGGTGGCGGCGCACTGGGACGCCGTCACCACGACGGGGCTGCTGACGCCGGACGCACCGGAGTTCGCCCTCGGTCTCTGAGCCGGGCGTGTGGGGGCGGCGACAGGACGTGACAGCATGAGCCCGGTGGACGAGGGGCGGGCGGTGCCGACGAGGGGAGAACTCCCGGACCACGGTTCCGACTTCCTGCAGCTGGCCGTCGGTGACGTGCCCGCCGGCGGGAAGGCGGAGTGGCTGGCCGGCCGGCTGCGGCAGGCGATCGCCGACGGCCGGCTGGCGGTGGGCGGCCGGCTGCCGCCCACCCGGGTGCTGGCGGCGGAGCTGCGGGTCTCGCGCGGGGTGGTGACCGAGGCGTACCGGAGGCTCGCCGAGGACGGCCAGGTGGAGGGCCGGCGGCGCGGTGGCACGGTGGTGGTCGCGGCACCGTTCGCGACCCCGGCGGCGGCCCCCGACTGCGCGGCCGCGCCCGGCACGGTGTTCACCGGCGCACCGGGCGTGGACGTCTTCGACGCGCTGCGGGCCGCCCCCGCCGCCGTCGACTTCACCCCCGGGCGTCCCGACCTCGCCACCTTTCCGCGCGCGGCCTGGCTGCGCGCCGAACGCGCCGTCCTCGCCGAGCTGTCGGCCGGCCATCTCGGCTACGGCGATCCGCGCGGCGCCCCTCGGCTGCGGCGGGCCGTCGCCGACTGGCTCGCCCGGATGCGGGGCGTACGGGTGGCGCCGGACGAGGTGCTGATCGTCGCGGGCACCGCGCAGGCGCTGACGCTGCTGCACCCGGTGCTGCGGGCGGACGGCGTCGACGGTGTGGCGGTGGAGGACCCCGGCTCGCTCGGGGCCCGCCAGCACCTGCGCAACGGGGGCCTCGCCACCCCGCCGGTGCCGGTCGACGAGGACGGCGTGCGGGTGGACGCGCTGCGTGCCACGGGAGCCCGAGCGGTGCTCCTCACCCCGGCCCACCAGTTCCCCACCGGGGTGGTGACCAGCGGCGAGCGCCGACGTGAGCTGCTGGGCTGGGCGCGTGAGGGCGGACTGATCCTGGAGGACGACTACGACGCCGAGCACCGCTACGACCGGCCGCCGGTGCCCGCGCTGCGCGCGCTGCTGGCCGACCGGGTGTGCTACATGGGCAGCGTGTCGAAGCTGCTCGCTCCGGCGCTGCGCATCGGCTGGCTGGTGGCGCCGCCCCGCCACCGCGCCGGGCTGATCGACGCCAAACGCTTCAACGACCTGGGCAACGCGGTGCTGCCCCAGCTGGTGCTGGCCCGGCTCATGGAGTCCGGTGAACTGGAGCGCCATCTACGGCTGTTGCGCGGCCGCCATCGCAGGCGCCGGGACGCGATGATCGCCGCCCTCGCCGAGCACCTGCCCGGCGGGGTCGTGCACGGCGCCGCGGCCGGCCTGCATCTGACGGTCACCTACACCGCGGACGTGCCCGACACCGAGGTCGCCGCGGCCGCGCTCGCGCGCGGTGTGAAGTGCCAACCGCTGTCCTGGCACCGGCAGTCGCCCGGCCGTCCCGGCCTCGTCCTCGGTTACGCGGCCACCCCGCCGGGGGTCGTCGCCGAGGGCGTGGCGCTGCTCGGCCGGACGCTGCGCGAGCTGAGCTGACCCGCCGGCGTTCTCGGGCCCGGCACAGGCTCCCTGCGCCTGCCGTCAGCCGGCCTGCCGGGCGAACGCCTCGTACGCCCGGTCGTCGAAGAGGACGAAGCGCACCTCCTCGACGGCTGTCGGCGTGCCGCGGACCGTGGCCACGGCGATGCGCGCCGCGTCGTCCATCGGCCAGCGGTACACACCGGTGGAGACGGCCGGGAACGCGACCGTGCGGGCGCCCAGCTCGTCGGCGACGCGCAGGGACTCGCGGTAGCAGGAGGCGAGCAGGTCGGAGCGGTCCTCGGTGGCGGACCAGACCGGGCCCACCGTGTGGATGACCCACCGGGCGTCCAGTTCTCCCGCGGTGGTGGCGACCGCCTGGCCGGTGGGCAGGCCCTTGCCGTACCGGGAGGCGCGCAGCGCGCGGCACTCCTCCAGGACTGCGGGGCCGCCGCGCCGGTGGATCGCGCCGTCCACTCCCCCGCCGCCGAGGAGGGAGGAGTTGGCCGCGTTGACGATCGCGTCGGCACTCTGCCGGGTGATGTCGCCCTGTACGAGGGTGAGGATGGTCATTGCTGTCTCAGCCTCCGCCATACGGCCTTGGCCGCGTTGTGCCCCGACATGCCGTGCACGCCCGGTCCCGGCGGGGTCGCCGAGGAGCAGATGAACACCGCCGGGTGGGGGGTGTGGTACGGGAACAGGGACAGTCTGGGGCGCAGCAGCAGCTGGAGTCCGGAGGCCGCGCCGCAGGCGATGTCGCCGCCGACGTAGTTGGCGTTGCGGGCGGCCATCTCGGCGGGGCCGGCGACCGCGCGGGCGAGCACGCGGTCGCGGAAGCCGGGGGCGAAGCGCTCCAGTTGGCGTTCCATGGCGTCAGTGAGGTCGCCGGACCAGCCGTTCGGGACGTGACCGTACGCCCAGAAGACCTGCTTGCCCTCGGGGGCACGGGTGGGGTCGACCACGCTGGGCTGCACGGTGATCATGAAGGGCCGGTCGGGGGCGCGGCCCTCGCGGGAGGCGGCACGCAGGGCCGTGCCGATCTCGGCGCTGCTCGCGCCGATCTGGACGGTTCCGGCGACGCGGGCCTGCGGTGCGGTCCAGGGCACCGGGCCGTCCAGCGCGTAGTCGATCTTGAAGACGCTGGGCCCGTACCGGTAGTTCGCGTAGTGGTCGCCGAAGCCGGCGATGCGGGCGAGCGCCGTGGGCGAGGTGTCGAAGACGTACGCGCGCGCGGGCGGCAGGTCGTCCAGGCGCTTGACCTCGTAGTCGGTGTGTACGGCGCCGCCGAGGTCCTTCAGGTAGGCGGCGAGGGCGTCGGAGAGGGCCTGGGAGCCGCCGCGGGCCACCGGCCAGCCGCGGGCGTGGGCGGACAGCGCGAAGACCAGGCCGATGGCCCCGGTGGCCAGTCCGCCGAGCGGGGCCATCACATGGGCGACCAGGCCCGCGAAGAGGGTCTTGGCGCGCTCGTCCTTGAAGCGGCGCATCAGCCAGGTGGACGGGGGCAGGCCGGCCAGCCCGAAGCGGGCCAGGGTGACGGGATCGCGCGGGAGCGCGGTCAGCGGCAGGGACATGAAGTCCCGTACGAGGGTGTCCCAGTGGGCGAGGAACGGCTCGACCAGTCTGCGGTAGGCGCCCGCGTCGCGGGCCCCGAAGGAGGCGGCGGTCTCGGCGACCGACCGGGACAGCACGGCGGCGCTGCCGTCGAGGAAGGGATGCGCCATCGGCAGGTCGGCGTGCAGCCATTCCAGGCCGTAGCGGTCGAGGGGCAGGGCACGGAACGCGGGCGAGTTGATGCCGAGGGGGTGGGCGGCCGAGCAGGGGTCGTGGCGGAAGCCGGGGAGGGTCAGCTCCTCGGTACGGGCGCCGCCGCCCAGGGTGGGCTGTGCCTCGAACAGGGCGACGGAGAAACCGCGGCGGGCCAGCTCCACGGCAGCGGTCAGTCCGTTCGGTCCCGCACCCACCACGACCGCATCGAGCATCGACGGCACCTTCGGACCCCTTCGTCAGCCGATGGCCACTCGACATCAGGATATGCCGGGGGGCCGACATGCCCGGGCCGGGGTGGCCCGCGCGAGCACCCCCGCCGTCAGGCGGCCGCGCGCAGCAGGCCGGCCAGCCGGGCGGCGGTGGCGGCGTCGCGGGCGGCGATGAACGGCAGGGCGTTGCCGCCGGTCACGCGGAACGGCTCGCCGCTGAGGGTGACGTGAGCACCGCCCGCCTCCTCGACCAGGAGCAGACCGGCCGCGTGGTCCCAGGCGGCCTCCCAGGAGAACGCCACGGCGTCCGACTCGCCCCGGGCGACAGCGAGATACTCCAGTCCCGCGGAGCCGCAGGGGCGGGGTGCGACGCCGTCGGTCCACAGGGCCCGCAGGGCGCGCTTCTGCTCCTCGGTGGTGTAGTCGGGGTGGGAGGTGGCGACGACGAGGTCCCGGCCGGGCGCGGGCGGGCCCGCGACCAGCCGCTCGCCGTCGAGGAAGGCGCCCTGGCCGCGGACGGCGGTGGCGAACTGGTCGCGTGCCGCGGCATAGGTCCAGGAGGCGATGACGACGCCGTGCCGGGCGAGTGCGACCAGCGTGCAGAAGCCGTCGTCGCCGTTCACGAACTGGCGGGTGCCGTCGACCGGGTCGACGATCCACACCGGCGCGTCGCCCCGGAGCGCGTCGTACGTGGCCGGGTCGGCGTGCACCGCCTCCTCGCCGACCACCACGGAGCCAGGCAGCAGGGCACCGAGGTCCGCGGTGAGCCGCAGCTCGGCGAGGCGGTCGGCGTCCGTCACCAGGTCGTGCGGCCCGCTCTTCTGGGCCACCTCGTGCTCGGCGAGGTGCCGGAAGCGGGGCAGGATCTCGGCCGCGGCCGCCTTGCGGACCGCCTCCTCCACGTCGGCCGAGCAGCGGGCGAGAAACTCCTCGATGGTTTCCGTCTCTTCGATCATGCCTCCATGAGAGCACGCCCCACTGACAATCCCCGCCCGTCCGGTGCACGCCGGGTGGAATCGGGGTGAAGAACAGGAGTCGGACGGAGCCGCCGCCGGCCGGCGCCGGGTCACCGGCCCACCGCGTACCCCTGCATCCCGCGGGGGTTCGCCGCCGCCGACAGCACGCCGGTCTCCGGGTCGCGGGCGACCGCGCACAGGCGGCCCTCGGACCAGGCCGGTCCGACGGTGACGTCGTGGCCGCGCCGCCGCAGCTCCTCGATCACCGCGGCGTCCGTGCGGGACTCCACGGTCACGCTGCCGGGACGGCGGCCGCGCGGGTAGAAGGAGCTGGGAAAGCTGTCGTTGTGCCAGTTCGGGGCATCGATGGCGCCCTGGAGGTCGAGTGCGCCGCGGATGGGCGCGCGCAGGGCGGCGGCGAGGAAGAAGTGCAGCTGCCACTGGTCCTGCTGGTCGCCGCCGGGCGTGCCGAACGCCAGGACCGGCACCCCGTCGCGCAGCGCGAGGGAAGGGGTGAGGGTGGTGCGCGGGCGGCGGCCCGGGGTGAGGGTGTTCGGCAGGCCCTCCTCCAGCCAGGCCATCTGCAGGCGGGTGCCCAGCGGGAAGCCCAGCTCGGGCACGACGGGGTTGGACTGGAGCCAGCCCCCGCTGGGCGTGGCCGCGATCATGTTGCCCCAGCGGTCGGCCACGTCCAGGTGGCAGGTGTCGCCCCGGGTGGTGCCGTCGACGGCGACGTGCGGCTCGCCGGGGATCTCGGCCACGGTCGGCTCCCCCGCGCCCATCGGGTCGAACCCGCGGCCGCCGGCCTCCACGCGCGCGTAGGCCTGTGCGGGCAGGCGCGGGGTGCGCCCGCCGGGGCTGCCGGGACGCAGCTCGTACGAGGCCTTCGCGCCGACGAGGGCGCGCCGCCCGGCGTTGTAGTCGTCCGACAGCAGCTCGGCGACCGGGACGTCGGCGGCGTCGCCGTACCAGGCCTCGCGGTCGGCCATGGCTAGCTTGCAGCCCTCGATCAGCAGGTGGACGTAGTCGGCGGAGCCGTAGGCGGGCAGCTCGGCCGGGAGCAGGGCGAGCTGCTGGAGCAGGGCGGGGCCCTGGCTCCAGGGGCCGGCCTTGCACACGGTCCAGCCGTTCCAGTCGTACGTCACCGGGGTCTCGTAGGCGGCCGACCAGCCGGCCAGGTCGGCCTCGGAGAGCGTGCCGGTGTGCCGTGCGCCGCTGGTGTCGAGGGTGGGCCGCCGGGACTGCCGCACCAGGGCCTCGGCGATGAAGCCGGAGCGCCACACCTCGCGCGCGGCGTCGATGCGGGCCTCCCGGTCGCCGGCACCGGCGGTCTCGGCGAGCAGCCGCTTCCAGGTGGCCGCGAGGACGGGGTTGCGCAGCAGCCGGCCGGGCCGGGGTGCGCTGCCGCCGGGCAGGTAGACCTCCGCCGACGACGTCCACTCCGTCTCGAACAGCTCCCGTACCGTCTCCACGGTCGCGCCGAGCTTCTCCACGGGCGCGTGCCCGTCCTCGGCGTATCCGACGGCGTACTTCAGGACGTCGTCGAGGGACTTCGTGCCGTGGTCGCGCAGGAGCAGCAGCCAGGCGTCGAAGGCTCCGGGCACGGCGGCCGCGAGGGGTCCGGTGCCGGGGACGAGATCGAGCCCGAGCCCCCGGTAGTGCGCGGCCGTGGCGCCCGCCGGCGCCACGCCCTGCCCGCACAGCACGCGCACCTCACCGCCCGCGGGGGCCAGCAGGATCGGTACCTCGCCGGCGGGCCCGTTCAGGTGCGGCTCCACCACGTGCAGCACGAACGCGCCGGCGACGGCGGCGTCGAAGGCGTTGCCACCGTCCTCCAGGACCGCCATCGCCGACTGCGAGGCGAGCCAGTGGGTGGAGGAGACCATGCCGAAGGTCCCCTGGAGAGTCGGCCGGGTGGTGAACTGCATCTCTCACCTCGCTGTCGGCGTTCGGATCGTCCGATCAGCGAGCAGGCTATCGAGCGCGGGCCGAGGTGATCGGACCCGCGCACTCCCGCACCGCCGCCGTGGGCCGTCCTGCCGTGCGTCGCCCCGGCCCGGGCGGCGGATCCGGTGGAGCGCGCGGCCGGCACGGACTCCTCGGGCGCTTATCGAGCCGATCGGCCGCGAGGTCGAACTGATGCGTGCGGCCGGCCTCTCACCGCTCGACGCGATCCGCACCGCGACGACCGGCGCCGCGCGTCTGCTCGGGCTGGACGGCACGGCGGGCCGCCTGACCCGCGGCCACGCGGGCGATGTCCTGGTCGTCTCCGGCGATCCCCTCGCCGACGTCACGGTCCTGAAGTCCCCCAGCCGTGTGGTGCGTTCCGGCGTCGCCGTCGCGCTCTGACGGGTCCGCTCCCGACCGCTCGGCCTCTTCCCGAAGGAGAACAGGTATGACTCCCCCGCCCCTGTCCCGCCGTGGTGTCCTCGCGGGCGCCGCCTCGCTCGGCGCGGCACTCACCCCGGCAACCGCGCAGGCCGCCGGGCACCACGGCGAGCCCGCGGCACACCGTCCGAAGAAGGCGGTGGTCTTCCGCGACGTACGCCCCTTCGGTGCCCCGGACCCCGTGGATCTCACCGTCGTCGACGGCCTCGTCACGGACGGCCCGGCGCCGAAGGGCGCGAAGACCGTCGACGGCGGCGGACGCATCGCGCTCCCGGCGCTCGTCGACGCCCACATACACCCCGACAAGACGAGCTGGGGCGGCAGCTGGGTGACGCGCAGGCCCGCGAGCACCATCGCGGACTTCTGCGAGCAGGACGTGGAACTGTTCCGTTCGCAAAAGCGCCCGGTCGGCGAGCGCGCCTACGGCCTGATGGCACACGCCGTGACCCGCGGCACCCGGGCCATGCGAGCGCACGCGGACGTGGCGCCGGCGTACGGCCTCGCAGGCGTCGAGGGCATCGCCGAGGCCAGGGAACGCCTCGCGGACGCGCTCGACGTGCAGATCGTCGCTTTCCCCCAGCACGGCGTGGTCCGCACCCCCGGAACGGCCGAACTCCTGAAGGAGGCCGCGCGCGGCGGCCTCGTCGACATGATCGGCGGCATCGACCCGATCAGCTTCGACCACGCGCTCGACGAACAGCTCGACCTCGTCTTCGACCTCGCCGACCGCTACGGCGTCGGCGTCGACATCCACCTCCACGACCGGGACGAGAAAGGCACCAGGGTGCTGCGCGGCATCATCGAGCGCACCCGGGCGCTGTCGCTGCGCGGCAAGGTGACGGTGAGCCACGTGTTCTGTCTGCCGTTCCTGCCCGAGGCCGCACTGGACACGATGGCGGAAGACCTGGCCGACCTGGACATCGCACTGACGACGGTCGCCCCGAACGAGTCCCTGGTGCTGCCGATCACGAGACTCCGGCAGCACGGGGTGCGTGTCGGCCTCGGTTCGGACGGTGTGCGCGATGCGTGGAGCCCGTTCGGGGACGCCGACATGCTGCACCGGGCGCACATCCTCGGCTGGGTCACGGACGTCCGTCTCGACGACGAGCTGACCTCCTGCTACACCGTGGGCGCGCACGGCGGCGCCGATGTGATGGGCCTGCCTCGGGCCGACCTCACGCCGGGCTCGCCGGCGGACTTCGTCCTCGTACGCGCAGAGTGCGTGCCGCAGGTCGTGGTCGACATGCCGCAGCGCGACATGGTGGTCCACGGGGGACAGGTGGTCGCCCGCAACGGCGAGTTGGTGTAGCGCGCCGGGACGGGGGCGCGCGGCAGGCGGGAGCGCCGGGTTGCCACGGACGAGGGGCCGGGAACACCCCGGTCCCGCCCCGCGTTGGTCTCCTACGGCAGAACGGAGGCCCAGGCAGTGCACGGTGAGTACAAGGTGCCCGGTGGCAAGCTGGTCGTCGTGGACGTGGACGCCGAGGACGGCGTGCTGCGGCAGGTGCGCGTGGCGGGCGACTTCTTCCTGGAGCCGGACGAGGCGCTGGACGCGGTGAACCGCGCGCTGGAGGGTGCCCCCGCGGACACCGACGCGGCGGGGCTGGCCGCGCGGATCGACGCGGCGCTGCCCGCCGGGACCGTGATGTACGGCCTGACCTCGGAGGGCGTGGGGATCGCGGTGCGCCGGGCGCTGGCCCACGCCACGGACTGGACGGACTACGACTGGCAGCTGATCCACGAGGGTCCGCAGCCGCCCGCCCTGCACATGGCGCTGGACGAGGTCCTGACCGCGGAGGTGGCCGCGGGCCGGCGGCCGCCGACGCTGCGGATATGGGAGTGGGGCGCCCCGTCGGTGATCATCGGCAGCTTCCAGTCGCTGCGCAACGAGGTGGACCCGGAGGGCGCCGCGCGGCACGGCATCGAGGTGGTCCGGCGGATCTCCGGCGGCGGCGCGATGTTCGTGGAGCCCGGCAACACGATCACCTACTCGCTGTCGGTGCCCGAGTCCCTGGTGCAGGGCCTGTCGTTCCAGGACAGCTACGCCTATCTCGACGACTGGGTGCTCGGCGCCCTCGGCGACATGGGCATCCGGGCCTGGTACCAGCCGCTGAACGACATCGCGACCGACCAGGGCAAGATCGCGGGGGCGGCGCAGAAGCGGATCGTCGGCCCCGGCGGCGGACCGGGCGCCGTGCTGCACCACGTGACGATGTCGTACGACATCGACGCCGACAAGATGGTCGAGGTGCTGCGGATCGGGCGGGAGAAGCTGTCCGACAAGGGCACGAGAAGCGCGAAGAAGCGGGTCGATCCGCTGCGGCGGCAGACGGGACTGCCGCGCGAGGCGGTCATCGGCCGGATGATCGACTCGTTCCGCGCGCGCTACGGCCTGGTGGACGGCAAGGTCACCGACGGGGAACTGGCCCGGGCGCGGGAGCTGGCCCGCACCAAGTTCACGTCCCCGGAGTGGACGGCGAGAGTGCCGTAGGCCCGGGCGGCGGTCCTGGCCCGGGCGGCGACGGGCGGAGGGATCGTCGGCGGGCGCGAGGACTCGTCGGCGGGCGGACGGCTCGTCGGCGGGCGGACGGAAGGTCCACTCCCGCCCCGGTGAAGCCGGCACCCGCCGTCGACGCGAGGCGCATAACGGGCAGAGCGGCACGTCGTGCACGCGCTGCCGTGACCGGCCGGGCACGCAGCGAGTTTTCCCTTCCGCCCCACAGGCAGTCATGTGACACTGTCGTCCCCGTCCACCATGCGGACCCCCCTTCCGCACCCTCCCCCACGAGAAGTGCGCCGTGCGTTCTCTGCCTCTGCCGCTCGCCCTCACCGCGCGTCTGTCGCCGGTCGCGGTCCTCGCCTGCGCCGGGTGGGCGCTGACGTCCGGTCCGGCCGCGCCGCCCGCCGCCGCGCACCGGCCGGCGGCCCAGCAGGCGCCCGCCGAGTCCTCCTCCGCCCCGTCGTCCACCGCGGCGTCGAAGACGTACGACACCGCGCCCGCACCCTGCTCCAGCGTGCCCGTGGCCACCGTCACCGCGCTGGTGCCCGGGGCGAAGACGGCGGGCAAGGAGATCCCGTCGACGGACACCGCGCTGCGCCGCACGTGTTCCTGGAACGCGCTCAAGGGCTACGACTACCGCTGGCTCGACGTGTCCTTCGAGATCAGCGAGTCGGACCAGGAGGCGAAGCAGGAGTACCAGCAGCGGGTCGGCGAGAAGAGCGGCGGCGGGGCCGTTCCGGGGCTCGGGGACTCCGCCTACTCCGTCGTGAACCTCACCACCGAGGACAAGCAGCAGACCCGCGAGGGCGTGGTGCTGGCCCGGGTCTCCAACGCCCTGGTGATCGTCACCTACAACGGCAGCGACTTCGAGTCGAAGAAGGCCCCCGGCACCGACGAGATCAACAAGGGAGCCATCAAGGCGGCGAAGGCCGCGGTGGCCGCCCTGGCGGGCGGCCGGGGCTGAGCCCGTCCGCCGGGACGACGAGGCCGGCCCGCGGGCCGAGTTCGACCCGGTCGCCGTTTACGCGGACGGACCCGGCGGCCCGGCACCGGAACCTGGTCGCTCCGGGCCGCGGCGGGGCGCACCCCGTTCACGGTGGTACGCCCCGCCCAGGGCAGCGGCCGGTCGGTCGGTCAGACCGCGCGTCGGCCCCGGCCCGTGCTGAACATCAGGGCGAGGTACAGCACCAGGGAGGTGCCTAGGCCCACCGCCCAGCCGTAGTCGGCCAGCGGGGACAGGGCGGGGAGGGGGCGGCCGTCGATCAGCGGCTTGAAGTCCGCGCCGCCGATCGCGAGGACACCGCCCGTCAGGAAGGCGACGACCGCCCGCCAGTTCCAGCCGGCCGCGTACCAGTAGCGGCCGCCCCTGCGGTACAGGTCGGCGAGGTCGAGGCGGGTGCGGCGCAGCAGCCAGTAATCGGCGACGAGGATGCCCGCGACCGTGCCGAGCAGGCCGCCCACCAGGCCGAGCCAGGTGAAGATGTAGCCCTGCGGGTCGGAGTACAGCTTCCACGGGAAGATGACCACGGCGAGGACGGCGGTGATGAGCGCACCGGTGCGGAAACTCACCTTCCGGGGCGCGACGTTGGAGAAGTCGAAGGCCGGGGAGACCAGATTGGCCGCGATGTTCACGGACAGGGTGGCCACCAGCACGGTCACCAGGGCGTAGAGCAGCCCGACCACGTTGTCCGTCTTGGCGGCGAGCTGGACCGGGTCCCAGACCGGCTTGCCGTACACCGCCTGCGAACCGGAGGTGACCAGGACGGAGAGGAACGCGAAGAGGGTCATCGTGGTGGGCAGGCCCAGGGCCTGGCCCCAGGTCTGCGCCTTCTGGCTCTTTCCGTAGCGGGTGAAGTCGGGGATGTTCAGCGACAGCGTGGACCAGAAGCCGATCATGCCCATGAGGGAGGGCCAGAACAGCTTCCAGAAGTCGCCGTCCCAGCCGAGCGTCGACGGCTGGTCGAAGAGCGGGCCCAGTCCGCCGGCCTTGCTGCTCATCCACCACAGCATCACCAGCGCGCCGACGATCACGAACGGCGCCGCCCAGTTCTCGAAGCGGCGGATGGTCTCCATGCCCCGGTAGATGATGGCGACCTGGATGGCCCAGAAGATGGCGAAGGACAGCCACATGGTCCAGGCGTGGCCGCCGATGTGCGAGGCGTCGGACCAGCTGTCGCCGATCAGCTTGCCGGCGAGGAAGTAGATGGCCTCGCCGCCGATCCAGGTCTGGATGCCGAACCAGCCACAGGCCACCAACGCCCGTACGACGGCGGGAAGGTTGGCGCCGCGCACGCCGAAGGAGGCGCGGGCGAAGACCGGGAAGGGGATGCCGTACTTGGGCCCGGCGTGCCCGGTCAGCAGCATCGGCACCAGCACGACGAGGTTGGCGAGGGCGATGGTGAACACGGCCTGCTTCCAGTCCATGCCCACCGCGATCAGCCCGGAGGCGAGTGTCCAGGAGGCGGTGTTGTGGGCCATGCCGACCCACAGGGCCGAGAAGTTGTACGTCGTCCACGTGCGCTTCGCCGTGGGGACCGGGAGCAGGTCCTCGTTGGCGTAGGGGCCGCTGGGCGGCGGCGCGCCGGGGGCGAGTTCCACGCGCCCGTCGGGGAGGGTGACTTGGCCGGACGTCGGTATGGCCGTGGGAGCGGTGTCGGTCATGGGCTGGCCAATCGGGGAGAGAGGGGTCGGGAAAGGCCGTGCGGGCACCAGCCCCCTCCCCGGGACGGCGGGGAGGGGAGACCAAGAGGGGCGTGGGGGGACTCGGAGCGGGAAGGGGGGTCAGGCGTTGACCGCGGGGATGACCTGGCGGCCGTAGGCGTCGATCGTGGCCTCCTGTGCGTCGTGCATGTCGTACACCGCGAACTGGTCGACGCCCAGCGCGCGGAGCGCGTGCAGTTTCTCGATGTGCTTCTCGGCGGGGCCGACGAGGCAGAACCGGTCCACGATCTCGTCGGGCACGAACCGGGTGTCGGGGTTGTCGCTGCGGCCGTGGTGTGAGTAGTCGTAGCCCTGCCGCGCCTTGATGTAGTCGGTGAGTTCCTCGGGGACCTGGGAGGAGTGTTCGCCGTACTTGGCGACCAGGTCGGCGACGTGGTTGCCGACCATGCCGCCGAACCAGCGGCACTGCTCGCGGGCGTGGGCGAGGGCCTCGGGCGAGTCGTCCTCGGTGACGTACGCGGGGGCGGCCACGCAGATCGTGATCTCGGACGGGTCGCGGCCGGCGGCGACGGCCGCGTCCTTGACGGCCTTCACCATGTACTCGGTCAGGTACAGGTCGGCCAGCTGGAGGATGAAGCCGTCGGCCTCCTCGCCGGTCATCTTCAGCGCCTTCGGGCCGTACGCGGCCATCCAGACGGGAAGCGCGGCGCCCTCCTTGATCCACGGGAACCGGATCTTCGTGCCGCCGAGGTCGGCCTCCCCGCCGCTGCCGAGGGCGCGGATGACCTTCATGGCCTCGCTGATCCGGGCGAGGGTGTTGGGTTTGCGGCCGGCCACGCGCATCGCGGAGTCGCCGCGGCCGATGCCGCAGACGGTGCGGTTGCCGAACATGTCGTTGAGGGTGGCGAAGGTGGAGGCGGTGACCTCCCAGGTGCGGGTGCCCGGGTTGGTGACCATCGGGCCGACCGTCAGCTTCTGGGTGTTCGCCAGGATCTGGCTGTAGATCACGAACGGCTCCTGCCAGAGCACGGCGGAGTCGAAGGTCCAGCCGTAGGTGAAGCCGTTGCGCTCGGCCCGCTTCATCAGGCTGATGACACGGGAGGCGGGCGGATCGGTCTGCAGGACGAGTCCGAAGTCCATGGGCGCCACTCCTAGTTGAGGTACTGACAGGTGGAGCGCGGGGTGTAGACGCCGTGGCCGGCGCGTCCGGTGTACTCCCGCTGGTCGATGACGGGCTCGCCGCGCGAGAGCACGGTCTCGACCCGGCCGGTGACGCGCTTGCCCTCGTAGGCCGAGTAGTCGACGTTCATGTGGTGCGTCTCGGCGGAGATCACCTGCTCGGCGTGCGGGTCGTAGATGACGATGTCCGCGTCGGCGCCCGGGGTGATGGTGCCCTTCTTCGGGTACAGGCCGAACATGCGGGCCGGGGTGGCGCAGGCGATCTCGATCCAGCGGCGCCGCGAGATGTGCCCGTCCACGACCGCCTGGTGGAGCAGGTCCATGCGGTTCTCCACGCCCGGCAGACCGTTGGGGATCTTGGAGAAGTCGCCGCGGCCCAGTTCCTTCTGGCCGGTGAAGCAGAAGGGGCAGTGGTCGGTGGAGACGACCTGGAGGTCGTTCGTGCGCAGGCCCTTCCACAGGGCGGCCTGGTGCTCCTTCGGCCTGAGGGGCGTGCTGCACACGTACTTGGCGCCCTGGAAGTCGGGCTCGGCGAGGTTGTCGGTGGACAGGAACAGGTACTGCGGGCAGGTCTCGCCGAAGACGGGCAGTCCGTCGTCACGGGCCCGCGTCAGCTCGGCCACGGCTTCCGCGGCAGAGACGTGCACGACGTACAGGGGGGCGCCCGCGACCTGGGCGAGCCGGATGGCCCGGTGGGTGGCCTCGGCCTCGAGCAGGGCCTTGCGGACCTCGCCGTGGTAGCGGGGGTCGGTCTCGCCGCGGGCCAGCGCCTGCTCGACCAGGACGTCGATCGCGATGCCGTTCTCGGCGTGCATCATGATCAGGCCGCCGTTCTCGGCGGAGCGCTGCATGGCGCGCAGGATCTGGCCGTCGTCGCTGTAGAAGACGCCCGGGTAGGCCATGAACTGCTTGAACGAGGTGACGCCCTCCTCGATCAGCAGGTCCATCTCCTTCAGCGTCTCCTGGTTCACATCGGAGACGATCATGTGGAAGCCGTAGTCGATCGCGCAGTTGCCCTCGGCCTTGCCGTGCCAGGCGTCCAGACCTTCGCGCAGGGTGTGGCCGACGCTCTGCACCGCGAAGTCGACGATCGTCGTCGTACCGCCCCAGGCGGCCGCGCGGGTGCCGGTCTCGAAGGTGTCGGAGGCGAAGGTGCCGCCGAACGGCAGCTCCATGTGGGTGTGGGCGTCGACGCCGCCCGGGATCACGTACTTCCCGGTGGCGTCGATGACCCTCCCCCACCCTCCGGACGGGGGTCCCCCCGTCTCGCTCAGCTCGGCGGTGAACGCCTCGGCCGCGGGCGTGCCGGAGGCGGCGAGGGCGGCGATGCGGCCGTCCTCGATCAGGACGTCGGCGTGGATCTCGTCGGACGCGGTGATGACGAGACCGCCGCGGATGACAGTACGGCCGGTCATGGGTTCACTCCCTCGTTGGTCATGTGCGGGTCCGTCCGATGTGGCTGGTCGCGCCCGCGCGGCGGCAGCCGCGTGCCGAGCACGGCCCCGCGCCCCTTCGGGCGCTTACGGCGCCGTCAACGGCTCGTACGCCCCCGGCGCCCGGTCGCGGTAGAACTGCCAGCGGTCGCGGACCTCGCGGAGCTTGGCCAGGTCGAGGTCGCGGACGACGAGTTCGGTCTCCTTGTCGCTCGCCACCTCCCCGACGAACTGGGCCTCCGGGTCCACGAAGTAGGTGGTGCCGTAGAAGTCGTTGTCGCCCAGGTCCTCCACGCCGACCCGGTTGATCGCGCCGACGAAGTACTCGTTGGCCACGGCCGCCGCCGGCTGCTCCAGCTGCCACAGATAGCGGGACAGGCCGCGCGAGGTGGCCGAGGGGTTGAAGACGATCTCGGCACCGGCGAGGCCGAGCGCCCGCCAGCCTTCGGGGAAGTGGCGGTCGTAGCAGATGTAGACGCCGATCCTGCCCACGGCCGTGTCGAAGACGGGCCAGCCGCTGTTGCCCGGGCGGAAGTAGAACTTCTCCCAGAATCCCTGCACTTGCGGAATGTGGGTCTTGCGGTACTTGCCGAGGTAGGAGCCGTCCGCGTCGATCACGGCGGCGGTGTTGTACAGGACGCCCGGCTGCTCCTCCTCGTACATCGGCAGGACCAGGACGATGCCCAGCTCGCGGGCGAGGGCCTGGAAGCGCTGGACGGTCGGGCCCTCGGGGATCCGCTCGGCGTACTCGTAGAACGCCTTGTCCTGGACCTGGCAGAAGTACGGGCCGTAGAACAGCTCCTGGAAGCAGAGGACTTGGGCACCCTGAGCGGCGGCGTCGCGGGCCGCCTGCTCGTGCACCTGGATCATGGATTCCTTGTCGCCGGTCCAGGCGGTCTGGAAGAGGGCGGCACGGATCACTCGGCTCATCGGGACCTCCGGTCGCTCGGTGTGCCGTGAGCCTAGAAAGCCCGCCGGGGCCGTTTGAGTGGCAGCGTGTCACGTCTGCGGGCCGTGGGCGTGTCACCGTGTCACGTGTGCGTGGGCCCATGTTTCACCGCCGTTTTCCCAGGTCGTCGCATGTTTCAGCCCTGTTGCGCGTCGTGCGCGAGGAGCGCGATGTGCACGGAGGCCGCCTGTTCGAAGTCGTCCAGGTCGACACCGAGGCGGGCCTGTATGGCCTCCAGGCGGCGGTAGAGGGCGGGCCGGGAGACATGGTGGAGCTGGGCGGTGCGGGACTTGTTGCGTCCGGTCGCGAGATACGTGCGCAGGACGTTCAGCAGCTCGGGTTCGGCCTCGCACAGCAGCCCGTCCAGCTCCCGCTCGGCGAAGGACTGCACGTGCGGGTCGTCGCGCAGCAGCCGGACCAGCCCGCGCAGGTGGACGTCCCTGAGCCGTACGACGGCCGGCAGGTCGAGGGCGGCGGAGGAGTCGGCGACGGCGTCGGCGACATGCCGGGCCTCGCGCAGCCCGGCGGGCACGTCGTCCCAGGCGGTACGCGGATCGGCGGCGGCGACCACCGTGGCCGGCGCCCCGGTCTCGGTGCGCAGCCGGGCCGCGAAGTGCGCGGTCAGCGCCTCGGCGTGCTGGTCGCGGGGGAGGCTGAGCAGGACGGCGGTGGCTTCGCCGGACAGCTCCGCCACCAGCCCGGGCAGCCCCAGCATCCGCAGGACGCGGCCGAGCCGGACCGGATCCGCGCCGGGCACGACGAGCGGGACGAAGGTCCGCCGGTTGACCGGCAGCCCGGCGGCCCGTGCCCGCGGCAGCAGCTGCCGGGCCGGTACGACACCGGAGACCAGGTCGGTCAGCAGGCTCTGCGCGGACTGTTCCTCCCAGGTGTGCGCGGAGCCGCCGCCGAGCATGCGGTGCAGGACCAGCGCCTCGGCGGCCCGGTCGGCGAGCAGCCGCCCGGTGGCCACGTCCCCCCGGTAGCCGCACAGCAGCAGCCGGCCCCACCGCTCCCCGCGCCCGCCCAGCTCGGCGTGGATCCAGCCCTCGCCCGCGCTTGCGCCGGCCTGCCGGGCGATCCGCTCCCAGTCGCGCAGTACGTCGTCCACCGCGGGCCGCTCCCCCGCGGTGGCGAGGACGCGGTGGGCGAGGTTGGTGACGACGACCGGGCAGCCGCTGTGCTGGGCGATTTCGTCCAGCAGCCGCTGCAGCGGGGCACCGGCCGTGATCAGCCCGGTGAGGGCGGTCCGTACGGTCTCGGACAGGCTGACGGCGGCGAACTTCCGCCGCACCAGCCGGCACTGCACCTCCTCCGTCAGCTCGGCGAAGGGGAAGGGCCGGTGCAGGACGACCATGGGCAGCCCGCACCGCTCGGCGGCCCGCCGCATCACCTCGGGCGGCGCGGGGAAGGCCCGCCCGAGGCCGAGCACGACGGCCGCGGCCTCGGCCCGGTGCAGGGACTGGATGTACTCGGCCTGCTTGGCCTCGTCCCCGGCGAGGAGCACTCCGGTGGTGAGCACCATCTCGCCGCCGCTGAGCATCACGCCGACGTCGGCGGCCTCGGCGACGTGCACCCAGCGCACCGGCCGGTCCAGCTGTCCGGCCCCGGCCACCACCTCGGGCTCCCCGGCCAGCACCCGCTCCAGGGTGAGCACCTGCCGCACCGAGAGGACGGGCTCCGGCGGCTGCCGGGCGGGGTAGCGGATGTCGGAGTCGGATGCCATGGCCGTATCCCTCACTCGGACGGTGGCGCCCCGAAGGGGCGCGGGACTGTGTCGACGTGCGGCTGCGCCGCGCGGGCCCGGCCGGCCGCGGCGGGCCCGCGGACGGCCGGCGGCCCGTCACGGCATCTGTCGCGGAGCGTTCAGTACGAACTCCTCAGGGCGTGTTCGAGGATGGCGGCGCCCTCCTCGGCCTCCGCGACGGTGAGCGACAGCGGGGGTGCGATGCGCAGGGCGCTGGTGTTGTGGCCGCCGCCCTTGCCGATGAGCAGCCCGCCCTCGCGAGCCCTCTCCAGCACGGCGGCGGCCGCCTGCGGATCGGCCTCGTCCGTGCCCGGTCTCACCAGCTCGACGCCGATCATCAGGCCCCGCCCGCGCACCTCGCGTACGCCGGGCAGCTGGGCGGCGACGGCCCGCAGGCGCTCGATGAGCAGACCGCCGACCCGGCGGGCGTTGCCCTGGAGGTCGTGTTCGAGGAGGTAGGTCAGGTTGGCGAGGCCGGCGGCCATGGTGATCTGGGTGCCGCCGAACGTCGAGATGCTGTTGGCGTCCAGGCAGTTCATGATCTCGGCGCGGGCGATCACCCCGCCGATGGACATGCCGTTGCCGATGCCCTTGGCGAACGTGACGAGGTCCGGCGGGCCGCTGCGGGCGTGCGCCTGCCAGCCCCAGAAGTGATCGCCGGTGCGGCCCCAGCCGGTCTGCACCTCGTCGGCGATCCACAGGATGCCGTGCTCGTCGAGGACCTCGCGGAAGGCGGCGTAGAGACCGTCGGGCGGGGAGGTGAACCCGCCGACGCCCTGGACGGGTTCGGCGATCAGTGCGGCGGGCGGCCGGGTGTGCCCGAGGAGGTCCTTCAGGTCGGCGACACAGGCGTCGATGAACGCGCGGTCGTCCAGTGCGGCGTACGGGCCCCGGGTGCGGACGCCGCCGTGGACGTACAGCGTCTGCAGCGGGGACAGGGAGGTCGGGGACCAGCTGCGGTTGCCGGTGATGCCGACCGCGCTGAAGGAGCGGCCGTGGTAGCTGTTGCGCATGGCCAGGACGGTGTTGCTGCGCCGGTACGCGGTCGCCAGCAGCAGGGCGGTGTCGTTGGCCTCGGTGCCGGAGGTGGTGAAGAACACCCGGGCGTCCGGGATGCCGCTCACCTGGGCGACGCGCTCGGCGAGTTCGACCATCGGCCGGTTGAGGTAGAGGGTCGAGGAGTGGATGATCCGGCCGGCCTGCTCGCCGACCGCCTTGGTCACCTCGGGCAGCGCGTGCGCGGTCATCGTGGTCAGGATGCCGCCGAAGAAGTCCAGGTACTTGTTGCCGGCGGAGTCCCAGACGTGCCGCCCTTCGCCGTGGGTGATCTCCAGCGGCTCGTCGTAGTAGAGCGCGAGCCAGTCGGGCAGGACGTTCCGGTGCCGGGAGTAGAGGTCGTTCACGGCTGTACCAGCCCTTCGTAGGCGTCGGGGCGGCGGTCGCGGTAGAAGGCCCACTGCTGCCGCACTTCCTCGATGAGGTCGAAGTCGAGGTCGCGGACGAGGAGTTCCTCGCTCTTGTCGCTCGCCGGCTCGCCGACGAACTGCCCGCGGGGGTCCACGAAGTAGCTCGTGCCGTAGAAGTCGTTGTCGCCGTACTCCTCCTGCCCCACCCGGTTGATGGCGGCGATGAAGTACTCGTTGGCGACGGCCGCGGCGGGCTGCTCCAGCTGCCAGAGATGCGCCGACAGTCCGCGGTGCGTGGCGGAGGGGTTGTAGACCAGCTGGGCCCCCCGCAGCCCCAGTTGCCGCCAGCCCTCCGGGAAGTGCCGGTCGTAGCAGATGTAGACGCCGACCCTGCCGACGGCGGTGTCGAAGACGGGCCAGCCCAGGTTGCCGGGTTTGAAGTAGTACTTCTCCCAGAAGCCCTTCACCTGCGGGATGTGATGCTTGCGGTACTTGCCGAGGTAGCTGCCGTCGGCGTCGATCACGGCGGCGGTGTTGTAGTAGAAGCCGGACTGCTCGATCTCGAAGACGGGGACGACGATCACCATGCCGGTCTCGCGCGCGAGGTCCTGCATCCGGCGGACGGTCGGGCCCTCGGGCACGGGTTCGGCCCAGCGGTAGTGCTCCGGCTCCTGGACCTGACAGAAGTAGGGGGCGTTGAAGACTTCCTGGAATCCGATGATCTTCGCGCCCCGGCGGGCCGCCTCGCGGGCGTGCTCCTCGTGTTTCGCCACCATGGACTCGGTGTCGCCGGTCCAGGTGGCCTGGACCAGAGCGGCGCGGACGACGTTGGCCATGAGCTGCTCCTTCGACGCGACGTCAGAGCCTCTACGCCCGTAGAGCAGGCCGTAGAGGGACGAAAGTAAGCCTCCGGACGGCCCTTGCCAAGACCATCGTCGTCAACCCGCTGAGTCGATCACGTTTCACACTCCTGTGGGTGAGCGGAGGAGCGGGCCGGGGGGCGGACCGGGGCACATCGGGACGAGAACGCCGGGCCGGGCCACGGAGCGTGTCTCCGCCGCCACCGTCGCCCCTGCCATCACCGTCGCCACCCCGGTCACGTCGTATGACCGGCGACGCGCAGGGCGTGGACAAGATCCCAGTACCGTTCGCCGGAGGCGGCTTGCGCGGCCTCCAGCAGCAGGGGGACGAGGCGGCCCGGGTCGGCCGCGACGCTGCGGGCGGCCTCTTCCGGGGTGCGGACCCGCACGTAGGCGTCCAGCAGCGCCCGCACTTCGCGTCCGCGGCCCTCGTCGTCCAGCCGCAGCACGGCCGCGCCGATCTGCTCCGCCGGCCGGGCCACGCCCTGCCGCAGCATCTGCCGCCCGTCGGCGTCCCGGCCCGCCGCGGCCAGTGCGTCGGCGGCGGCGACCAGCTGCTCGGCGGGCAGCGCGGCGGCCTCCCACAGCAGCGTCGCCCAGTCGGCTGCGAGCCCGGCCCGGTGCAGGGCGTCCGCGAGCGACGGGAAGCGGGCGGCGGGCCACCATGTGGCCTCCACCAGCAGCACGTGCGCCTCGCCGCTGCGTCCCTCGGCCCGCAGCCGCATCAGCCGCTCGACGACGTCGCCGACCGCCTCCCCCGCCCCGTCGTCCACCGCCTCGGCGGGGGCCGGCACCGGCTCGCCCGACGACGCGCCCCCGGCGAACCGGGCCCCACGCGGCGTACGGCGCCCATCGGCAGCCTCCGGCGGCACCACGGGCACCGGCACCTGCGGTACCGCCACGGAAGCGGCCTCATCCTCGACCATCCCGGCGAACCGGGCACTCCCACGCCGGCGCTTGCGCGGTTTGGCGGAGGCGGCAGGCGCCGTCTCGGCGAGGGAGGCGGCGGCGGGCGGCGGGACGGCCTCCCCGGCGGGGCCGGTGCCCGGCGGCACCCCGTAGGACACCGGGGCCTCCTGGACGGGCTGAACGGCTTGCCGGGCTTGTACGACTGGAACCTGCGCAGCCGGGAAGGCGTGCGCGGCTCGGGCAGACTGCGCGGCTGCGGCGGGGCGTGCGGCTTGGGAGTCATGCCCAGCCTGGTCGGACTGCGCCGCTTGACTCAGCCGCGCGGCACCGGCGGCACGCTCGGGTCGCGAAGCGTACGCGGCTCCGGCGGCGGCATGCGCGGACTGGGCGGCGTGCCCATCCTGCCCCTCACGCCCACGCTCCAGCCCTCCTCGGCCCCCCTCGCCCCTACGCTCCAGCCGTTGTCGGCCCCCCTCGCCCCCACGCTCCAGTCCTTGTCGGTACCCCTCGCCCTCGGGGCGGTCGTACTCCGCGGGGTGGGGCAACCGGGTCAGTCGGGAGCGGAGTTCGGCGCAGCGGGCGGTGGCGCGTTCGTGGTCGTCGCGGGCCCAGGCGAGGTCGAGGCGGAGGGACTCGGCCTCTTCGCGGGTGGCCGGTGCCGACAGCAGGCGGCTCAGTTCGGCCTGGCGCTCGGCGGCGTACCGCTGCTCGCGGAGCATGACGTCGAGGCGGTCGCCCAGGGCGTCCCGGGCACCGGGCCGGGCGTCGTACGCCGCGAGCGCGGCGGCGTGCAGCGCACCGGCCCGCGGCCGCTCGGCCGCCGCGGCGGCGGGGCCGTACGCCGCGCCGACGTCCTCCAGCAGCGCCTCCACGACGTCCCACGGCGGCACCTCGCGCCCGTCCAGGCAGGCCCGCATGCCCTCCGGGTCGCGTTGCCAGAAGACCCCGCACCAGCCACCGCCCTGGTCGAGGCGCGCCATGAGGCCGTCCAGGTAGCCCGCGAACTCCCGTACCCGACCTGGAAGTCGATCCACAGCCATCGCCCAGCTCCCGCCCGACCGCCAGCACTCCGGTCGGTAGGCAACACCAGTCGTGTTACGGCCCTGCTACGCAGAGTTTTCCGGCAGCGTGCGGAGACCTCATGGCGGCATGTCGACCGTTGCGCGCACCGCGGCGCCCGTACCGGCGTCTCAGGCGGCCAGCAGCGCGCACCGCGTGACGAGTTCGTCCATCGACAGGCCGAGCACCCCGGCCAGGGCGGCCACCGTGAAGAACGCCGGAGTCGGCGCCCGCCCCGTCTCGATCTTGCGCAGCGTCTCCGCCGACACGCCGGCCTCGGCGGCGACCTCGGTCATGCTCCGGGCTCCGCGCGCCTCGCGCAGCAGGCGTCCGAGCCGTTCGCCGCGTTCACGCTCTTCGGGGGTGAGAGGGGTGCGCACCATGCGGCCCATTCTAATACCGGCCCCCACCATCTCTCCCTATTCAAATACCGGTATAGTAATTGGCATGGTGGAACTGAAGACGGACACATCGATCGACGCGATGCACGCGGCGGGCCAGGTCGTCGGACGGGCCCTGACGGCCGTACGGGAGACCGCGCGCGTCGGCGTCTCCCTGCTGGAGCTGGACGAGGTCGCCCGGGAGGTGCTGCGTGCGGCCGGGGCTTCCTCGCCGTTCCTCGGCTACCGCCCCTCCTTCGCCCCGACCCCCTTCCCTGCGGTGATCTGCGCTTCGGTGAACGACGCGATCGTGCACGGCATCCCCACCCGGTACCGGCTCCGCGACGGCGACCTCGTCTCCGTCGACTGCGGCGCGGAACTGGACGGCTGGGTCGGCGACTCGGCGCTCAGCTTCGTGGTCGGCCGCCCGCGCCCGGCGGACCTCCGGCTGATCGACACCGCCGAGCGCGCGCTGGCGGCGGGCATCGAGGCCGCCGTGCCCGGTCACCGCATGGGCGACATCGCGCACGCCGTCGGCCGCGTGTGCCGTACGGCCGGCTACGGCATCCCGGACGGCTTCGGCGGCCATGGCATCGGCCGCCGTATGCACGAGGAACCCGAGGTGCCGAACGAGGGCCGCCCGGGCCGCGGCCTCCCGCTCCGCCCCGGCATGGTCCTCGCCATCGAGCCCATGCTGATCGCGAGCGGCAAGGACGCCTACTACGAGGCCGGCGACGGCTGGACCCTGCGGACGGCGGACGGCTCCCGGGCGGCCCACGTCGAGCACACGGTGGCGATCACGGAGGACGGCCCCCGGATTCTGACCGCGAGGGAGGCCGCCTGAGAGGACGGGGAGCCGGGCGAGCACCACGGCGTACCCGCGCCCCGCCGACGGACGGGCACCCCTCACCCCGGTGGGCGGACATGCCCACCCCCTCGGATCGTGTCATCGTGGGCATGAGCGACCCGCCCCCTGGTTACCCGACCGCTCCGCACGTCGTCCGCGAAGGAACGGAACGCCATGACCAACGGCTACCCTCCTGACCCCTTCGGTGAGTTCCTCGCCCGCTTCTTCAGCGGGGCCGTCGGCGGAGCCAACCGCCCTCGCCACATCGACATCGGCCGCCTGCTCAGCCAGCCGGCCCGGGAGCTGGTCAGAGGGGCCGCTCAGTACGCCGCCGAGCACGGCAGCCGGGATCTGGACACCCAGCACCTGCTGCGCGCGGCGCTGTCCACCGAGCCCACCCGCAGTCTGCTGACCCGGGCCGGTGCCGACCCCGACTCGCTCGCGACGGAGATCGACGGCCGGGCGGGCCCGGTCCAGCATCCGCCGGGCGACGTACCGCCGCCGACCTCGCTGTCGCTGACCCCGGCCGTCAAGCGGGCCCTGCTGGACGCGCACGACATGGCGCGGGCGAGCGGCGCCGGGTACATCGGCCCGGAGCACGTGCTGAGCGCCCTGGCCTCGAACCCGGACTCGGCGGCCGGGCACATCCTGAACGCGGCCCGCTTCTCGGCGGGCGGGCTGCCGCCCGAGGCCCCGGAGAGCACGCAGGCCCGCCCGGAGCGGCAGCGGCCGACCTCCACGCCCACGCTGGACAAGTACGGCCGCGACCTGACCGAGCTGGCCCGGCAGGGCCGGATCGACCCGGTCATCGGCCGGGACACGGAGATCGAGCAGACCATCGAGGTGCTGTCGCGGCGCGGCAAGAACAACCCGGTGCTGATCGGTGACGCGGGCGTCGGCAAGACGGCCATCGTGGAGGGGCTCGCGCAGCGGATCGACGACGGGGACGTGCCGGACGTGCTGGCCGGGCGGCGGGTGGTGGCCCTGGACCTGACCGGGGTCGTGGCCGGCACCCGGTACCGGGGCGACTTCGAGGAGCGCCTGAACAACATCGTGGAGGAGATCCGCGCCCACTCCGACCGGCTGATCGTGTTCATCGACGAACTGCACACCGTCGTGGGCGCGGGTTCCGGCGGCGAGGGCGGCGCGATGGACGCCGGCAACATCCTCAAGCCGGCGCTCGCCCGGGGCGAGCTGCACATCGTGGGCGCGACCACGCTGGAGGAGTATCGCCGGATCGAGAAGGACGCGGCGCTGGCCCGCCGGTTCCAGCCGGTTCTGGTGCCCGAGCCGACCGTCGAGGACACGATCGAGATCCTGCGCGGGCTGCGCGACCGGTACGAGGCGCACCACCAGATCCGCTACACCGACGAGGCGCTGGTCGCCGCCGTGGAGCTGTCGGACCGGTATCTCACCGACCGGCGGCTGCCGGACAAGGCGATCGACCTGATCGACCAGGCGGGCGCGCGGGTCCGGCTCGGTGCCCGGACGAAGGGCACGGACGTGCGCGCGATGGAGCGCGAGGTCGAGCAGCTGGTCCGGGACAAGGACCAGGCGGTCGCCGACGAGGACTACGAGCAGGCGAAGCAGCTGCGCGACCGGATCGGCGAGCTGAAGCAGCGGATCACGGAGGCGAGCGGCGACGAGAAGGCCGACGAGGGGCTGGACCTGGAGGTGACCGCGGAGGCCATCGCCGAGGTGGTGTCCCGGCAGACCGGCATTCCGGTCAGCCGGCTGACCCAGGAAGAGAAGGAGCGGCTGCTCGGCCTGGAGGAGCACCTGCACCAGCGCGTGGTCGGCCAGGAGGAGGCCGTCGGTGTGGTCGCCGAGGCCGTGCTGCGTTCCCGGGCGGGGCTGGCGAGCCCCCACCGTCCGATCGGCAGTTTCCTCTTCCTCGGTCCGACCGGTGTCGGCAAGACCGAGCTGGCCCGGGCGCTCGCCGAGGCGCTGTTCGGCAGCGAGGACCGGATGGTCCGCCTGGACATGAGCGAGTACCAGGAGCGGCACACGGTCTCCCGGCTGGTCGGCGCGCCGCCCGGGTACGTCGGCCACGAGGAGGCCGGACAGCTCACCGAGGTGGTGCGCAGGCACCCGTACTCGCTGCTCCTGCTCGACGAGGTGGAGAAGGCGCACCCCGACGTCTTCAACATCCTGCTCCAGGTGCTCGACGACGGCCGTCTGACCGACTCCCAGGGCCGGACGGTGGACTTCACCAACACGGTCATCGTGATGACCAGCAACCTGGGCTCCGAGGCGATCACCCGGCGAGGTGCCGGGATCGGGTTCGGGCCGGGCGGTGCGGACGCCGCCGAGGAGGCGCGGCGCGAGCAGATCCTGCGGCCGCTGCGTGAGCACTTCCGGCCGGAGTTCCTCAACCGCATCGACGAGATCGTGGTCTTCCGCCAGCTGACCGGTGAGCAGCTGCGGCAGATCACCGACCTGTTGCTGGAGGGCACCCGGCGGCTGCTGGACGGGCAGGGCGTCCGGGTCGAGTTCACGACCGCGGCCGTGGACTGGCTCGCGGAGCGCGGCTACCAGCCGGAGTACGGCGCCCGGCCGCTGCGCCGCACCATCCAGCGGGAGGTGGACAACCAGCTGTCCCGGCTGCTGCTGAACGGCACGATCTCCGAGGGCAGCCGGGTCACGGTGGACGCGCGGGACGGGCGGCTGGACTTCCGTACGGAGGAGGCCGGGCCGCCCCCACCGGAGCTGTGACCACGGCCCCCGGCACCGGGATGCCGGGGACCGTCACGGCACCGGGATGCCGGGGACCGTCACGTAGCTGGTACCACCTGTCTACGGCGTCGGGTCCACGACCATCGCCGAGCCGCCGCCGCGCCGTACCTTCTCGGCGGCGGCCAGCCACTTGCCGTCCGGCAGCCGCTGCACGCCGGTCGCCGCGCCGATCTCCGGGTTCTGCTTGAAGCTGTGCCCGAGGGCCTCCAGACGTGCCCGCACATCGCTGTCGTACAGGCCGGGTTCGAGTTCCGTCTGGGCCGCGTTGCGCTGGCTGGCCCGGGGCGCGGCGATCGCGTCGACCAGCGGCAGGTGCCGGTCCAGGAACCCGGTGAGGGTCTGCAGCACGGTGGTGATGATGGTCGCGCCGCCCGGCGAACCGAGCGCCACCACCGGCCGGTTGTGCCGGTCGAGGACGATCGTCGGCGAGATCGAGGAGCGCGGCCGCTTGCCCGGGCCGGGCAGGTTCGGGTCGTGGACGGCCGGGTTGGCCGGGGCGAAGGAGAAGTCGGTCAGCTCGTTGTTGAGCAGGAAGCCCCGGCCGGGCACGGTGATGCCGCTGCCGCCGGTCTGCTCGATGGTGAGGGTGTAGGCGACGACGTTGCCCCACTTGTCGGCCACGGTCAGGTGCGTGGTGTTCTCGCCCTCGTACGTCGTCGGGGCCGCCGTGCCGCCCCTGCCGCAGGCCGCCGGGTGCCGCGGGTCGCCCGGGGCGAGCGGGCTCGTGAGCACCGCGTCGTCCTTGATCAGGCAGGCGCGCGAGTCGGCGAACCGCTGCGACAGCAGTTGCCTGGTGGGCACGTCCTCGAAGGCGGGGTCGCCGACCCAGCGCCCGCGGTCGGCGAAGGCGATGCGGCTCGCCTCGATGGAGCGGTGCAGGTACTGCACCTCGCTCGCCTTCGAAAGGTCCGTGCCCTGGAGGATGTTGAGGGCCTCGCCGACCGTCGTGCCGCCGGAGGAGGAGGGGGCGATCGAGTACACGTTCAGGCCGCGGTACGAGGTCCTGGTGGGCGCCTGGAGCTTGGCGCGGTAGACGGCCAGGTCCTTCTCGGCGAGCTTGCCGGGGCGGGCGTTCCAGCCGGAGGCGGGGTCCACGGGCGGGTGTTCGACGGTCTTGACGATGTCGTCGCCGATGTCTCCGCGGTAGATCGCGCCGACGCCCCTGCGGCCCAGCTCCTCGTAGGTGCGGGCGAGTTCGGGGTTCTTGAGGGTGGAGCCGACGACGGGGAGCTGTCCGTTCGGCAGGAACAGCTTCACGGTGTCCGGGAAGTAGCGGAACCGGGTCTCGTTGGACGCGGTCTGCGAGCGGAAGGTGTCGTCCACCGTGAAGCCGTCGCGGGCGATCCGCTCGGCCGGCTTCAGGACGGTGCCGAGCTTCTTGCTGCCCCACTCGTCCAGCGCCGTCTGCCAGGTGGCGGGCGTGCCCGGGGTACCGACGCTCAGGCCGCTGCTGACGGCGTCGGCGAAGGCGAGCGGTTTGCCGTTCTCCGTGAACAGTTCGGAGTCGGCGGAGAGCGGTGCGGTCTCGCGGCCGTCGACGGTGTGCACGGTGCGGGACCGGGCGTCGTAGTAGACGAAGTAGCCGCCTCCGCCGATGCCGGCGGAGTAGGGCTCGGTGACGCCGAGCGCGGCGGCGGTGGCGACGGCCGCGTCGACCGCGTTGCCACCGTGTCTCAGCACCTCGATGCCGGCGGCGGAGGCGTCCGCGTCGACGCTGGCGACGGCGCCGCCGTAGCCGACGGCCACGGGAACCTTGGTGGCCTTCTCGCTCGTTGCGGGGGCCGGTGGCGCAGTCGCCCCCACCGACACCACGGCGGCCGAGACCGCCAGAACCGCCAGTTTCCGCGTACCTGGGCGACCCATCCGTACCTCCCGTCGGGACAGTCCGCGCAGCGTAACCAGATCGCCGTAGTACCGACAGTACGCCTCGGTGCCCTGCCACACGAACGTCACACATCGAACACGGGTACGTAGCGGTCGCCCCGGGGTCGCTAGCATGCGCGGCCATGAACGACGACATACGCAACATCGTCCTGGGCGTCATAGCGGCGGGCGTCTCCGCCTCGCTGGGCTGGCTCGCCCGTACGTATCTGTGGCGGCGCAGACTGCGGCGCAAGCAGGTCTTCTTCGGGCTGCCGGACCACTCCGAGTCGCTGCTGGTGGTCAACCGCAACGCGGGCGGGCCGGAGTTGTCGGTGATGCGGCACGACGTGTTCGCTCTGCTGGAACTCTCCGCCCTCATCAAGGACTGCAACGCGAACGCCCAGGTCGTGGCGCACGACGCCACTCAGCAGGGCTTCGGCGAGCGCACGGAGTTCTGCCTCGGGGGTCCCGCCTCGAACCGCCGGATGGGCGCCCACCTCTCCTCGCTGCTGCCGGGCATCCACGTGAACATCGAGGCCGAGGCCGGCCCGGACCTCGGCGCCTTCCGGATCGGCGGGGACGACTACCGCATGGAGGGCGGGCGGAGCGAGTACGTGCTGCTCGCCCGGCTCACCGCGGGCGGTCGCGGGGACTCCCGCCCGGTGTTCCTCTTCTGCGGTCAGCGTGCCATCACCAACCAGGCCGCCACCCGGTACCTCGCCCGCCATCACGAGCGGCTGGCCCGCAAGTACGGCGGTGGCTCCTTCGTCCTGCTGCTGAAGGTGGTCAACTCGCAGGCCTACGGCCCCGATGTGGTCGAACTGGTGGCGGACGTGACCCGGGCGGCGCTGACGCCCCTGCCGGAGGCGGCGGCCGCCACCAGCGACTGACGTTCAACAGTCTTCCTCGTCAACAATCTTTACCCGTACGTAACTTACCGACGGGTTACTTGCGGTAAGCGGCCAAGGTTACCGTCGGGTCACTTTGCACTGAACCGAGTGAAGGAGTGACCCATGGGACACGGTCGCACCGCTCTGCGCACCTCCGCAGCGGGAGCCGTCTCGGCGGCGCTGATCGCCGGCACCGTCGTCGGCCTGGCGCCGGCCGCCGAGGCCGCCCCGTCCGTCCGTTTCGTCGACATCACCGGCGACGGCGGCACCGTGCTGAAGGCCAACGTCCTCACGCCCGCGGGCGCCGACGGCTCGCGCGCCTACCCGCTCATCGTGCTGCCCACGAGCTGGGGCCTGCCGCAGGTCGAGTACCTGGCGCAGGCGCAGAAGCTCGCCGACTCCGGCTATGTGGTGCTCAGCTACAACGTGCGCGGCTTCTGGCAGTCCGGCGGCCAGATAGAAGTGGCCGGTCCGCCCGACATAGCGGACGCCTCCAAGGTCATCGACTGGGCCCTCGCGCACACCCCGGCCGACCCGCGGCACGTCGGCATGGCGGGGGTGTCCTACGGGGCCGGGATCAGTCTGCTGACCGCCGCCCACGACAAGCGGGTCAAGGCCGTGGCCGCGCTCAGCGGCTGGGCGGACCTGATCGCCTCGATCTACTCGGGCCGCACCCAGCACCTGCAGGCGGCGGCCGTCCTGGACGGCGCGGCGACCCTCACCGGCCGCGAGAGCCCCGAACTGCGGGAGATCTTCGACAACCTGTACTCCTCGGACCTGTCCAAGGAGCAGCAGATGATCGACTGGGGGAAGAAACGTTCCGCCGCGACCTATGTCGACCAGCTGAACAAGAACGGCGCCGCCGTCATGCTGGCCAACGCCTGGGGCGACACCGTGTTCCCGGCGAACCAGTACGCCGACTTCTACGAGAAGCTGACCGGGCCCAAGCGGCTGGAGCTGCGCCCCGGCGACCACGCGACCGCCGAGCTGACCGGCCTGTTCGGGCTGCCCAACGACGTGTGGACGGACACCGAGCGCTGGTTCGACCACTACCTCAGGGGCGCCGACAACGGCATCGACCAGGAGCAGCCGGTCCGGCTGAAGTCCCGTTCCGCGGGGGGATACGAGGGCTACCCGGACTGGAAGTCGGTCGGCGCCACGCGCAGGAAGATCGCGCTCGGGGGCTCCACCACCATCCACGCCAACGTCGACTCCGGCGCGGACGGCGGGATCGTCTTCCTCTCCAGCATCCTCGACCAGGTCGCGCAGCTGCCGCCGATCGCCTCGATGCCGCTGCTGCCGCGCCGTTGGGCGGCCGTGTGGCAGTCCGAGCGGTACGGCAGCGCCCAGCAGGTGCGCGGCACGGCGCGCCTGCACACCACGCTCACCCCGACGAAGGAGAGCGGCACCCTCGTCGCCTATCTGTACGACGTGGGGCCGCTCGGCATCGGCAAGCTGGTCACCCACGCGCCGTCGACGTGGCACGGGCGGACGCCCGGCGAGCCGTTCGGCGTCGACCTGGAGCTGTTCTCCACGGCCTACGACGTCCCCGCCGGGCACCGCCTCGCGCTGGTGGTCGACACGGTCGACCCGCTGTACATCGAGCACAACCCGTCCGGCGCGCAGCTGACCTTCTCCTCGCCCTCGGACGACCCGTCGTACGTGTCCGTCCCCGTGCGCGAGCAGTGATCTCCGGCTGCCGCCGGACGAGCCTGGCCCGTGTGAACTGCCGCCCCCTTACGGTCTCGGGGCCGTGGGGGGCTCCCCACCCGGCAGCGGCGCCCCAGGACCGGCCGTGGCGACCGCCACGGCCTCGGTCTTGGGACTGCGCTGCTCACGGCGGGACACCCAGCCGGCGAACCACGAGAGCAGCATGCACATCCCGATGTAGATCGGCGAGATCACCATCACCACAGGGATGAACGGCAAATCGTAGTCGAGGTTGGAGGCGATGAGTTTCCCGGCGTGGAGGAACTCCTCGTAGGTGATGAGGAAACCGAGGGAGGTGTCCTTCAGAGCGACCACGAGCTGGCTGATGATGGCGGGCAGCATGGCCCGTACGGCCTGCGGGACGAGGACGTGCGCCATGACCTGGGTCTTGCGCATGCCGAGCGCGAACGCGGCTTCGTGCTGGCCGCGTTCGACGGAGTTGATCCCGGAACGGAAGACCTCGGCGAGGACCGAGCCGTTGTAGAGGGTGAGTCCGGCGACCAGCGCGGGCAGCGGCTGCACCTTCAGCGCCACGAAGATGAAGAAGATCATCACCAGGACGGGCATGGCCCGGAAGAACTCGACGACGAGCGTGGCCAGCCAGCGCACCGGCCGGTGGTCCGACAGCCGCCCGGTGGCGAGCAGTCCGCCGAGGGCGAGGGAGAGGACGGCCGCGAGCACGAAGGCCTTCAGGGTGTTGCCGAGCCCGCGCAGCAGCAGTTCCTGGATGCCCTTGTACTCGAAGGGCATCCACTTCGTGTACGTGAACTGCCCGGTGTCGAACAGCAGATAGAGGATCCAGGCGATGAGGGCGAGCAGGAGGGTGGTGCACAGCACACCGTAGATGCGGTGCCGTTGCCGGGTGCGCGGGCCCGGGACGTCGTAGAGCGCGGTGGCCTCGGTCATCGGGCGACTCCGTACTTCCGCTCCAGCAGGTTGAACAGGGCGCTGATGGCGAGCGTGATGATCAGGTAGCCGACGGCGATCCAGACGAAGGTCCAGACGATGTTGTAGCCCAGCTCGTTGATGGTCTTGTAGGTGCCGAGCAGTTCGGTGACGCTGAACGCGCCGGCGATCGCGGAGTTCTTGGCGAGCGCGATGAGCGTGGAGCCGACGGGCGGGATCACGGACCGGAACGCCTGCGGCAGCACGACCACGTTCAGGGTCTGCCCGAAGGTCATGCCCAGGCTGCGGGCCGCCTCGCCCTGCCCCCTGGGGACGGTGTTGATGCCGGCGCGCAGCGCCTCGCAGATGAACGCCGAGGTGTAGCAGCCGAGGGCGAGCACCGCGAACACCTCGAAGGGCAGCACGAGTCCGAACCGGGGCAGGCCGAGCAGCACCGCGAAGAACAGCAGGGTGAGCGGGGTGTTGCGCAGCACCGTGACCCACATCGTGCCGAAGACGCGCAGGGAGCCGACCGGGGCGACCCGGAAGGACGCCATCAGGAAGCCGAGGACCAGCGCCAGCAGGGAGGACCAGACGGTCAGTTCCACCGTGCCGAGAAAACCCTCCCAGTAGGTCGAGAAGTTGTCTTTCAGTACGTTCATGCCGTCCTCGCTCAGCTCGCCGGGTAGCGGTCGATGGCGGGCGGGTGGGGTGCGGGCACGCCGGACAGGCCGAGCGTGGCGTCGTAGGCCTTCTTCCAGTCGCCGTTCTTCTCCCGGGCCTCGAGGGCGTCGTCGAGGGCGAAGCGCAGCGCGTCGTCGCCGTGCGGGACGCCGATGCCGTACGGCTCCTTCGAGAACGGCCTGCCGACGACCTTCAGCTCGTCGGGAGCCTTGGCCGCGTAGCCGATGAGGATGGCGTCGTCGGTGGTGACGGCGTCGACCTGGTAGGTGAGCAGGTTGTCGACGCAGACGGAGTAGGTGTCGTAGGCGACCAGGATCGCCTTCGGGTAGTCGGTCTTGATGCGCTGGTACGGCGTCGAACCGGCCGCCGAGCAGACGCGTCTGCCGTCGAGGTCCTGGGGGCCGTGGATGTCCTTCTCGTCCTTGCGGACCAGCAGGGACTGGCCGGCCATGTAGTAGGGCCCGGCGAAGCCGACGAGCTTCTTGCGGTTGTCGTTGATGGTGTAGGTGCCGACGTAGTAGTCGATCTGGCCGTTCTGCAGGGCGGTCTCGCGGTTGGCGGAGGCGATGGTGCGGAAGCGGATCGTCTTCGGCGGGAAGCCGAGGGAGGCGGACATCATCTTGGCGATCTCGATGTCGAAGCCGGAGTAGGTGCCGGTGGCCGGGTCCTTCTCGCCGAGGTAGGGCTGGTCCTCCTTGGCGCCGACGACGAAGTAGCCGCGTCTCTTCGCGCGGGTGAAGGTCCGGGAGTCGGGCAGGCTGACGCCCTGTGCCACCTGGTAGGCGGGGAGCTTCTCGGGCGCCGGGCCCTTGGCGGGCGGGCTGCCCTCCTTGCCGCAGGCGGCGGCGAGCGGGGCGAGGACACCGAGGAGTACGGCGCACAGGCCGCGGGACACACGGGTGGTACGGAACATGGGTCGTACTCCCCCGCTCAGTGCTTGAGGATCTTGGAGAGGAAGTCCTTGGCGCGATCGCTGCTGGGGTTGGTGAAGAACTCGTCCGGGCTGCGGTCCTCGACGATCCGTCCGTCGGCCATGAAGACGACACGGTTGGCGGAGGCGCGGGCGAAGCCCATCTCGTGGGTGACGACGACCATGGTCATGCCCTCCCGGGCGAGCTGCCGCATGACCTCCAGCACCTCGTTGATCATCTCGGGGTCGAGGGCGGAGGTGGGCTCGTCGAAGAGCATCGCCTTCGGTTCCATGGCGAGGGCGCGGGCGATGGCCACGCGCTGCTGCTGGCCGCCGGAGAGCTGCGCCGGGTACTTCTCGGCCTGGTTCAGCAGGCCGACGCGGTTCAGGAGTTCACGGGAGCGGCGGTCGGCGTCGTCCTTCCTGCGCCTGCGGACCTTGACCTGGGCGAGGGAGACGTTCTGCAGGACCGTCTTGTGGGCGAACAGGTTGAAGGACTGGAAGACCATGCCGACCTCGGCGCGCAGCCGGGCGAGGGCCTTGCCCTCCTCGGGCAGCGGCTGCCCGTCGAGCGTGATGGTGCCGGACGCGATGGTCTCCAGTCGGTTGATCGTCCTGCACAGCGTCGACTTGCCCGAACCGGACGGGCCGATGACCACGACCACCTCCCCCTTGCCGACGGTGAGGTCGATGTCCCGCAGGACATGCAGCTCCCCGTAGTACTTGTTGACGTTCCGCAGTTCGATCAACGGATCGACGGCCATACGCAGCCCTACCCACTCTCAGCTGTGTCGTGGTTGCCGCAAACTATCCAGACCGAACCGGAGTTGACGGACGACACGCACCTTTCGGGCATTAGCCGTATTTACGTCAGAGGGGTGATCCCATGGGCGCCCGCGCGGGCCCGCGGCGTCAGGTCTCGGCGATCTCCGCGTACAGCTGGGACAGCTCGGGAACACCGCTCGCGGCCCACTCGTGCCCGGCCGGCACCACCTCGACCTCCCGGCCCGAGGCGAGGCGTACGACCGGCTCGCCGTCGGAGTGGATCCGCCAGGCGGCGCCGGGCACGGTGCGCACCACGACCGTGCCCAGGTACAGCCCGGCGTCGTTGCCCAGCCAGGGCAGGGTCTCGGGGTCGTCGCGCCAGCGCGGGACCATCTGGTCCAGGGCCTCCAGCGAGGCCGGGGTGTCGTCGAGGCGGACCCCCGCCCGGGCCGCCTGCGAGCGGAGCAGTTCGCACTCGGACAGCAGCGCGGCGACCGACTCGGGGTCGGCGGGGAGCGCCGTGTGACCGTCCTTCTTGTGCCGGTGGCCCAGGAACGGAATGTTCATGACCCCAGCGTGGCATCACACCTCGAGGTCGACCACCACCGGCGCGTGGTCGGAGGCGCCCTTGCCCTTGCGCTCCTCACGGTCGACGTAGGCGTCCTTGACGGCCCCGGCGAACGGCCCGTTGCCGTACACGAGGTCGATGCGCATGCCGCGGTTCTTCGGGAAGCACAGCTGGCGGTAGTCCCAGTACGTGTAGGGGTGCTCGTACTTGAGCGGGCGCGGGACGACGTCGTTCAGGCCGGCCTCGCGCAGGGCGGCGAGGGCGGCGCGCTCGGCGGGGGTGACGTGCGTGGCGCCCTCGAAGACGGCCGGGTCGAAGACGTCGTCGTCCGTCGGCGCCACGTTGTAGTCGCCCAGCACGGCGAACGGGCGGCTGCCCTGCGCGTCGCCGTACACGGCCGCCTTCAGAGCCTCGAACCACTGGAGCTTGTACGCGTAGTGCGGGTGGCCGACCTCGCGGCCGTTGGGCACGTACACCGACCAGACGCGGACCGGGCCGCAGGTCGCCGAGAGGGCGCGCGGCTCGGTCACGCCGTCGTAGCCCGGGTCGCCGGGCAGGCCCTTGACCACGTCCTCGATGCCGACGCGGGAGAGCACCGCCACGCCGTTCCACCGGCCGGTCGCGTGGACCGCCGCCTCGTAGCCCAGCTCGCGCAGCTGGTCGACCGGGAACTGCTCCTCGGCGACCTTGGCCTCCTGGAGGCAGAGCACATCGGTGCCGCTGCTCTCCAGCCAGGCCAGCAGCCGGGGAAGGCGGGCGGTGATCGAGTTCACGTTCCAGGTAGCGATGCGCATGCCTCACAACCTACCCGGCGGGTGTGACAACGCCGGTCCGCGCTCAGACCTGCGCCGACGCCCCCGGGGCGAGCCGCTGGTGGTCCGTGCCGCCCAGCGCGCCGATCTGGCGGTCGTAGATCGGGCGGGCCAGGTCGGTGAGCAGCGCGTCGTGGACGTCGTAGGCACGCCGGGGCCCGACCTCGCGGACGTAGTCGATCACCTCGGCGATCTTGTTCCACGGGGCCATCACCGGGAGCAGCAGGGTCTCCACCGGGTGGTCGGGGACGGTGAGGGCGTCGCCGGGGTGGAAGACCTTGCCGCCGTCGACCAGGTAGCCGACGTTGGTGATGCGCGGGATGTCCGGGTGGATCACGGCGTGCAGCTCGCCGTGGACCTGCACGTCGAAGCCGGCGGCGGTGAAGGTGTCGCCGTGGCCGACGGTGTGCACGCGCCCGGGGAAGGCCGCGGTGATCTGGTCGGCGACGGACTTCAGCGTCCAGATCTCCGCGGCCGCGTTCGCCTCCAGGGCGGCCCGCAGCCGGCCCTCGTCGAAGTGGTCGGGGTGCTCGTGCGTGACCAGGATCGCGTCAGCGCCGACCGCCGCGTCCTGCTCGCTGAACCCGCCGGGATCGATGACGAGCGTCCGCCCCTCCTTCTCGAGGCGGACACAGGCATGGGACTGCTTCGTGAGCTTCATGCCTCCCCATCCTGCCGCGTCGTACCCCGCGAGACCTCACTCGGCGGGCGTGGTCTCCTCCCGGATGACCTGCTGGGCCACCTGGAACGCGCGGTTGGCGGCCGGCACCCCGCAGTACACGGCCGTCTGGAGCAGCACCTCCTTGATCTCGTCCGGGGTGAGCCCGTTGCGCAGGGCCGCCCGGGTGTGGAAGGCCAGCTCCTCCAGGTGGCCGCCCGCGACCAGCGCGGTCAGCGTGACACAGCTGCGCATGCGGCGGTCCAGGCCCGGCCGGCCCCAGATCTCGCCCCAGGTGTAGCGGGTGACGAACTCCTGGAAGTCCCCGGAGAACTCGCCGGCCTGCGCCAGCGCCTGGTCGACATGCGCGTCGCCCAGCACCTCCCGGCGGATCTTCAGCCCCGTCTCGTACCGGTCCGGTTGCCCGGCGGGCTCGGCCGGTACGACGGCCGGGGCGATCTCCGCGACCGGCACGGGCTGCGGCGCCGCGAGCGGGACCGGGACGGCCGGGACGCTCGGCAGGGCGGTCTGACCGGTGTCGAAGGGCTGCTGCCAGGCGATGGAGAAGTGGTGCACCAGCAGGTCGGTGACGGCCGCCGGCTGCTCGACCGGGACCAGATGGGAGGCGCCGGGGACCACCGCGAGCCGGGCGTCGGGGATGCCCGCGACCAGGGTGCGGGCCTCGGCGGGGCCGGTGACCTGGTCCTCGGAGCCGACCAGCACGAGGGTCGGCACGCCGACCCGGCCCAGTTCGGGCCGTACGTCGAACGCCGCGAGGGCCTCACAGGCCGCGATGTAGCAGCCGGGGTCGGTGGTGCGGACCATCTGCACCGCCCACTCGGTGATCGCGGGCTGCGCGGCGGAGAACCCTCCGGTGAACCAGCGGTCGGGCGCGGTCCGGGCGATCGGGTCGAGCCCGTTCGTGCGGACGATCACCCCGCGCTGCCGGAACTCGTCGGCGGTCCCGAACCGGGGCGAGGCCGCGACCAACGCGAGCGAGGCGACCCGCTCCGGGTGGCGCAGCGCCAGCTCGATGCCGACCGCGCCGCCCAGGGCGCAGCCCGCGTAGCCGAAGCGCTGCACCCCGAGCGCGTTCAGCGTGGCCAGCAGACGGGCGGTCAGCTCGGCGACCGATCCGGCCGGGTGGGCGGGGGCGCCGCCGTGGCCCGGCAGGTCGAACCGGAAGACCCGCCACTGCTTCGTCAGCTCGGGCACCTGGCGGTCCCACATGTGCCACGTCGTCCCGAGGGAGGGACCTATGACGAGGACCGGGGCGTCCTCCGGACCGTCGAAGCGGTACTGGAGGGCGGGCGGTGCGGGGATGGCGGGGGTCGCAGGGGCGTTCGTCTCACTCACCGCTCCACGCTAACCGCCGCCGCGCGGCCGCCGGTCCCTGGGTCCCCACCGCCCACGCCCGGCTCCCTCGGATCACTGGGGAACCCTCACACCGCCTTCACCGGATGCCGGACCACCGCGTCGAAGAGATACCCCTGCGTGTTGGGGGCGGTGGCGTCCGGCTGGGTGCGGCCCGCGGTGTCGGTGGCGCGGGCGAGCAGACTGTACGACCCGGGCGCCGGCGGCAGCCAGTCGGTGGACCAGCGGACCCAGCCGGAGCGGTGCGGTGCGTCGTGCAGCCGGGCCCGCCGCCAGGTCGTACCGCCGTCGGTACTGACGTCGACCCGGACCACTCCGCCGGCCCCGGACCACGACCGGCCCGTCAGCCGGTGCTCGGTGGTCGCGTCCAGGCGGGCGTCCCACTCCACCTCCCAGGCGCTCTTGACGGTCTGCCGGGTCAGCGGTGCGCTGCCGCCGGGCGGGTAGGCGTCGCCGAAGAGCCGGTAGAAGTCGGTGTTCCACGGCGAGAACAGCGGCTGCGCCGACACCTCGATGTCGCCGACCCATTTGATGGAGGCGATGCCGATCCAGGACGGCACCAGCACCCGGACCGGGTGCCCGTGGTCGTACGGCAGCGGCTCACCGTTCATCTCGTACACCAGCAGCACGTCGTCCAGGGCCTTCGACAGCGGGAGCGGGCGGCGGACACGGCCGAGGTCGGTGCCGTCGGCGGTGACGTAAGGGGCGTCGAGACCGCGCGGCATGACGTCGACCGCGCGGCGGCCGAGTCCGGCCCGGCGCAGTACGTCGGCGAGGCGTACGCCCCGCCAGCGGGCGGTGCCGATCGCGCCGAGCGTCCAGGCCGTGCCGGTGACGGTCTGCCCCTGCTGGCTGGTGAAGAAGCCGCGGCCGTTGCCCGCGCACTCCACGAACGCGGTCCGCGTGACGGCGGGCAGCCTCTTGAGGTCGTCGAGCGTGAAGTCGACGCTCCGGCCGTGCGCGAGGCCGTCGCCCCACACCGTGAGCGTCCAGCCGGCCGCGTCCAGCACCGGGGTGGCGGTGTGGTTGCGGACGAAGAAGTGGTCGACGGGGGTGTGGTATCCGGTGCCGGCGAGCGAGGAGAACTTCGTCTCGGCGTTGGTGCCACGGACGGTGAACCGGTCCTCGGGAAGCGGCTTGACGATGCCGGCCGCCGCAGCGGCGGGTACGGCGAGCGCGGCCGGCACGGCGCCGGCGGCGAGCCCGGCGGCGGCGAGCAGCCGGAGCATGTTCCGCCGGGAGACGCCGTCGGCCCGGGCCTCACCGGCCAGCCACTGACGCAGTCTGCGACGGTCGTACGCGGACTCGGGGGTGTGCATGGGTGCCTGCCTTTCCTGGTACGGGAGTTGCGGCGGGAACGCGTACGCCGGTACGGGCGCACGCATGCGGCCCACATGGCGGAACGGGACGCGCCTACGGCGTCAGCTGCACGGCCTCGGGCCGGAAAGGGAGATCAACGACAACAGCGCGATATGAGCACGCGGGGCCGCGGAAGGGCGGAGGCGCGTCGGCTGCGGATCACGGACGCCATCGTACGAGGGATGGGTCGGCTGCGACAGGGCAACGGGCGCAGCCGCAACCAGCGTGCGCGCAGCGGGCGTTGCTCAGAGGTCGTCCGGGGTACCGAGCCCGGTCAGCGCGCCGACCGGGTCGAGGTCCGGGGTGCCCCGGGGCCACCAGTCCTCCTGGCCGGGCTCCGACTCGTAGGCGTACCACAGGCCGTCCTGCCCGAGGCGGAGCTGGACGTGTCCGCGAGGGTGGGTGAGCCGGTTGCGCCAGGGACGGAACGCCGGGAGGTCGGCGGCGAGGAGCAGCGGGCGCGCCCGGTCGAAGCGGCCGGCGGGCGGGTCCCACGGCTCCTCCAGGACGGCCAGCCCCTCCAGGCCGCCCTGCCGCCAGGCCGCCACGGCCCGCGCGAGGTCGGCCGGGGTGCGGCCGACGGCCGTGGCGAGCGTGGAGTACAGCGTGCGGGTGGCCGCGGTCAGGCCGGAACCGGGGCGGGCCGCGGCCAGGCGCACCGCGTCCTGCCACAGGGTCAGCTCGCCGACCGGGTCACGGCCGGTGCCGAGCAGCGCGTGGGCGCGGGCGGCGGCGTCGGTCGCGAGCTGGTCCAGCGCGAAGGGGTCCGGGCCGCCGGGGGCCGCCGGATACACCGGGGGCTGCTCGGGGTGCGGCGGCACCGGCAACGGCGGGGGCAGCGGCGGGAGTTGCCGGGGGGCGAGGGCGTCGGTGGCGCGCACTGCGGGCAGCGACTCCGGCTGCCGCTCCTGCGCGGCGCGGGCCGCGCGGGCGGCGCTGCGGCGGGAGAGCGCGTCCAGCAGGTCCTTCTCGCCCCGGCCGCGCAGCAGGAGCAGCACGAACGGGTCGGCGTCGAGCAGTCGTGCCGTCTGGTAGCACAGGGCGGCCGCGTGCTTGCAGGGGTGGCCGGAGTCGGGGCAGCTGCAACGGGGGGCGAGGTCTCCGGGTCCGGGCAGCAGGGGGACGCCGCAGTCGGCGAGCGACTGGGGCAGTTCCTTGTCGAGCAGCGCGGCGATGTGCCCCGGCCGGTCGGCGGCCGCGTCCAGGAACCGCGCCCAGTCCTCGTCCGCCAGCGTGCGCACCCGCAGCTGCACGCGGTAGGGCCGCGGCCGGCTCCCGCGTACGTACGCCAGCACGAGCCCTGGCGTCACGGTGATGGCGTCGACATGCCCCTGCTCGGCATAACCCCGGCCACGCAGCACCCGCTTCGGATCCAGCGCGCCCTCCTCCAGCGCCTCGACCCATGCGTTTCCCCACCAGGTCGCGGCGAACGACACATCCCCTCCGTCACCGGCCCGAGGCCCGAACACCGGGAAGGTCCTGCGCAGTTCGGTGTCCCGGTGCGGCGCGGCCATGCTGCTCGGCACATGGGGCGTACCGGGAGCGGGGGGCGGGGGCGTACCGGGGGCGGGGGGTATGGGCAGCGCGGGGGCCGGGGGCACGGGCTGCATGGGGGTGGAGGGCGCAGGGGCGTTGGCCGCGGTCTCGGGGGCGGGGGGCACCGGCAGCGCGGGGGCAGGGGGCGCAGGGGCGTTGGCTGCGGGCGCGGGGGCGGGAGCCTCAGGCACGTCGGCCACGGGCACGGGCGCGGGAGCCTCGGACGCGGGAGCGAGGGCCTCCGGGGCGGAGGTCGCAGGCGCGTCGGCCGCAGGCTCGGGGGCCGGAGCCTCGGGCACGGGGGTGAGGGCCTCCGGGGCAGGGGTGAGTGCCTGGGGCGCGCGGGCGGGGGGCGCAGACGCAGGGGCGGGAACCTCGGACGCGGGAGCGAGGGCCTCCGGGGCGGGGGTCGCAGGCGCGTCGGCCGCAGGCTCGGGGGCGGGGGGCGTGGTCGAGGTGATGGGCGCGGGCGCCGAGGGCGTGGGTACGGGGGCCGAGGTCCAGGGGGCGGACAGCGGAGCCGAAGGGGCGGGCGTCGAGGGTGAAGGGGCAGGGGCCGAGGCCGAGGCGGCCTTCGCGGACGGTGAGGTCGAAGGTGCGAGGGGTGAGGAAGCCGGCTCGTCGGGTGTCGTCGTGCCGGAAGCGGGCTCCTGCGTCTCGTCGGGCGTGTCCGTCCAGGTGGGCATGCGGAAGGCGTTCGCCAAGTAGTGGCGCATGTCCTGGGCGGCCTTGGCCCGGGCGGTCGGGGCTCCCTGCCCGGCCGCGGACGAGGTGCGCGGCGCGGAGGGGCCGGGATGCCGCCCGCGCCGCGGTTCCGCCGTCTCCGCGCGCAGCGCCTCCCGCCGGGCCGCACGCAGTGCCTCGCGGGCGGCGTCCCCGGGTCGGCGGCGACCGCTCGCGGCGTCGGTGGAGCCGGCCTCCGGCGTGGGAGGCGTGCTCTGCTCGGGAGACGAGGTCTGCTCGGGGGCGTCGCTCGGTGCGGGGGCGGCGTCGCCGGCGGCCGACCCCTCACCGTCGCCACGGCGCGTGGACACGGCGGCCCTCAGTGCCGCTCGCGCCGCGTCCGCCGGCCTCGGCCCCGAGCCACCGGAACGTCCCGCGGGCCGCGTCCCGCTGCTGTCGAAGCGCTCGAGGCCGACGAAGCGCTCCGTGTCCTCAGCCCGCTCCGTGCCGTGAGCGCGCTGGGTACCCTCGTCGCACCCCGTGCCCTCACAACGCTCGGCACCGGCGAACCGCTCCACGCCCGCCGAACGCCCCACGCCCCCAGACCCCCCGGAGCCGGCAAAGCGCTCCGTACCCTCAGCCCGCTCCGTGCCGTGAGGGGGCCGGGTGCCGTCGTCGCACCCCGTGCCCCCAGAACGCTCGGCACCGGCGAACCGCTCCACGTCCCCAGGCCCCTCGGAGCCGGCGAAGCGCTCCGCGTCGGCGTGTTCCGTTCCGTTCTCGGTGGGGCCCTGTGGCGCCTGCCTCTCGTCGGTGGGCGTCTCCTCGGCACCGGCCCGCGCCGCCGGGTACGTGCCCTCCCGCTGGGTCTGCGCCCGTTCCCGTGCCGCCCGCAGGGCCCGGCGGGCCGCGTCGCCGGGGCGGGGCTGTCCCGCGCCCGTCATGACGTCCTCCGCAGTGAGACGAGGTCGGACAGTTCGCGGTCCGTCAGCTCGGTGAGCGCCGCCTCGCCGGAGCCCAGGATCGCGTCGGCCAGCGCGCGCTTGGCGGTCAGCATCTCGGCGATGCGGTCCTCGACCGTGCCCTCGGTGACCAGGCGGTGCACCTGGACGGGCTGGGTCTGGCCGATGCGGTAGGCACGGTCGGTGGCCTGTTCCTCGACGGCCGGGTTCCACCAGCGGTCGAAGTGGACGACATGGCCGGCGCGGGTGAGGTTCAGACCCGTGCCGGCCGCCTTCAGGGACAGCACCAGGACCGGGGTCTCGCCGCTCTGGAAGCGGTCGACCATGCGCTCGCGCTCCGGGACCGGGGTGCCGCCGTGGAGGAGGTCCACGGGGATCGCGCGGGCGGACAGGTGGGCGGTGATGAGGCGGGCCATGCCGACGTACTGCGTGAAGACGAGCGCGGAGCCGTCCTCGGCGAGCAGGGTGTCCAGCAGCTCGTCGAGGAGGGCGAGTTTGCCGGAGCGGGCCGCGAGCCGGTCGGCGTGCGGGTCCTCCTTCAGGTACAGCGCCGGGTGGTCGCAGATCTGCTTGAGGGCGCCGAGGAGCTTCAGGACCAGGCCCCGACGGGCGATTCCCTCCGCGGTCTCGATCGCCAGCATCGACTCGCGCACCACCGCCTCGTACAGCGCGGCCTGTTCCCGGGTGAGCGGCACCGGGTGGTCCGTCTCGGTCTTGGGCGGCAGCTCGGGGACGATACCGGGGTCGGACTTCTTGCGGCGCAGGAGGAAGGGGCGGACCAGCCGCGCCAGGCGCTCCACCGCCTCCTCGTCCTCGCCGTTCTCCACCGCGCGGGCGTGCCGGGCGCGGAAGGACTTGAGGGGGCCGAGGAGTCCGGGGGTGGTCCAGTCGAGCAGGGCCCACAGTTCGGAGAGGTTGTTCTCCACCGGGGTGCCGGTGAGCGCCACGCGCGCGGGGGCCGGGATGGTGCGCAGCGCCTTGGCTGTGGCCGAGTAGGGGTTCTTCACGTGCTGGGCCTCGTCGGCGACGACCATGCCCCAGGGCTGCTCGGCGAGGCGGGCCGCGGCCGAGCGCATGGTGCCGTAGGTGGTGAGGACGAAGCCGCCCTCGAGGCCGTCCAGGGTGCGGTCGGGGCCGTGGAAGCGGCGGACGGGCACGCCGGGCGCGAACCGGGTGATCTCCCGCTGCCAGTTGCCGAGGAGGGAGGCCGGGCAGACGACGAGGGTCGGCTCGGTGCGGGCCCGCTCGAGGTGCAGGGCGATGAGCGTGATCGTCTTGCCGAGGCCCATGTCGTCGGCGAGGCAGCCGCCGAGGCCGAGGGAGGTCATCAGGTCGAGCCAGGCGAGGCCGCGCAGCTGGTAGTCGCGGAGGGTGGCGTCGAGACCGGCGGGCGGGTCGGCGGGGCGCAGGCCCGCCGTGAGGCGGTCGCGGAGGGTGGCCAGGGTGCCGACGGGGACGGCGTCGACGGTCTCGCCGTCGACCTCGGCGGTGCCGGTGAGCGCCACGGACAGGGCGTCGACCGGGTCGAGCAGGCCGAGTTCGCGCTTGCGGGCCTTGCGGACGAGGGCGGGGTCGACGAGGACCCAGCGGTCCCTGAGCCGTACGACGGGCCGGTGGGCCTCGGCGAGCGCGTCCATCTCGGCCTCGCTGAGCGGCTCCCCGCCGAGCGCCAGCTGCCAGCGGAACTGGAGCAGGTCCTCGCTCTCGAAGAAGCCGGTGCCGTCGGTGGCCGAACCGGGCGCCGGGCGGACCACGGCGGCGGCCGTCAGGTCGCGGGCGAGGTCCCGAGGCCAGTGCACGGCCACCCCGGCGGCGGCGAGCCGGCCGGTCGCGGCGCCGAGCAGCTCCGCCAGCTCGTCCTCGGACAGGGCGAGGACGTCGGGTACGTCCTGCTCGGCGAGCCGGTCCAGGGGTGGCCACACGCGGGCCGCGCGCCGGACGGCGAGGGCCGCGTCCACGCGCGCGCGGGGCCCGAACGCTGTGTCGGCCTCCCCCGCCCACAGCTCCGCCGCGTCGGCCACCAGGGTGGGGTCGGCGAGGCTGTGCACCTGCACGATCGCCGCCCCCGCGGCGCGCGTGCCTTCGCGCGCGCCGGCGTCGAAGACGTCGTAGGCGGACAGGTCGAGGCGGAGCGAGATCCGCACGCCCGCGTCCATCCCCGCGGCCACCTCGGCCGCCCACTCGTGGGCCCGCGGCAGGGCCTGGGGCTCATGGGCGGCGAAGGGCCGGCCGGAGGTGTACGGGGCCGCGGGGGTGCGCGGCAGGGTGTCGGCGACCGCGTCCAGGAAGGAGCGGATCAGGGCCTCCGGCTCGGGCAGCCGGAGCGGGCCGGGGTCCGGGAGGGGCACGGCGTGGCCCTCCGGCGGCAGGGCGGCGGCGATCGCGCGCAGGTGGGCGATGTCGTCGGGCTCCAGCGGGCCGGCCCGCCAGGCGTCGTGGCCGCTCGGGGTGAGGCCCGGCAGCAGGCGGCCGCGGGCGATCAGGCGCAGGGCGTGCAGGGCGGCGGCGCCCCAGCAGGCCGTGGCCGGGTGGGCGGCCGGGTCGCGCCGGGCCCGGACCAGCAGCGGCAGGGCGTGGGCGAGCGGCAGGGTGAGCGCGGGCACCTGCCGGCGGCGCACACCGGGACCGTGGCGTCGTACGACCGTCAGCTCGGTGCGGTCGCCTTCGGTGTCGCCGTCGGCGGGCAGGGGGCCGCCGTCGGGGTCCCAGAAGGCGATGCGGCCCTCACGCGGGAGGGGCGCGGGCAGGTAGAGGGACGCGAGGCGCACCGGGACCGGGTTCCCGGTCCGCTCGGCGCCTGCCGCGCGCTCGGCCGTCGCGGCCGTGCCCCCGCTCATACGTTCTGCCACCTCCCGCCCGTGCCTCGGATCAGATGTCTTCGACTCTACGGGCGGGGTCTGACAATCGGCTCCGGGGACCGGCCGGGGCCGGTGCTCGCGGCACTGGTCACGGCACCGTGCGGGAGACGACGTACACCATCGGGAAGTCCGGGTCGGACAGGTTCACGACCACGTCCTGGGTGGGCGCCGGGTTCTTCTGCGCCTGGGTGAGGCCCGACCAGGGCCCGGGGCCGGTGAACCGCCAGCCGGACACCTCCTGGTCGCGGGAGCTGACGGTGATGTCGTCCTTCTTCAGCTGGTCCCGGCGCACGCCCATGGCTCCCAGGAAGCTGTCGAGGCCGGCCGCGTTGGTGCGGAACTGCACGTAGAGGCGGCTGGTCTTCCAGTTGTTCGTCTCGTAGTAGGCGATGTGGTCCGCGGGGTGCGGGACGGTCACCTGGTAGAGGCGGCGCTGCACCTTCGACGGCCAGCCGGGGGTGAGGCCGGTCGCCGAGTACTTCGCCTCCTTGTCCTTGCCGCTGTTGCGGCTCTGGTTCGCGGAGATCACCAGGTAACCGGCCGGGACGCCGATGAGCAGGACGATGATCAGCAGGGTGAGCGCCCGGCGCCTGGCCTTGTGGCGCGCGTCCTCCGCGGGCGGGCCGGGCTCGTCCGGCGGGCCGCCCTGGTGGGGCAGCGACGGGGTCATGCGGTGTCCCGGTCGCGGCGGGCCTGGGCGTAGCGCTCGTAGCGCTCGTAGCGCTCCACCCGGCGCCGCTTGGCGCGGCGGAAGCGGCGGGCGACCAGCCGGGCCAGGTCGGCGGCGCCCACCATGCCGGCTTCGGGGCCGAGCTGGGCGCGCGTGATGCGGGCCTCGGGGCGGTAGCCGCGGCCGGTGAGGTGGCGTTTGAAGGCGTCCCGTGCGGGCCCGATGAGCAGGTCGTCGGCGGCGCTGACGCCTCCGCCGATGACGAAGCAGGACGGGTCGAGGGCGGCGGCGAGGTTGGCGATGCCGACGCCGAGCCACTGGCCGATGTCCTGGAGCAGCTCCACGCACATGGCGTCGCCCTCGCGGGCCAGTTCGGTGATCAGCGGGCCGGTGATGTCGCCGATGTTGCCCTTGACGCGCTCGATGATCCCGTAGGCCACCGGGGAGTCGGCGGCGGCCAGTTCCCTGGCCTCGCGGACCAGTGCGTTGCCGGAGCTGTACTGCTCCCAGCAGCCGCGGTTGCCGCACGGGCAGCGGTGGCCGCCGGGCACGACCTGCATATGGCCGAACTCGCCGGCGACGCCGAACTTGCCGCGCTTGACCTGGCCGTCTTCCAGGATGGCGCCGCCGATGCCGGTGCCGAGGGTGATCATGACGAGGTGGTCCTCGCCGCGGCCGGCGCCGAAGCGCCACTCCGCCCAGGCGGCGGTGTTGGCGTCGTTGTCGACGAGGACCGGCACGGAGAGCCGGCCGGCCAGGCGGTCCCGGAGGGGTTCGTTGCGCCAGGACAGGTGGGGGGCGAACAGGACGCGGTTGCGGTCGGCGTCGACCCAGCCGGCCGCGCCGATCCCGACCGCGTGCACGTCGTGCCGGTCGGACAGGTCCAGGACCAGTTCGACGATGGTGTCCTCGACGACCTTGGGGCTCTTGGACTTGTCCGGGGTCTCCGTGCGGAGCTTCTCCAGGATGTTGCCGTCGGCGTCCACGACGCCCGCCATGACCTTTGTGCCGCCGATGTCGATGCCGACCGTGGGCACACGGGGTGCGGTCAGGTGGGATCGGCGTTCCCGTGTCCCGACCGTACGGAGCACAGGGGCTCGGCGGGAGCCGATGGGGGCGGTGAGGTCGCGGTAGGTGCTCATCGGCGTCGATTCTGCCGCACGCTCACCCTGAGTGCTGCGCGGGGCGGGAGGCGGGGGTGCGCGGTCGTCGCCGGGTGCGGGTCCGTTCCGGTCGATCGCGCGGTTCCCCGCACCCCCTCAGGTGCGCTGCAGTTCGTGGCGCAGCGCGTCCAGGTCGGAGCCACCGGCCATCTGCTGGGTCAGCTCGTCCAGCGTGATCTCGTCCCGTGTGTGATTGCCCACCATCGTGCCGCGGCGCAGGAGGACGAACCTGTCGCCGACCAGATACGCGTGGTGCGGGTTGTGGGTGATCAGAACAACGCCCAGCCCCTCGTCCCGTGCCGCGGCCACATATTTGAGCACCACACCGGACTGCTTCACACCGAGTGCCGCCGTCGGTTCGTCCAGGATCAGGACCTTCGCGCCGAAGTGGACCGCGCGGGCGATCGCCACGCACTGGCGTTCGCCGCCGGAGAGGGTGCCGATGGGCTGGTCGACGTCCCTCAGGTCGATGCCCATGCGGAGCAGGGCCTCGCGGGTGGTGCGGCGCATGAAGTCGATGTCGAGGCGCTTGAAGGGGCCCACGCCCTTGCGGGGCTCGGAGCCGAGGAAGAAGTTGCGCCAGACCGGCATGAGGGGGACGACCGCGAGGTCCTGGTAGACCGTGGCGATGCCGCGGTCCAGGGCTTCGCGCGGGGAGGCGAGGCGGGTCTCCTCGCCCTCGACGCGCAGGGTGCCGCCGTCGTGCCGGTGCAGGCCGGAGATGATCTTGATCAGCGTCGACTTGCCCGCGCCGTTGTCGCCGAGGACGCAGGTGATCTCGCCCGCGTGGACCTCCAGGAAGACGCCCTCCAGGGCCCGGACGTTGCCGTAGTGCTTGCTGACGTCGGACAGCTCCACCAGGGCCGTACGCGTCTCGGTCTGCGTCATGTGGTCGCCTCCGCGCGCTTGCGGACCCAGGCGTTGAGCAGGGTCGCGAGGAGCAGCATCGCTCCGAGGAAGAACTTGAACCAGTCGGGGTTCCACTCGGCGAAGACGATGCCCTTGCTGGTCATGCCGAACAGCAGGGCGCCGACGGCCGAGCCGATCGCGCTGCCGTAGCCGCCGGTGATGAGGCAGCCGCCGATGACGGCCGCGATGATGTAGATCAGCTCGTTGCCGACGCCCTCGCCGGACTGGACGGCGTCGAAGGAGAAGAGCAGGTGCTGGCCGGAGATCCAGGCGCCGAAGGCGACGCCCATGTAGAGGCCGATCTTGGTCCCGGCGACCGGGACGCCGACCGCGCGGGCCGCGTCCTGGTTGCCGCCGACGGCGAAGATCCAGTTGCCGGCGCGGGTGCGCAGCAGGATCCAGGAGCCGAGGACGACCAGGCCCAGCCACCACAGGATGGTGACCTTGAAGTCGACGCCGCCGACGGTGAGCGTCGAGGCGAAGACGTCGTGGGCGCTGGGGAAGCCCTCCATGTCGGCGATGGTCTTGGTGGAGACCGTGCCGTCGATCAGCTTGGTGAAGCCGAGGTTCATGCCGGTCAGCATCAGGAAGGTGCCCAGCGTGATGATGAAGCTGGGCAGCCTGGTGCGGGTGAGCATGAAGCCGTTGAAGGCGCCGATGGCCAGGGTGACCAGCAGGGACACGCCCACGCCGACCCAGGTGTTCGCCGTCATCTGGTAGCTGAACATCGAGGAGATCAGCGCCGAGGACGTCACGAGGACGCCCGCCGAGAGGTCGAACTCGCCGCCGATCATCAGCAGGGCCACGGGTACGGCCATGATGCCGATGGTCGAGGACGCGTACAGGACCGTGCTGAGGCTGGCCGCGCGCAGGAAGCCGTCGGCGGCGACGGCGAAGAAGACGAGGACCGCGAGCGCGCCGACGACCGAGCCCAGTTCCGGGCGCGCGAGCAGTTTCCGCAGCGGCGAGGTCTGCAGAATCCTTTCGTCGGCCGTCTTGCCCGGCCCCTTGCCGGGCGTCTGCCCGGGTGTCCTGTCGGGCGCTCCGTCGGCCGTCCGCTCCGAGGTGGCGCTCATCGGGTGCCCCGCTCGGTGTACTCGGCCAGCGCGGACGCCTGGTCCTTGGTGATGATCTGCGGGCCGGTGAGGACCGGCTTGCCGCCGCCGAGGACGTCGCCGTTGTACTTGTACAGCCACAGCAGGTCGACCGCCTGGTAGCCCTGGAGGTAGGGCTGCTGGTCGACAGCGAAGCCGAGGGTGCCGTTCTTCAGCGAGGCCGCGACCTTGGCGTTGAGGTCGAAGGTGTCGACCTCGGCCTTGCTGCCCGCGTCCGTCCTCGCCTTCACGGCGGTGTCGGCGTAGGGCGCGCCGAGGGTGACGACGGCGTCGAGGGAGGTGTCGGCCTGGAGCTTGGCCTCGATCGCGGACTGCACGTCGGGCATGTTGGTGCCGTTGACGTAGAGCTTCTGCAGCGTGCCGCGGAAGGTCTTGGCGACGCCGTCGCAGCGCTGCTCGTGGCCGACGTTGCCCTGCTCGTGCAGGACGCACAGGGCCTTCTTCCTCCCGCGCTCGTTCAGCTCGTCGCCGACGGCCTCACCGGCGATGGTCTCGTCCTGGCCGATGTGGGTGAGGGCGCCGAAGGCCTTGGACTCCTCGGAGCCGGAGTTGACCGTGATCACCGGGATACCGGCCTTCTCGGCGCGGGCCACGGCCGCCTTCATGGCGTCCGGCTTGGCGAGGGTGACGATGATGCCGTCGACCTTCTTGTCCACGGCCGCGTCCACCAGCTGCGCCTGCTGCTGGGCCTCGTCGTCGTGCGAGTACAGGAAGTTGATGTTGTCCTTGACGGCGGCCTGCTTGGCACCGCTCTGCACGATGTCCCAGAAGGTGTCACCGTCTCCCGAGTGGGTGATCATCGCGAAGGTCCAGCGGGGCGTGTTCACCGCCGCCCTGCCCTGGGCCGCGGCCGCCTTGCGGGCGTCCTCGGCCCGTTTGCCGCCGGTGCTGCTGCACCCCGCCAGGGACACGGAGAGTGCCCCCGCCAGCGCTATGCCTACCCAGGTCCGAAACCGTGCCACGAGGCCGTGCCCTTCTTGCTGTGCTCTTGGTCTGCTCCGACGTGCGTGAGGGGCGGGCGACCTCACCGTCGGCGTGTCCCGGCGGTGACCTCACCAGCCCCAAACACTTCAGTATCGAACACAGGGAACACCCATGACGCGACCGGGGACCGTACGCCGGTCACATTGTCCGGACATTGCGACGCATGCCGGGGGGTGTCACGGACGTACGAGCAGCTGGAACTCGAAGGAGTAGCGCGTCGGACGGTAGGTGTGGTCGCCGAACTCGACCGCGCGGCCGGTGTCGTCGAAGGTGGTGCGCTGCATGGTGAGCAGCGGGGCGCCCTCCGGCTCGGCGAGCCGCTCCGCCTCGGCGGCCGTGGCCCCGCGGGCCCCGATGGACTGGCGGGCGCTGTGCAGGGTGATCCCGGCCGAGCGCATCAGCCGGTACAGCCCGGTGGCCTCCAGCTGGTCGGTGTCCAGGTCGAGCAGGCCGGGCGGCAGGTGGTTGATCAGGTAGGCCATCGGCTCGCCGTGCGCGAGGCGCAGGCGCTCGATGCGGTGGACGTCGCCGCCCTCGGCGACCCCGAGCGCCCCGGCGACCTCGGCCGAGGCGGGGACGACGGTGTTGACCAGGACCTTGGTCGCCGGGCGCTGGCCGGCCGCCTCGAGGTCGTCGTAGAGGCTGCTCAGCTCCAGGGGGCGCTTGACCTGGCTGTGCACGACCTGGGTACCGACGCCCCGGCGGCGGACGAGAAGCCCTTTGTCGACGAGCGACTGGATGGCCTGGCGGACGGTGGGCCGGGACAGGCCGAGCCGCGCGGCCAGCTCGATCTCGTTGCCCAGCAGGCTGCCCGGAGTGAGGCCGCCCCGCTCGATGGCGGCCTCCAGCTGCTGGGAGAGCTGGAAGTACAACGGCACCGGGGAGCTACGGTCCACATGGAGGTCGAGCGCCACGGTCGGGTCCACATCTGGTTTCGGCACGGGCCCGAGCGTATCCCCGTGACGGGTTGACGGGAAGTTGTGTAGTCCGGTTGTCCGGACATACGCATTGACAGCATGCCGGGTCCGCCCTCACTTTGTTTCCATGCGCATCGGGGTCATCGGTACGGGCCGCATCGGCACCATTCACGCGCGGACGCTCAGCCGCCACCGCGAGGTCGGGTCCCTGATCCTGACGGACGCGGACCCGGCGCGGGCGCAGGAGCTGGCCCACCGGCTGGGCGAGACGGCGGCGCCGGGGATGGACGAGGTGTTCAGGTGGGGCGTGGACGCGGTGGTGATCACCGCGGCGACGGCGGCCCACGCCGAACTGATCGGCCGGGCGGCCCGCTCGGGTCTGCCGGTCTTCTGCGAGAAGCCGATCGCCCTCGATCTGCCGGGCACGCTGCAGGCGCTCGCCGAGGTCGAGGCGGCCGGGACGGTGCTGCAGATGGGCTTCCAGCGGCGGTTCGACGCGGGCTATGCCGGCGCCCGGGAGGCGGTGCGTTCGGGGCGGCTCGGGCGGCTGCACACCGTACGGGCCCTTACCTGCGACCAGTCCCCTCCCCCGGCGGAGTGGCTGCCGCTGTCCGGGGGGCTGTTCCGGGACACGCTGATCCACGACTTCGACGTGCTGCGCTGGGTGACCGGCCGTGAGGTGGCCGACGTCTACGCCACCGGCTCGGACGCCGGTCCCGCGATGTTCCGCGAAGCCGGTGACGTCGACACGGGCGCGGCGCTGCTCACGCTGGACGACGGCACCCTGGCCTCGGCGACGGCGACCCGGCTGAACGGCGCGGGCTACGACGTGCGCATGGAGCTGGCCGGCGAGCGGGACACGGTGGTGGTGGGGCTGGACGACCGTACGCCGCTCGCGTCCACCGAGCCGACCGGCCCACCGCCCGCGGACAAGCCGTGGACGGGGTTCCTGGAGCGGTTCGGGCCCGCCTACGAGGCCGAGCTGGCCGCCTTCGTGGAGCTGGTGCGCGGCGAGCGGCCCAACCCCTGCGACGGCCGGGAGGCGCTGCAGGCGCTGCGGGTCGCCGAGGCCTGCGAGATCTCCCGCCGGGAGCGGCGGCCGGTGGCGCTGGCGGAGATACCCGACCGGGCGGGGCCGTCCTCCGGCTGACTCCCCGGGCCGCTCACCAGCGCACCGGAAGGCTGCGCATCCCTCTCATCAGCAGTCCCGGCAGCCACTCGCCCGGCGAGCCGTCGAGCGCGAGGCCGGGAGCGCGCTCCAGGAGGGTGCCGACGGCGATACGACCCTCCAGGCGGGCCAGGGGTGCGCCCAGGCAGTAGTGGATGCCGTGGCCGAAGGCCAGGTGGCCGCGGGTGTCACGGCGGATGTCGAACCGGTGCGGATCGGCGTAGCGGTCGCCGTCGCGCTGGGCTGCGGTGAGGCCGACCACCACTTGCTCGCCCTGCCCGATGGCCGTGCCGCCGATCTCCAGAGGCTCGGCGGCGTACCGGAAGGTGGCGCTCTGCACCGGGCCCTCGTAGCGCAGCATCTCCTCGACGGCGCCGTCCAGGAGGCTCATGTCGGCGCGCAGGGCGGCCAGTTGGTCAGGGTGGGTGAGAAGGGCGAGGACGCCGTTGCCGATGAGGTTGACGGTTGTCTCGTGACCGGCGATGAGCAGCAGGTAGGCCATGCCGCTCAGTTCCTGCGCGGAGAGCCGGTCGCCGCCCTCGTCGGTGGTGCGGATCAGGTCGCTCAGCAGGTCGTCGGTCGGTCCGGCGGAGCGCTTGTCCGCGATCAGCCCGGTGAGGTACTCGGCGAGACGGACGACCGCGTCGTACTCCGTGCCCTCGTCGGTCGGTGCGACCACCTCGGTGGACATCTTGCGGAACTCCGCGCGGTCCATGTCCGGGACGCCGAGGAGTTCGCAGATGACGGTGATGGGCAGCGGGAAGGCGAGCGAGTCGATGAGGTCGCCGCGGCCGCGCGGCAGCATCTCGTCCAGCAGGTCGTCGGTGATCTGCTGGATCCGGGGGCGCAGTCGCTCCACCCGGCGCATCGTGAACACGCGCGTGACGAGTGCACGCAGGCGGGTGTGCTGAGGCGGGTCGGTGGCCAGCAGGTGCTTGCCGATCTTCTCCTCGTCCAGGAAGACCGAGCCGATCTTCTCGCCGTCCTTGGCCAGCCGGGGGTCGGCGAGGGCCTCGCGCGCCTCTTCGTACCCCACGACCAGCCAGGTCTCGTACCCCTCGGCCCCTGCCGGCAGCCGGACCCGGTGCACGGGGCCCTGGTCGCGCAGGCGGGCGTACACCGCATGGGGATCGCTGCGCAGACTCTCCTCGAACTCCCGCAGATCGACCACCTGTTGGCTGTCCATCGCTCCCCTTCCGGACTCCCCCGAGGCCCCCGGGCGCGTCCCGGTACCGGGACAACGCCTGGGGCGGCCGCTTAGTGCCCGTCCTCCAACAGCCCCGCGTCGTAGGCCAGCAGGGCGATCTGCACCCGGTTGTCCAGGTCGAGCTTGGCGAGGATGCGGGAGACATGGGTCTTGACGGTGGCCACGCTCATGAAGAGTTCGGCGGCGACCTGGGCGTTGGCGAGTCCGCGGCCGACGGCGACGGCGACCTCGCGCTCGCGGTCGTTGAGCACGGCGAGCCGTTCACGCGCGCGTGCGTTCCGGGCGTCGGCGGCGGTGCCGGCCGCGGTGCCTGCCGCGTGCCGCATCAACTGGCGTGTGACGGCGGGCGACAGGACCGGGTCGCCCGCCGCGACCCGGCGCACGGCGGCCACGATCTCGGCCGGCGGGGTGTCCTTGAGGACGAAACCGGCGGCGCCGGCGCGCAGGGCGTGCAGCACCTGCTCGTCGGCGTGGAAGGTGGTGAGCACCACGACCTGCGGTGCGTCGGCCCGTGCGCGCAGCCGCCGGGTGGCGGTGAGTCCGTCCACCGACGGCATGCGGATGTCCATCAGGACGACGTCCGGCCGGGTGCGCTCCACGAGGGCCTCGGCCTGCGCGCCGTCGGCAGCCTCCCCGACGATCTCGATGTCCTCCGCCCCGCCCATCATCAGAGCCAGCCCGGCCCGCACGAGGGGGTCGTCGTCGACGAGGAGAAGTCTGATCGGCGTGGCAGTCATGGGGCTACGAAATCACGGGCGGACGGACAACGGCGGGGCGATCGCCGGACACCGATGTCCCGACGAGGCTCATGCGGGCCCCACCGGGGTGGATGCGGGCCCCACCGGGGTGGATGCGGGTTCCACCGGGGTGGATGCGGGTTCCGCGTCCCCGGCAGGGCGCATGCCGGTTCCGAGTCCCGGGCAAGGTGCAACCGGGCTCCGGACAGGCCGGATGCCGGTTCCGCGTCCCCGGCAGGGCATATCCAGGCCCCGGACGGGGAGCATGCCGGTTCCAGGTCCCGGGCGAGGTGCACCCGGGCTCCGGACAGGCGGGCTGCCGTTCCCGGCGCCCGGCAGCCCGCACCCCGGCCCCGGACAGCGCGAACGCCCGCTCCAGGACCCCGAGCAAGGCACCACCAGGCCCCAGACAGGCAGAAGGCCGGCACCCAGTGCCCGGCAACCCGCACCCCGTCCCCGGACGCGCCCGCAACCCGGCCCCGGCCGCGCGAATGCCCGCTCCAGGCCCCGGCAGGGCGCCACCGGGCTCCAGACAGGCCAGACGCCGTTCCGCGTCCCCGACAGCCCGTAACCCAGCCCCAGACAGTGCGGATGCCCGCTCCAGGCCCCCGAACAAGGCGCCTCCAGGCCCCAGACAGGCCGGCTGCCGGCTCAAGGTCCGGGCAGGGCCCAAGAGGGCTCCGGGCTCCGGGCTCCGGGCTCCGGGGAGGGCCGACGCGGGTTGCCGGCGGGGGCCTCATGCCGCCTCCGCCCACGGCAGCCACGCCCGTACCTCGAAGCCGCCGGCGGCCGTGGTGCCGTGTTCCAGGCGTCCGCCCGTCAGGGTCGCGCGTTCCGTGAGGCCGATCAGACCCTGGCCGGAGCCGGGGACCGGTGGGACCTCGGAGGGCGGGGCCGGGTTGCCGACGGTGAGCGTCAGGCCGTCGCCGGGGGTACCGGTGAGGCGGACCGTGACCTCGGTGCCGGGGGCGTGCTTGCGGGCGTTGGTCAGGGCCTCCTGGGCGATGCGGTAGGCGGTGCGGCCGACGGAGGCGGGGACGGCGGCCGGGTCGGCGACACGGTGGTCGAGGGAGACGTTCATGCCCGCCTCCCGGCACTCGGCGACCAGGGCGTCCAGCGCCGCGAGCGTGGGCTGCGGCCGGCCGCCCGCCGCGTCGTCGGACTCGCCGGCCCGGAGCACGCCGATGATCTCCCGCAGGTCCTGAAGGGCCTCATGGGCGCTCTCCCGGATGACCCCGGCAGCCCGCGCGATCTCCTCGCGGGGCGCGTCCGGCCGGAACTCCAGGGCACCCGCGTGCACGCTGAGCAGGGTGAGCCGGTGGGCGAGGACGTCGTGCATCTCGCGGGCGATGGCCTCGCGGGCCAGGCGCTGGGCCTGCTCGGCGCGCAGCCGTGCCTCGGTCTCCGCCCGGTGGGCCCGGTCCCTGAGGCTCAGCATCAGCATCCGTTTGGAGCGGACGAACATGCCCCAGCCGGTGATCGACACGGTGAGCAGCGCGGTGAACGCGACGACGGCGGCGTAGGGCAGGTCGGGGTCGGGCCGCAGCCAGTACAGGAGCGGGACCAGCGCGAGGTCGACGCCGCCGATCCAGGCCACGTACCGGAAGGGCCGGTGCACGGCGAGCGTGAACAGGGCGACCATCGCCGCACCGCCCGAGGTGTTGGAGAGCAGGCCGAGCGGGACCATCGCGGCGGCGAGCCCGACCGGCCACCGGCGCCGCAGCCAGACCGCCGCGCAGGCCAGGGCCCCGAGCGCCTGGTCGAGGACGGCGAGGGAGTGCGGCAGGCCGGGCTCGTCGGGCACGGACTGTGCGGCCGCCAGGCCGAGGACGACGGCCAGCACGAAGCAGGTGAAGTCGACGACCCAGTCGCGCGCGGTGCGCCGTGGCCGGCGGCCGGAGGCGCGGGCGTCCGGGTCCAGCTCGTGGATGAGGGCGGAGGGGAACAGCCACCGGCGGCCCGCGAACGCCTGCGGCGTCCGGGCCGGCTCGTCAATACTCACGGTCGGCAAATCTACGCACGGCCGGTCCCCGTGGCCGTCGCGCGCACGGGATCGCCGACCAAAGTCGCACCACCGTGGACTTTCGATGGCGCGGGGCCGCGGCGGAGCAGCCTTAAGGCGGTGAGGGAGCCGTCCCTCGGCCGATGTGTGCGGGCAAGCCGCGGGGCGAGAGTCGTGGCATGAAACAGCTGCTGGAACTTCTCGGATTCCTCGCCCTGGTGCAGGGCGCGCTGGGCCTGGTGCACGAGTTCACGCACTGGCACGTGGGACTCGTGCAGCGGCTCGGCTTCCTCGACGGCTACGAGGTCTACGCGAGCGTCGCCCTGGTGGTGCTCGCGTTCGCGCTGTTCGCCGCCGCGGAGAGCCAGGGGGCCGGCTGAGTGCGCGGGCCGCCGCGCCGCTGCCGGTGGTGCGCCGGTGAACGGCGTGTGCAGGTGTCATGGAGCCATCGGCCGGTCAGGTTAACGTCCTGAAAAATCATCGGACTTGACGGCGGAAACCGCGAAGTTGTCATTGACATGCCACGCTCTACGCGCGTCACCATGAGGGCATGCGAATCCCCCACAGCGCCGCTCGGATCGGCGCCGCAGCCACGATCCTGTCCGCCCTCCTCGTGGGTGGCACCGTCTCCGCCACCACGGCGAACGCCGCGGTCGGCAGCATCTGCCACAGCGCCCTGCCCTCCCAGGCGTACGACACGCTCGACCTGATCGAGCAGGGCGGCCCCTTCCCGTACTCGCAGGACGGCACCGTCTTCTCGAACCGCGAAGGCGTCCTGCCCAGCCAGACGTCCGGCTACTACCACGAGTACACCGTGATCACGCCGGGCTCCCCCACGCGCGGCGCACGCCGCATCGTCACCGGCGAGAAGACCGAGGAGGACTACTACACGTCCGACCACTACGCGACGTTCAAGCTCATCGACTTCGACTGCTGAGGTCGGCCGGTCCGCCGTACGACCGGCACCGTCCGGTCGGCACAGAGCCCCTCGCCCCGTTCCCCCCACGGCCGTCGTCGGCCGCGGGGCGAGGCCCCCGACCCGCAGGACGTGCGGCCTACGCCTCTTCGGGGAGGTCGAACGATCCGTACTCGGGGCTGCCCGCGAGGTCGTAGGTCTGGATGGAGACGCCCGAGCCGGTGACGCGGCCGGCCCGGTGCGTGAAGCGGGTGGGGACCGCGCCGTCCGCGAAGAGGCGGCGGCCGGCGCCGAGGACGACCGGGAAGGTCAGCAGGTGCAGGGTGTCGACGAGCCGCAGGTCCAGCAGGGAGCGGACCAGCGCGCCGCTGCCGTGGACCTGCAGTTCACCGTCCGTGCGCTCCTTGAGGGCCGCGACCTCCTTGGCGAGATCGCCGCTGACGACCGTGGTGCCCTGCCACGCGGGCTCCCGGAGCGTGGCGGAGACGACGTACTTCGGGAGTGCGTTCAGCTTGGACGCGACCGGGTCGGCCGGGTCGGTCACCTTCGGCCAGTAGGAGGCGAAGATCTCGTACGTACGGCGGCCGAGCAGGAAGCCGCCGACGCCGCCGAAGACCTCGGTGACGAACCGGCCGAAGTCGTCGTCGCCGTACGGATGGCTCCAGCCGCCCTGGGTGAAGCCGCCGCTGGGGTCTTCCCGGGGGCCGCCGGGCGCCTGGTGGACGCCGTCGAGGGTGATGAACACGGTGGAGACGAGCTTGCCCATGGCGGGTGCCTTCTTCCGGGTGCGGGGTCCGCTGTCACCAGCTCAGACCCCGCACGCACCCGCGACTCATCGGTTCAGCCGGAGTGGGTCGAGAACAGTCCGCCGGTCGGGCCCTGCTTGTCGCCGCCCTGGGCCTTCTTCAGGGCGTTGGCGAGGCTCTCGATGGTGAGGGACTGCAGGATCACCCGGCCGTTGCCCTCGAGGGTGGCCAGGGAGAGGCCCTCGCCGCCGAACACGGCGTTCATGATCCCCTGCCGGTTGAGGCCGCCGACGCGCTGGACGCCGTACTCGATGCCCTCCTCGAAGGCGACCACACAACCGGTGTCGACCTCGATGCGGCCGCCGAAGTCGGCCGGGTTCAGGTCGATGAAGTTGCCCGCGCCGGCGATGATCACCGTGCCCTGCCCGGTGAACTTCTCCAGGACGAAACCCTCGCCTCCGCTCATGCCCGTGCGGCCGCCCTGAAAGGCGATGCCGAAGTCGACGGTGGACTCGGCGGCCACGAAGGCGTCCTTCTCCGCGAACCACGCGCGCGTGCCGTCCAGCTCCAGGGCGCGCATCTCGCCGGGGAGCACGCCCGCGAAGCCGACCGTGCCCTCGCCGCCCTGGGCGGTGAAGTACTGGAAGGCCAGCGACTCGCCCGCGAGCATGCGCTGGCCGACCTGCATGGCGGTGCCCATGGCCTGGCGCAGCATGCCGCCCATGCCGCCGCCCGAGCCGTTCTGCGGCTGCCCGCCGTTGCCGTTGCCCGACGGGCCGGACAGCCGCGTCTCCATGGTCACGTTCGTGGTCTTGAACAGGAACTTCCCGGCCTCGCAGTACACGGTCTGGCCGGGGTACAGGTTGACGACCGCCATCTGCATGGCGTTGCCGACGATCTCTTGCTTAAGGGTCACGAGGAGAAGAACGCGGCAGACGGACGGAAGAGTTCCGGGTCGTGGGAACGGGGTCCGCGCGAGTGACACGCGGGGCGCCCCGGTGCTGTCCGGCCGGGGCGCCCCGCGCGCGTGGGGGGACGGGTCAGCCGCCCAGTTCCTGGTGGCGGGCGGCGAGCCGGGTCGCGCCCTCCTCGGTCAGGGAGCCGAACAGGCGCAGCCGGGAGATGCCGCCGTCGGGGAAGATGTCGACACGCGCGTGCGTGCCGACGGCCGGCCGCGGCAGGACGAAGCGGTGGTTGGTGTCGGGCTGGAGGCGGGTGCGCGGCAGGATCTCGGCCCAGTCGCCGTCCTCCCCGTCCTTCACGGAGACCGAGGCCCAGCCGGCGCTGTTGCCCTTCAGGTAGGCGGTGTCGATCTCGATCGCGCGGATCTGGGACCCGGACACCAGCCGGTAGCGGATCCAGTCGTTGCCCTGGTCGCGGCGGCGGCGGGTCTCCCAGCCGTCGTCCATCTTGCGGGAGCGGCCCGGCTGGATGGTGTTGGTGGCCGGGGAGTAGAAGAGGTTGGAGGCGTCCTCGACCTGGCCGCCGTTCTCCAGGGCGACCACGTCGAAGGTGCCGAGCACCTCCAGCCACTTCGGGTCGGGGACGACCTCGCCGTACACGCGCAGACGGGCTATGCCGCCGTCGGGGTGCTGGTTGACGCGCAGGTGCGTGAAGCGCTGCTCGACGGTGACGTCGAAGCCGTTCGCCGCGTGGCCGCCGACCGGGGTGCGCGGGACGAGGGTCGTCCACTTCACGTCGTCGCCCAGCAGTTCTTCCGTGGAGGGGGAGCCGGGTACGGAGGCGCCCTCGACCGAGACGGCCTGCGGGTAGTTGCCGCGGAAGTGGGCGGTGTCGACGACGATCCCGCGGATCACGCCGGGCGCGCCGAGGCGGACCAGTGCCCAGTCATGGTCCTCGGCGGTCGGCCAGGGGTGCTCGGCGGAGGCGCCGCGCCGACGGCGGGTCTCCCAGCCGTCCATGATCTTGCCCTTGTGCCCGAAGTGCTCGGGGTCGAACTCGGCCGGCTCGGGGACCAGCAGGTTCTCGCGCTGGGCGAAGAACTCGTCGTTGGCGGCGACGACGCCGGCGCCGAGCTGCCGGTCGGCGAGGTTGGCGTACTGGGTGAAGGGGAAGTCGGCGGTGCGGTAGTCAGCGTACGGGTCGCCGCCTCCGTAGGGGTTCGCGTCGCCGGTGAAGCTGGCCCTACTTGCTTGATGCTGCGCCGTCACGGTGATCAGGGGTTCCTTTCGGGAAGTCGGCGGGTGCGGGTGCGTGGGGGTGGCTCACTGGGGGCGGCTGAGCAGCGCGCCCTTCGGCTCGGTGAACTCGCCGTCGGCGACGATGCGCTCGCCGCGCAGCCAGGTGGACTTCACGACGCCGTACAGGGTCTTTCCGGCGTACGCGGTGACCCGGTTGCGGTGCTGGAGGCCGGCCGGGTCGACGGTGAAGGTCTCGTCGGGAGCGAGGACGGCGAAGTCGGCGTCGCGGCCGGCCTCGATGGCGCCCTTCTGTGCCAGGCCGACCAGGGCGGCGGTCCGCGTGGACATCCAGCGGACGACGTCCTCCAGGCCGTGGCCGCGCTCGCGGGCCTCGGTCCACATCGCCGACAGGCTCAGCTGGAGGCCGGAGATGCCGCCCCACGCGGTGGCGAAGTCGGCGGTCTTGAGGTCGGCGGTGGAGGGCGAGTGGTCGGTGACCACGCAGTCGATGGTGCCGTCGGCGAGGGCCTCCCAGAGCAGGTCCTGGTTGGCGGCCTCGCGGATGGGCGGGCAGCACTTGAACTCGCTGGCGCCGTCCGGGACCTCCTCGGCCGTGAGGGTGAGGTAGTGCGGGCAGGTCTCCACCGTGACGCGGACGCCCTCGGCGCGGGCGGCGCGGATCAGCGGCAGCGCGTCGCTGGAGGACAGGTGCAGCACGTGCACGCGCGCGTTCAGCCGCCGGGCCTGCGCGATGAGGGCGGCGATGGCGGTGTCCTCGGCGTCGCGCGGGCGGGAGGCGAGGAAGTCGGCGTACCGGGGGCCGCCGTGCTGCGGGGCGGCGGCCAGGTGGTGCGGGTCCTCCGCGTGCACGATCAGCAGCCCGTCGAACCCGGCGATCTCCGCCAGGGACTGGGCGAGCCGGTCCTGGTCGAGGTGCGGGAACTCGTCCACGCCGGACGGGGACAGGAAGGCCTTGAAGCCGAAGACACCGGCGTCGTGCAGCGGGCGCAGGTCCTTGACGTTGTCGGGCAGGGCGCCGCCCCAGAAGCCGACGTCGATGTGCGCCTTGTCGGCGGCGACCTCGCGCTTCACCCGCAGGTGATCCACGGTCGTGGTCGGCGGCAGCGAGTTGAGCGGCATGTCGACCAGGGTGGTGATGCCGCCGGCCGCCGCCGCGCGGGTGGCGGTCCAGAAGCCCTCCCACTCGGTGCGGCCCGGGTCGTTGACGTGCACGTGGGTGTCGACCAGGCCGGGCAGCAGGACGTGGTCGCCTACGTCCTCCAGCCGGGCCGTGGCCGGGATCTCGGCGTCGTACGGCAGAACAGCCGTGATCTTCCCGGCGGACACGACGACCGTGGCGGCCCGCGTCCCTTCCGGAGTGATGACGCGCGTCGAGCGCAGCACCAGTTCAGCGTCGGACACCCGAACCCCTCTCTGTACCGCCGTTTTACGTCCGCGAAACGGGATTTACACCCACGTAACGGAATTCAACGTTCTGTTGAAGGAGTCTTCACTCCCACTTCTCCGCCGTCAAGGGGCACACTTCCGGACAGCAGGACACCCGCCCCCACTCTGGACGTTTCCACAACGCGGAATTAGAATTCCAGCAGGCAGAACGTAGCTACGCACAAGCGGGGAGTCAACCGGCTGCCGGGTAGGCTTCTGCCCTCCGCCAGCCCCGAAAGGAACGCGCCGTGCCGACGTCCAGCGCCAGCACCACCGACTCCGCCAAGTCCTCCAACGGAGGCGGGGTCCAGTCCCTGGAGCGCGCCTTCGACCTGCTCGAGCGCATGGCGGACGCGGGCGGCGAGGTCGGCCTGAGCGAGCTGTCCGCGACCAGCGGGCTGCCGCTGCCCACCATCCACCGGCTGATGCGCACGCTGGTCGCCTGCGGGTACGTCCGTCAGCAGCCGAACCGGCGGTACGCGCTCGGTCCGCGGCTGATCCGGCTCGGCGAGTCCGCTTCCCGGCTGCTCGGCACCTGGGCGCGGCCGTACCTGGCCCGGCTCGTGGAGGAGACCGGCGAGACCGCGAACATGGCGCTGCTGGACGGCGACGAGATCGTGTACGTGGCACAGGTGCCGTCCAAGCACTCCATGCGGATGTTCACCGAGGTGGGCCGGCGGGTGCTGCCCCACTCGACCGGAGTGGGCAAGGCCCTGCTGGCCGGGGTGCCGGACGACGAGGTGCGGGCACTGCTGACCCGAACCGGGATGCCCGCGGCCACGGAGAAGACGATCACCACGCCGGAGGGCTTCCTGGCGGCGCTGGAGGACGTACGGCAGGCGGGGTACGCCGTCGACGACAACGAGCAGGAGATCGGCGTGCGCTGCCTCGCGGTGTCCGTGCCGGACTCCCCGACGGCGGCCGCGATCTCCATCTCGGGGCCGGCGGGCCGCGTCACGGAGGCGGCGACGGAGAAGATCGTGCCGGTGCTGCAGCAGGTCGCCCTGGAACTGTCCCAGGCGCTGGCCAGTTCGGGCGCCTGAGGAGAGGGGACCGCCGAAGGAGCGGCGGCCGCGGGCCCGCGGTCGCCTTTCGCGCGGTTCCCCGCGCCCCGGAGCCGGCCCACCCGCTCGAGTCGCACGGTTCGCCGGAGCCCCGACTCGACCCGGTCCTTCCCGTCGCGCAGCTCTCCCCCCTGGACAGGCGCGCTCAGCCCCGCGACGGCTCCCCGAACAGGTCCACCGCCTGCCGGACCCCCGAAAGACCCTGCGCCAGCGCGCTGACCGAGCCGATCGCGCCCGCGATCAGTAACAGGGAGCGGCGCAGACGGGGGGTCTCGGGGAGACCGCCCGCCGCCATCGCCGCGAGGGCCGCCAGTTCGTCCTCGGCTATGGCCCGGTCGGGGAACTCCGCCGGGAGCGTGGCGAGTTCGCGGCGCAGCCGGGACACGGCGGTCCGCAGTTCCGTCACCCTCGGGTCCTCGTCGCTGCCGGTCACCGGCCTCTGCCCCAAGCTCCGCAACACAGCCCTCCCCCTGACACGCCGTCGTGCGCGGGTCAGTAAACGCCACCCCGTGCGGGAGCGCCACAGCGCGGACCGAAATTCAGCCCATCGGAATCGGCACCGGAAATCCGGGCGCTTCCGCCGTCGTCGGGTATGCAGGACCCATGACGCACAACCAGGATCATCGGGAGGATGTCGCCGGGCTGCTGCTCGCCGCCGGCGGGGGCCGGCGGCTCGGCGGGCGGCCCAAGGCGCTGCTGGAGCACCGCGGGCGGCCCCTGGTCGAACACGCGGTCGGCGTGCTGCGCGCGGCCGGCTGCCGGCGGATCCACGTCGTGGTGGGCGCCCGGGCGGACGAGGTGAGAGACCGCGCCGAGCTGGGCGGCTGCGTGCTCGTGGACAACCCGGAGTGGGCCGAGGGAATGGGTTCGTCCCTGCGTGCGGGGCTGGCGTCGCTCGCCGGTACGGGCGTGCGCGCGGCCCTGGTGAGTCTCGTGGACCAGCCCGGCATCGGGCCCGCGGCGGTGACCCGGGTGCTCGGCGCGTACGAGGGCGAGAATTCGCTGGTCTCGGCCGCCTACGACGGGACGCGCGGGCATCCGGTGCTCTTCGGCGCGGCCCACTGGGCGGGCATCGAGGCGACTGCCACCGGAGACCGCGGGGCACGCGCCTACCTGAAGGAGCACGCGGCGGCGATCCGGCTCGTGGAGTGCGCGGACGTGGCCGAGCCGTACGACATCGACACCGAGGCCGACCTGAGCCACCTTGAGTGAACGGGGTGGCACTGGGCGCCACCTTGCCTCGACTCAGAGAATCTCGACATCAACAAACCATTGAAGTTCCACGATGAGGAAACTACTATCCACTGTTCAGAAGCGCCTGCCCGCACAGTCGGCGCTGATTGCCCTATTCGTGCCACTTGGCACCCGGTGCCACCGCTGAAGGAAGTGACAGCTCATGTCCGCACCAGCGCCGTCCCCGCTGGCCATCGTCGACGCCGAGCCCCTGCCCCGGCAGGAAGAGGTCCTCACGGACGCGGCGCTCGCCTTCGTGGCGGAGCTGCACCGGCGGTTCACCCCGCGCCGTGACGAGCTCCTCGCCCGCCGGGCCGCACGACGCGCCGAGATCGCCCGCACCTCCACGCTCGACTTCCTCCCCGAGACGGCCGCCATCCGTGCGGACGACTCCTGGAAGGTCGCCCCGGCCCCGGCCGCGCTGAACGACCGGCGCGTCGAGATCACCGGCCCGACCGACCGCAAGATGACCATCAACGCGCTCAACTCGGGCGCCCGGGTCTGGCTCGCCGACTTCGAGGACGCCTCCGCGCCCACCTGGGAGAACGTGATCCTCGGCCAGGCCAACCTGATCGACGCCTACACGCGGAACATCGACTTCACGGACGAGCGCACCGGCAAGTCCTACGCCCTGCGCCCGGCCGAGGAGCTGGCGACCGTCGTCATGCGCCCGCGCGGCTGGCACCTGAACGAGCGCCACCTCGTGGACGCCGACGGCCGCCAGGTGCCCGGCGCCCTCGTCGACTTCGGCCTGTACTTCTTCCACAACGCCAAGCGCCTGCTGGACCTCGGCAAGGGCCCGTACTTCTACCTGCCGAAGACCGAGTCGCACCTCGAGGCCCGGCTGTGGAACGACGTGTTCGTCTTCGCGCAGGAGCACGTCGGCATCCCGCAGGGCACGGTCCGCGCCACCGTGCTGATCGAGACGATCACGGCCGCGTACGAGATGGAGGAGATCCTCTACGAACTCCGCGACCACGCCTCGGGCCTGAACGCCGGCCGCTGGGACTACCTGTTCTCCATCGTGAAGAACTTCCGCGACGGCGGGGCGAGGTTCGTCCTCCCCGACCGCAACGCGGTGACGATGACCGCCCCGTTCATGCGGGCGTACACCGAACTCCTCGTGCGCACCTGCCACAAGCGCGGCGCGCACGCCATCGGCGGCATGGCGGCCTTCATCCCGTCCCGCAAGGACGCCGAGGTCAACAAGGTGGCCTTCGAGAAGGTCCGCGCCGACAAGGACCGGGAGGCGGGCGACGGTTTCGACGGCTCCTGGGTCGCCCACCCCGACCTGGTCCCGATCGCCATGGAGTCCTTCGACAAGGTCCTCGGTGACAAGCCCAACCAGAAGGACCGGCTGCGCGAGGACGTGCACGTCGAGGCCGCCGACCTGATCGCGATCGACTCGCTGGACGCCAGGCCGACGTACAACGGTCTCGTCAACGCCGTCCAGGTCGGCATCCGGTACATCGAGGCCTGGCTGCGCGGGCTCGGCGCGGTCGCCATCTTCAACCTGATGGAGGACGCGGCCACCGCCGAGATCTCCCGCTCCCAGATCTGGCAGTGGATCAACGCGGGCGTCGAGTTCGAGAACGGCGACAGGGCCACGCCCGAGCTGGCCCGCAAGGTCGCCGCCGAGGAACTCGACGGCATCCGCAAGGAGATCGGCGAGGAGGCCTTCGCGGCCGGGCACTGGCAGGAGGCGCACGACCTGCTGCTGAAGGTGTCCCTCGACGAGGACTACGCCGACTTCCTCACCCTGCCGGCGTACGAGCAGCTGGCCGGCTGACGCCTACTCCGAGCGTTCCGAGTGGCCCAGGGGCTTGCCCGGGGCCACTCGGTCGCGTACGAGGCGCTTGACCGCCGTGGGCTCCGGGAAGCCCTGCTCACGGCGGTCCCACACCACCTCGTCGTTCACCCGGACGACGAAGACGCCGCCGGTTCCGGGCTTCAGAGCCAGCTCGGTCAGCTCGGCCTCGAAGGTGGTGAGCAGCTCCTGCGCCAGCCAGGCCGCGCGGGGCAGCCAGCGGCACTGGGTGCAGTACTCGATCTGGACCCGCTGCCCATCTGTCATGTCAGGTGCACCGACCAATCCTGTTCCGCCGCCGGCTTGCCGTGCAGGTCGGGGACCCGTTTCAGCCAGGCCGGGCGGCCCGCTTGCGTCTTCGCCGCGCGGGCGGCCTCTTCGACCGCGAGTTCCTCGCGGGTCGGGAAGTCGGTGGGCAGCCACTCGGGCGAGAGCCGGACACGGGCCAGGAGGTAGGCGACGTAGGCGTCCCGGACGTCGTCGGGGGTGGCGAACCCGGCGTCCTCGGCGAGCCAGGCGTCCGGCACCTCGGCGACGATCCCGCGCAGCAGCTCCTCCGTCACCCGGGGCGCCAGTTCGGCGTCGGCGGCCCGTACGTCGGGGCCGTAGTGGCCGAGGGCGTGGTGCCGGAAGTCGTACTTCTTGCCGGGGGTCGTGGTGTCCCAGCGGTGGTGGAAGACGAGGGCGGCGCCGTGGTCGATGAGCCACAGGCGCGGGGGCGCGGTACCCAGCGTGGGCCAGACCATCAGGTTGGAGCTGTGCACCGTGCGGTCCACGTTGACGGTCAGCGCGTCCAGCCAGACGATCCGGCCGGCCTCCAGCGGGTCCACCTCGAAGAACCTCGCGATGTCCGGGGTGAAGTCCCGCGCCCCCGGCAGGTAGTCCATGCCGAGGTTCACGCCGGCGCTCGCGGCGTGCAGCTCCCGTACCTCCTGGTGCGGCTCGCCGGCGGCGACGGCCGGATCGAAGTGGACCAGGACCAGCTCGGGGAAGCGCAGGCCGAGCGCACGGGCGAGTTCCCCGACGATCACCTCCGCGACCAGCGCCTTGTGCCCCTGTGCCGAACCGGTGAACTTCACGACGTACGTGCCGAGGTCGTCGGCCTCGACGACTCCGGGGACGGAGCCGCCGGACCGCAGCGGGGTCACGTATCGAACAGCAGTCACGTCGCGCAGCACACCCGCCAGCCTAGAACACGGTCACCCGCCGGCCAGCGGGTTGGGCAGGGGCAGGTAGCGGGCCGCCGCTCCGTCCGCGCCGGTCCAGCGCAGCAGCAGGTTGGTCTTGCCGGGCAGGGTGGGCGAAGCGAGCAGGGCGGGGATCTCGGGCAGGTCGTGCCGGGCCAGTTCGCGACGGGCGGCGGGCCAGGGGTCGAAGCCGGGACGGTGTTCGGCGAGGGCGGCGGCGATCTCGCCGAGGTGGTTGACGACCAGGCAGTACACCAGCCGCTCCCAGCCGGCGGCCCGGGAGACCTCCGGCAGCAGTTTGGCGCCCTCGGCGTCCCGGAACAGCGCCTGTACGGGCGTTCCGGCCGCGTCCACGGCGACCAGGGTGTTCTGCAGGTGGGCCTCCAGCACGACCCCGTGGTCGCCGAAGGCGGTCAGGGCGGGCGGGACGACCTGGCGCAGGTAGGCCTCCCACCAGGCCGCCGGATCGGCCGCGGCGGCGAGCGGGCTGCCGTCGAAGCCCTCGGCGAGGCCCGCGGCGAGCAGCGGGGTGGCGCCCGGCAGCAGGTGGCCGCGCAGACCGTCCCGGACGAGGACGGCCAGCTCCTCGAAGGCGAAGGCGGCGGTGCGGTAGCCGCGGTCGCTGAGCCAGGCCGCGGGCGGGCCCATCGCCGCGAAGGCGTGCTCGGCGGCGAGGTCGGTGCGGCGCAGCCGGCGCAGGTCGTGGCGCCACAGGCGGCGGACGTCGTTCGTGATGCGCACGTCCAGGCTGAACTTCAGGAACAGATCGCGCCGGGGCTCGTACACCGTACGCACCGCCGCCGTCGGCCAGATGTCGAAGGCGGTCGTGCCGAGCCGGAGCAGGCGGCCGTCGGCGAAGGCCGGGGCGAGGTCGCGGCCGACGAGGGCGAGCTGCCAGGGGTGGGCGGGCAGCAACCGGTAGCCGGGCGGGGCGGTGCCGAGGGCGTCCAGGGCACGGGTGTCGCCCTCCTCGGCCACCTGGTCCTCGCGGACCCCGAGCAGCACCAGCGGGAAGCGGGCATGGGCCTCGGGGGCGTAGGGCAGCCAGGACGCGACGGGACCGCCGCCGCGCGCCTTGGGGGCCGGGTGATACGGGTGGCCGGTGAGCAGGGACTGCTCGGAGCGCAGGTACGGGTCCGCGGGGGCCGCCGCCCGCTCGCGGGCGGTGAGCAGGGCGGCGACGGCCTCCCGGCTGTCGATCATCTCGGCGGGCAGGTCGCCGCCCGGCAGCCCGGTGTGCCGGCGCAGCTCGTCGGCGACCAGTTTGACCAGTTCGGTGTGGCCGACGGGGTGCCAGGCCCCGGCGGTGTGCACCTCGGGGCCGGCGGGCCGGCGGCCGCCGCGCACCCGCAGGAGCCGGCCGCTGCCGGGCAGCCGGTAGACCGGCCGTTCCCCGTCGTGGCCGGGGAGTTGCCGGGCCACCTCCCGCAGCAGGCAGTTGAGCAGGGGGGCGGCCGCGTACGCGTCGGCGCGCCGGCCGACGGTGTCGGTGGGGGGGTTGAGGTCCACGCGATCCATTCGTTCTTCGTGCTGGGCCCGATCCCGCTCAGTATGTCTGTCGTCCCCGACCATATGTCTGTCGTCCCTGACCATCGTGCCGTGGTGCCCGTACCCGAGGAGCCGACCGTGTCCCACTCCCCCACCGCCGACGACGGGCTGGCCGCGGAGCTGGCCGCCGTGCGGCCCGGCCTGCTGCCCCGGTACCGGGCCGAGCTGCCGGGCGCCCGCGCGGCCGTGCTGACCCGCCTGTGGCGGGCGCTCGCGCACGAGCCCCTGCCATGGGTCGCCGACCGGGGCGAGGGGGCCCACGGCCTCGCCCTGCGGCTGGCCGACGGCAGGACGCTGCACGGGCCGCACGCGGATCCCTACGCGACCGGCGCTTACGTCACGGCCGTGTATCTGGGCCAGGAGCGCTACGACGACCCGGCGCGGCTGATGGCCGGCCTCGCGGTGCCGCACGCGTCGTCCTTCGCCGCCGAACTGGCCGACAGCACCGCCTCGTTGGCACTGTCCCGGGCGGGCGCCGATCACCCGAAGGAGTGGCCGGTGGGGGTCCCCCCGGCCGAAGGCCGGGGGGAAGACTGGGAATGGGAGCAGCGGGTGGTGGACGGCCATCCGTTCCACCCGAACTGCCGCGCGCGTCCCGGATTCTCGGCCGCGGACCAGCTGGCGTACGGGCCGGAGCACCGGCCGTCGGTGGAGCTGGGGACGGTGCCGGTGCCGGCGGCGGAGTGCCTGGTGTCGGGGGACTGGCCGGCGGAACTGCGGGACGGCGGCCGGCTGCTGCTGCCGGTGCATCCCTGGCAGGCGGCCCATGTGCTGAAGCGGTCGTGCGCCCCCTGGCGGTCGGCGCACCCGCTGATGTCCCTGCGCACCCTGGCCCTGCCCGGCGGCCCGCATGTGAAGACCGCGCTGAGCGCCCGGCTGACGTCCTCGGTGCGGGACATCTCTTCGTACTCCGTCGAGGCGTCCGCGGCGCTGACGTCCCTCGCGACGGAGCTGGCGGCGCGCACCGACGGGCTGCTGCACGTCACCCGCACCCTGGGCGCGGCCACCGCCGGCTCCCCCGACCTGGCCGCACTGCTGCGGGAGTCGCCGCAGACGTACGCGGCACCGGGCGAACAGGTCCTGCCGGTGGCCGCGCTGGCCACCACCGGCCTCCCCGGCTCCGCCGTCTGGCTGGCCGGCTTCGCCCGCCTGGCGCTGACCGTGGGCCTGCGCCTGCTGGACCTGGGGGTGGCCCTGGAGGCCCACGGGCAGAACCTCCTGGTGATCCTGTCGGCCGACGGCACCCCGCTGCGTCTCGTCTACCGCGACCTCGCCGACATCCGCATCAGCCCCGCCCGCCTGGCCCGCCACGGCATCACCCCGCCCGCGCTGACCGGACGCCTGATCACCGACGACGAAACCGCCCTGCGGCGCAAGCTGTTCGGCTCCCTGGTGGCGGGCGCGCTGGCGGGCACGGCGGGCTCGGGCCCTGCCCTGGCCGCGGCCCTGGAGGCGGCCCTGCCCGATCTGCCCCGCTCCCCGGACCTGGCGGTCCTGCGCGAAGGTCCGCTGCCGGTCAAGGCGTTGACGCTGATGCGGCTCACACCCGGCCACGGCGGTGACCTCTGGACGACCCTGCCCCACCCCCGCTCGGCCCCGTTCCCGGTACCGAGCTGACGTCATGTCATCCCGCCTCGCGCGACCTGCCGTTTTGAAGCGGAGTACATCTGATCAATAGGATCCGGCGATGATCAGAAGACAACGGCTGGCGGCGGGAGTCTGTGCCCTCCTCGCCGCCCTGACGGCCGGGATCGCGTTCCCCGCCGGAGCGGCCGCCGACGAGACCGAGCAGGCCGCTCCCAAGGTCGAACTCGTGCTGGACGTCAGTGGTTCCATGCGCACCCGGGACATCGACGGCGGCACCCGGATGGCCGCGGCGAAGCAGGCCTTCAACGAGGTGCTGGACGCGACCCCGGAAGAGGTCCGACTCGGCATCCGCACCCTGGGCGCCAACTACCGCGGCGACGACCGCAAGGAGGGCTGCAAGGACACGGAGCAGCTCTACCCGGTCGGCCCGCTGAACCGGACCGAGGCGAAGACGGCGGTGGCCACGCTGGCGCCGACCGGCTGGACGCCGATCGGACCCGCCCTGCTGAAGGCGGCGGACGACCTGAACGGCGGTGCCGGCACCCGCCGGATCGTGCTGATCAGCGACGGCGAGGACACCTGCCAGCCGCTCGACCCGTGCGAAGTGGCGCGGGAGATAGCGGCCAAGGGCATCGGGCTGACCATCGACACCCTCGGCCTGGTGCCGGACGCCAAGACCCGCGACCAGCTCAGCTGCATCGCGGACGCGACCGGCGGTACCTACACCTCCGTGCAGCACAAGGAGGAACTGAGCGACCGGGTGGGGCAGCTGGTCGACCGGGCTGCCGATCCGGTGGTCACGCCGGTGGCGGCCGAGGGCGCGGACCGGTGCGAGAAGGCGCCGGCGCTCAAGTCCGGCCTGTACACCGACCGTGTGGAGTTCGGGCAGCAGCGCTGGTACAAGGTGGAGGTCGACCCCGGCCAGGAGCTGCGCGCCTCCGTGAGCGTGGCGGACGACCGGGCCGTCGACCCGGACTACGGGGTGCTGCTGCGGGCGGTCACCTCGCACGGTCGGGAGATCGTGCGCGGTGAGGCGGCGGGCAACGGCCGTACGGATGTGATCTCCACCGGGCTGCGGTATCCGAAGCCGGACAGCGATGACGACACGGCGCCCACGGAGACCGTGTGCCTGCAGGTCACCCAGGCGTTCTCGGCGGCCGCGGGCGTGAAGACCACGCCGGGTCTGCCGCTGGAGCTGACCGTCGACGTCGTGGACGGGCCGTCGGGACACCACGACGTGGCCGCCTTCGGTCTCGGCCGCGGCTGGTGGCTGCTGGGCGCCCTGGTGCTGGTCGGCTTCGTGGCGGGTCTGCTGTGGGGCTGGCTGTCGCGCTGGCGGCTCGCGGTCTGGAGGACGAACTGATGCGCATCACACGAACGCTGGGCGCCGCGCTGCTGGCGCTGGGGCTGGCCGCCGGGCCGGCCGCCGCCGACTCCTCGCCCTCCCCGAGCGCCTCCGACGACGGCAGGGCGCCCACCCGGGCGGGCACCTCCTTCCGCACGGCCACGGAGATCGAGCAGGGCCAGCAGGCCACCGCGTCGGGCTCCACGGGCGACTACCTGTACTGGTCGTTCCCGGCGGACACCGGGCAGCGTCCCACCGTCAAGGCGACGGTGAAGCTCCCTGACACGCACGGCTCGCAGACCTGGCAGCTCGACGTGTACGACGGGCTGCGGCGCCGCCAGGCCTGCCAGTACGGTGCCCAGACCCGCACCGCCGCACAGGGCTCCTCCTCGGTGGAGCTGGCCTGTGTGCTGCGCACGGTGCGCGGCTGGTCGGAGCCGTGGGCCGACGACCCGCTGCCGGGCACGTACTACATCCGGCTGACCGTGGTGGGCCTCGGCGCCTCCGACCTCGGCCAGCCGGTGAGCGCCGAGGTCCGCGTCGACTCCAAGGACATCGGCGGCGCGGCGGCGGTGGACGGCTCGCTGGGCAAGCCGCTCGTCCCCGGGATCGCCGTCAAGTCCGAAAAGGACGAGGACGGTTCGAAGCCGGCCGTGCTGTCCAGCTTCGGCTCGGACGACGGCTGGTCCTCCGGCTGGTGGTCCGACCGCTGGGTGTGGACGGCGATCGGCGGCGTCCTGGCCGCGCTCGCCGGTATCGGCGGGTACGCGCTGACGCGGGGAGCGGGGCGGCCGCCCCGTGTGCCACCGAACGTGTGAGCCGACGTCGACGAAGGCCCGCCCACCGGCGGGCCTTCCCCTTTTCGCCCGGTGCCCGGTGAGCGGTCATGCCTGTCTCAGTGCTTCGGCGAGTGTGCCGTCGCCGGTGACCGTCACCCGTCCGGCCCGCACCGCGTCCCGCAGGTCCAGCTCCCCCCGGGCGACGGCTTCGCAGGTCGCCGCGTCCATCGCGAGCCGTGCCTCCGCCTCGCCGGGCGCGGGCCCGTCGCCGTACACCGGCCCGCTCCCGGCGCCGGTCCGCAGGTGGAACTCCCCTTCGTCCAGCCGCACCTCGACCACGCCCTCCCCCTCCAGGGCCCGCAGCAGCGGCAGCGCGAACCAGTGCGCCCGCACCGCGTCGGTCGGCCGCCGCTCCCCCAGTTCCCCCTCGCCCCATGTCCCCAGCGCCTGCAGCACGGGCAGCAACTCCTGTCCGCGTGCCGTGAGTTCGTACACGTACGCCGCGCCGGGCGGAGGCAGCCTCCGTCGGGTGGCGAGTCCGTCGCGTTCCATGTCCTTCAGCCGGGAGGCGAGTACGTCCGTGCTCACGCCGGGCAGGTCCGCGTGCAGGTCCGTGTAGCGGCGGGGACCGGCGAGCAACTCCCGGACGATCAGCAGGGTCCAGCGGTCGCCGACCAGGTCGAGGGCGCGGGCGGCGGAGCAGTACTGGTCGTAGCTTCGGCGAGGTGACATGCGACGCAGTCTAGACGCGTTGTTGGACTTTCCAAGCTCTAACTTGGTAAAACCAAGCAACACCAGATGGCGGAGGGGAAGCGGCGCATGGAATTCCGGCAGTCGAACAAGCTCAGCGAGGTCTGTTACGAGATCCGCGGCCCGGTGATCGAGCACGCCAACGCGCTGGAAGAGGCGGGGCACAGCGTGCTGCGCCTGAACACCGGCAATCCCGCGGCCTTCGGTTTCGAGGCGCCGGACGAGATCCTCCAGGACATGATCCGGATGCTGCCGCAGGCCCACGGCTACACGGACTCGCGCGGCGTCCTCTCCGCCCGCCGGGCCGTCGCCCAGCGCTACCAGAACCTGGGCCTCGAAGTCGACGTCGACGACGTCTTCCTGGGCAACGGTGTCTCGGAGCTGGTCTCCATGGCCGTACAGGCCCTCGTCGAGGACGGCGACGAGATCCTCATCCCCGCACCGGACTTCCCCCTCTGGACGGCCGTGACCACGCTGGCGGGCGGCAAGGCGGTCCACTACCTGTGCGACGAACAGGCCGACTGGAACCCGGACCTGGCCGACATGGCCTCGAAGATCACGGACCGGACGAAGGCCGTGGTCATCATCAACCCCAACAACCCGACGGGCGCGGTGTACCCGAAGGAGGTCGTCGAGGGCATCCTGGACCTCGCCCGCCGGCACGGCCTGATGGTGTTCGCCGACGAGATCTACGACCAGATCCTGTACGACGACGCCGTCCACCACTCGGCCGCCGCGCTCGCCCCGGACCTGGTGGTCCTCACCTTCTGCGGCCTGTCGAAGACGTACCGGGTGGCGGGCTTCCGCTCCGGGTGGCTGGTCGTGACGGGCCCCAGGCAGCACGCGAAGGACTACCTGGAGGGCCTGACCATGCTGGCCTCCATGCGCCTGTGCGCCAACGCGCCCGCCCAGTACGCCATCCAGGCCGCGCTCGGCGGCCGCCAGTCGGTCCGTGAACTCACCGTGCCCGGCGGACGGTTGTACGAGCAGCGGAACGTGGCGTGGGAGAAGCTCAACGAGATCCCCGGGGTGTCCTGCGTGAAGCCCAAGGGCGCGCTGTACGCCTTCCCGCGCATCGATCCCAAGGTCCACGCGATCCACGACGACGAGAAGTTCGTCCTCGACCTCCTGCTGCGGGAGAAGATCCAGGTCGTCCAGGGCACCGGCTTCAACTGGCCCTCCCCCGACCACTTCCGGATCCTCACCCTGCCGCACGCCGACGACCTGGAGGCGGCGATCGGCCGGATCGGACGGTTCCTCGGCGGATACCGGCAGTAGTGGCCCGTTTCGCGCGTCTGTGCGAAGATCACCCCCCATGACCGGGGGAACCGTCGCGGAGGACGGCCGGCACGAGCCGCCGGTGCACGCCTGACCAGCGTCGCACCGCACCGCCGTTCCCTCCGGTCCGGTTCCATCGATCAGGGGGAGCACCATTGTTCTCGTACGGAAGACGCCTGTTCGCGTACGGCGGCGGGCGCCGGGCGGCCGTCGCCGCCGTGTGCGCGGCGGCGCTCGGGGTCTCGGCCCCAGCGGCCCGGGCCGACGCGCCCGCGCCACCTCCGGCCGCACCGGCCGACTCGTCCGCACCGTCTTTGGCCTCCGCCGGGCAGGAGGCCCGGGACGCGGCACGGTTCTGGACCGCCGAGCGGATGGCGGACGCCCAGCCGCTGGACGCGCTGCGCCGCACGCCGTCCGAACCGGTGCGGCCGGGCAGCGCGGCGGCACGCCGGCCCCAGGGCACGATGTTCAAGGGGACCCGGCTGGTCGGGACGTTCTTCGGCTCCGACGGGCCGAGCGGCACCACCTGGCACTGCACCGGCAGCGTGCTCGACACCCCGGCGCGCAACATCGTCCTCACCGCCGCCCACTGCGCGCTGAACATGAGGAGCGACTACCTCTTCGTGCCGCGGTTCGTGAAGGGCGCGGGCCCCGACCAGCAGCCGTACGGCGTCTTCCACATCCAGCGGGTGTTCACCGACCCGCGCTACACGCCCGACCGGGGCTCGGCGACCACCAAGAAGGCCTCGTCCGATCTGGACACCGCGTTCGCCCGGGTCTCGGCCAACCAGCACGGCACGTCCCTCCAGGACGCCGTGGGCGGTGGACTGACCTTCACCCGGCCCTCCGGCTACACCCACCAGAAGGTCACCGTCGTCGGATACCCCGCGCACCGGCACAACGGCGCCGGACGCGCCGTCAAGTGCACCGTGCCGACGAAGCAACTGCGCGGCTACCGGCAGATGTCGATGACGTGCGGCGGCTACTACGGCGGTGTGTCCGGCAGCCCGTGGATCACCGACTACAAGGACGACGCGCGCTCCGGCCACGTCATCGGCAACCTCGGCGGCTACAACGGCGGCGGCAACGACGCCGACGTCGACTACATCAGCTACGCCCCCGCGTTCGGCGCGGACGCCGCCGACCTCCTCGGCTACGCCGTGGCCGACCGGACCCCGCCCGCCGACCTGCCGCCGTACCAGGGCCTGGGAGAGAAGCTGGCGGGCGGCGCGACCCGCTGGCGCAAGGCCGCCCTCCTGACCTCCGGCGACTACACCGGCGACCGGCGCGGCGACCTGCTCGTGGTCTGGTCCGACGGCGGGGTCACCCTCCATCCCGGCGACGGCGAGGGTGGTTTCCGCGCCGAGAAGCGGGTGCGGAAGGCCAACTCCACCTGGACGCACGTCCGGACCGTCACCGCCGGGAACTTCACCGGCACCGGTCGCTCCGGCCTGCTGGTGCGCTGGTCCGACGGCGAGGTCTCCCTGTACCCGGACCTCGACGCCTCCGGCCTGGGCCGGGAGATCCGGATGGCACGCCCCCGCTCCGGCTGGAAGAACGCCGTACAGTTCACGGCCGGTCAGTTCCACGGCACCAAGGGCGCCACCGACCTGCTGACCCGCTGGTCCGACGGGCATGTGACCGTGCACACCGGGGTCGGCGCCGGCACCTTCGGCACCGTCAAGCAGCTCCGCGCGGCGAACGGCACCTGGACCAGGGCCGCCCTGCTGACCGGCGGGAACTTCGGCCGCACGGCCCGCTGGGACGTTCTCGTGCGCTGGGCGGACGGCGCGCTCGACACCTACGCGGGCACCTCTGCCACCAAGCTCGGCACCAAGGTGCGGATGCGCGGCCCGAACGGCCTGTGGGAGCACGCCCAGGTCATGACGGCCGGCGACCTCACCGCCGACCACGTGGCCGACGACCTGATCGTCCGCTGGTCCGACGGGGAGACCACCTTGTACGCCGACACGCGCACCAGGGCCCTCGGCACCGAGCACACGCTGGTCCACCCCGGCACCTGACCGACCGCACATCTTCCAGGGGGAACGATGCGAGCGACGACTCGACTGGCCGGCGGCCTCGCCGCACTCACGGCCGGCCTGGCCCTGACGGCCTGCGGCACCACCACCACCGCCGAATCCGACGCGGCCGTACCGCCGTGCCGGACCACTTCGCTGAAGTGGACGCTGACCGTGCTCGACGGCACGGACAAGGACGGGGAGCGGCCCAACGCGCGGCTGACCGCCGTCAACAAGGGCCCGGGCACCTGCGTGTTCGACGGTTATCCGGGCGTGGAGATCCACAACGGGAAGGCGGAGACCATCGACGGTGCCGGCGCGGGGCACCCCGCGTCCCTCTCCGTGCCCGGGAAGGCGGGCGTGACCGTGGACCTCCGGTACACGCCCCGCGGCGCGAAGGGCGCGGGTGCGTACTGCGTACGGCAGAGCGAGGCGGTGCTCTGGGCCCCGCGCGACTCCGACCGTACGGTCGTCCCCGTCGTGGACGCGCACCGCAGGACCACGGCGATCGACGCGTGCGGGGAGACCATGACCCTGCGGCCTCCGCGGCCGACGCCGGACGCTTCCTGAGGACTTCGCGGCGCCGCCGGGGAATGACGGGCGGATCCGTCCTGTCGGTGGACCCCGAGGTGATCACGGGACAGGGGGAAAACGCATACCGATCGACGTACACGGCACGGTGGCCGAGGGATTCGAGGGCGTTCGCGAGGAGTTCGCGGCGGTCCTCGCCGAGGAGCGGGACGATCCGGGCGCGCAGTGGGTGGTGTCCCGGCACGGGCTGCGCGTGGTGGACCTGTGGGGCGGCGACGGCATCGACGGGGACTCCCTGACGACCCTGTACTCCATCGCCAAGGGTGCGTCGGCGACGCGGAACAGGCCTTCACGGTCGAGGAGCTGACGGACGACCGGCTCATCGCCGCCCGGCTGGCCGGCCGCAAGCCGCTGTGGGAGCCGGGGAGCGGGTACGGCTACCACGCCTTCGTCATCGGTGCGCTCACCGGCGAGGTGGTGCGCCGGGTGACCGGCCGGACGCTCCAGGAGGTGTACGAGGAGCGTGTCCGGGCGCCCCACGGGCTCGACCACCACCTGGGCCTGCCGGCCGGGGCGGAGGCGCGCTGGGTGGAGGTCCAGCCGCTGGTACCGACGCCCGAGGAGGCCGCACGGCTGAAGGAGCGGGCGGCCGCGCCGGACAGCGTCCGGGGCATCGCCTTCAACGCGCACGGGGCCGAGCCGACCGACCTCGTGGCCTTCGGCAACCACCCCCGGGTACGGGCCCTCGGTCCCGCGTCCTCGGGCGGGGTGGGCAACGCGCGCGGGGTCGCCGGCCTGTACGCGGCCGCCGTCAGCACGGTGGACGGCAGGCCGCCCCTGCTCACCCCGGAGACGGCCGCGCTCTTCGGCGGGCTGTGCACGCCCGGCGGCCCGGACCTGGTCACCGGTTCCACGGACCACTTCGCGCTCGGCTTCGAGCACCTCGCCGGGATCTATCCGTTCCTCGGCGAGGGCACCTTCGGGCACAGCGGGGCGACCGGCTCGCTGGGCTTCGCGGACCCGGAGACCCAGATCGCCTACGGCTGCACCCGGCGCCGGTTCGCCTTCCCCTCCGGGGTGGGCGCCGCCGTGGAGAACGGCCGCCTGGCGCGGTCCGTCCTGCGGGCGGCGGACGCCCTGTGACCTCGCTCAGACGAGGAGGTCCTTGTAGTAGAAGCTGGCCTTCTTGTCGGTCTGGCTGAGGGATTCCTCGGATCCGAGGCCGATGTGGAGGCGGGCGACGG